>CANJOT010000377.1 GCA_947475815.1 Burkholderiales bacterium | reverse complement strand
TCGCGGCCGCAATACCTTTGGCCGCACACCCGACGCCATTGGCGCCTCGGCCCTGCCGGACGATCTGAGTTGGACCATGCCGCGGGCCTTGCGGGCCGATGAGATCCGCGCCCTGATTGAAGAGTTCGCCAATTCGGCGGCGCGCATGCAGCGCTGCGGTTTCAGCGGCATTGAAATCTCGGCCGCGCATGGCCACTTTTTTCACCAGTTTTTCTCGCCCTGGTCGAACGTCCGTACCGATCAGTATGGTGGCGATCTGGCCGGGCGCTGCCGTCTGGTGACCGAACTGGTGGCTGCCATTCGCGACCTGTGCGGCAGCAACTTCATCGTCGGCCTGAAACTGCCCGGCGATGATGGCCTCCCGAACAGCATCAACGCCGCGCTGGCCGGACCGATCGCGGCGCAACTGTGCGCGCCCGGCAACGTCGACTATGTCTGCTTTGCCCAGGGCAGCCATTCGCGCACGCTCGAAATGCATGTGCCCGACGGCCACCGGCCGCGCGTGCCCTATCGCGATCTGATCCGCACCCTGCACACCAGCATCCCGGACGTGCCCGTGATCGCGCTCGGGCGCATTACCGACCCGGCCGAGGCCGATGCACTGATCGCCGATGGCACAGCCGAACTGGCCGGCATCGGCCGCGCGCTCATCACCGACGCCGCCTGGACGCTGAAGGCGGCCTTGGGTCGGGCGCATGACATCCGCTACTGCGTGTCCTGCAATACCTGCTGGGAGCAGGTGTCTACGCTGCGCTCACCGCTGGCCTGCGACAACAACCCGCGCCTGGCACGTGTGGATGAAGTCGATTTCTGGCCTACCGTAGCGACAGAACGCAAGCGTGTGGTGATCGTTGGCGCGGGCGTGGCCGGACTGGAAGCAGCCTGGGTGGCGGCAGCGCGTGGCCATGCGGTGACGCTGTTTGGACGCAGCGCCGAGGTCGGTGGCAAAACCCGCCTGCGCGCCTTGCTGCCGGGCGGCGAAGCCACCAGCAGCGTGTATGACTACCAGCACGCCGCGGCGCAGCGCGCCGGCGTGCGCTTTGTGCTCGGCCGCAGCGCCACGCTGGAGGATGTGCTGGCACTACAGCCGCAGGAAGTGGTGCTGGCCACCGGCGCCAATATGCTCGCGCCGTCCTGGTTGCCCGCCGACGTGCGTGAGGCAGGGCTGGTGCCCGACCTGCGCGCGGCCATGCAGGACGTGCTGCGTCACACCAGCCGCCAGGCCGGCACGGCGGTCATTTTCGACATGGATCATGGCGAGGGCACCTACGCCGCGGCCGAGCATCTGCATACCCTGTTCGAAAGCGTCGTGATCATCACACCGCGCGACACCATCGCGCAGGAAATCGCCGTCGTGGTGCGTCAGGGCATCCTGCGGCGCCTGCATGAAAAACGCATCCGCATCATCGTGCTGGCCGAGCCGCGCTGGAGTGACGGTTTTGAAAATGATGGCAGGCTCGACTATGTTGACCTGTACAACGACGATGTGGGCTGCATCGACAACGTCGCCTTCCTGGCCTGGTCAACCCCGCGCGCGCCAGAAGATGATCTAGCCAGCGGACTGCGCGCGCATGGCATCATAGCGCGTCAGGTGGGCGACTGTTTTTCGGCGCGCGGCCTGCTCGCCGCCACGGCCGAAGGCCATGCGGCCGGCAATGAATTGTAGGAACGAACGGGAACAAGCGCTGTTTCAGAAGATTAATTACCGGAGAGAAGAATGAATCCACGCATGACGAAATCCATCGGGCCAGGAGCAAAAATTACCGCAGCCGTTGCAGCCGCCGCCTGCCTGCTGCTGTCGGGCACCAGCGCCCTCGCACAGGCCTGGCCGAACCGCCCGGTCAAGGTGATCGTGCCGGCGCCGGCGGGCGGGCCGGGTGATGTCATCGGCCGCGCCATCGCTGAAAAACTGAGCGCCGTGTTTGGCCAGCAGTTCATCGTCGACAATCGCGCCGGCGCCAATTACGCCATCGGCACCGAGGCCGTGGCCAAGGCCGCGCCCGATGGCTACACCTTGTTGATGACGGCCAGCCCGCACACCATCAACCCGGCCCTCTACCCGAACCAGACCTTCGACCCGATCAAGGACTTTGCACCCATCACGCTGGTTGCCGTGACGCCGCTGGTGCTGGTGGTGCATCCTTCGGTGCCGGTCAAGAGCGTCGCCGAGCTGCTCGCTTTTGTGCGCGCCCAGCCGGGCAAGGTCAACTATGGCTCGGCCGGTACCGGCAGCACCCTGCATCTGGCTGGCGAGATGTTCAACAAACTCGGCGGCGTCAGCATGGTGCACGTGCCCTACAAGGGCGTCACACAGGCTGTCACCGACCTGCTCGGCGGCCACGTCAGCCTGATGTTCCCGGGCGGGCCAATCGCCTTGCCGCACGTCAAGACGGGCAAGCTGCGCGCGCTCGCCACCACCGGTTCGATGCGCACCGCGGCCGCGCCCGATCTGCCGACCGTCGCCGAAGCCGGCCTGCCGGGCTTCGAAATTTCGGCCTGGTATGGCATGCTCGCACCGGCCGGCACGCCGCCGGCCATCGTCAATCGTTTGCACGATGAAATCGTCAAGGCCCTCAAGGCGCCGGAACTCAAGGATCGCTGGACCAGTCTGGGCGCCGACGTGGTGTATCAGGACACCCCCGAGCAGTTCAACACCTTCCTCAAGAACGATCTGACCAAGTGGGCCAAGGTCATCAAGGACGGCAACATCCGTCCGGATTGAACAGCGTCGCGCCGGTCAGATCGGGACCTTCGGGTCTTTGTTCGGGTCTTTGTTCGGGTCTTTGTTCTTGACAGGCCGGCGCGATCCGTCTGAACATGTGGTCGTAGCAAAAAAATAAACAGCCGTCGCCCTTACACGCGACGGTCAACGAGACAGTCCTCAACAATTGTGGTTTGGCGCATGCGTTCTCTGGCCGCTTTCAGGCTGCTTTCTGGCAGACAGCGGTGCATGTCTGCGTCTGCGTCTGCGTTTCCTTGTGCCCCAACCATCCACAACTT
>CANJOT010000376.1 GCA_947475815.1 Burkholderiales bacterium | reverse complement strand
CGCAAATTCACGGCGCGCGTCATCAAGCCCAACCTCGTTGGCGACCTGACCAGACTGACCGGCGAAATCACCGGCAAGCGCAAGGAAAACGGCGAAGCGCTGGTCGACGTGCGCTGGTGGGGCACCAACCAGCGGGGTGAAACCAATGTCGACGGCACGGCCAGTGTGCGCCTGCCCTCGCGCGACCTGTCCATGGTCTGCTGACATGAAATCCACCATGACCACACCGCGCCGGCCGCTCGAGGGCATCAAGATCCTTGACCTCACCCATGGTGTCGCGGGGCCCTATTGCACCATGGTGCTGGGCGACCTCGGTGCCGACGTTCTAAAGATCGAGAAGCCCGGTCGCGGTGACGCCTCGCGCTTCATGAACGTCAGCACGCGTTACACCGACGACATCCCGCGTACCGGCGGCGATTATTTTCTGTCCGTCAACCGCAACAAACGCAGCGTCGGCATCGACCTGAGCAAGCCCGAGGGCAAGGCGCTCATCAAGGAACTGGCCGGCTGGGCCGACGTGGTGGCACAGAACTTCAGCCCGGGCGTGGTGCAGCGCCTCGGCATTGCCTATGAGGATCTGGCGCCACTCAACGCGCGCCTGATCTACGCCAACATCTCCGCCTATGGTGACGACGGTGTGCTCTCGAACCGCGCCGGCATGGATGTGGCCGTGCAGGCGCGCTCGGGCGTGATGCGCATCACCGGCATGCCCGGCTCGACCGACCCGCTGCGTCTGGGCGCCTCGATCTCCGACTTTGGTGGCGGCATCTATCTGTCGACAGCCATCCTCGCGGCGCTGGTCGACCGCGCCACGACCGGTCGCGGTCAGGAGGTCAGTGTTTCACTGCTCGACGCCACCATGAGCATGCTGGCCAATTATTCTGTCGCCGTGATGGACGGTGCGGCCGACATCACGCCGGTGGGCTCGGGTCATCCACAGCTTGTTCCCTACCAGGCCTTTCCGACGCGCGACGGGTATGTCGTGGTCGGTGCGGGCACGAATCGGACCTTCACGGCCTTCGCCACCCTGCTCGGCCGCGTCGATCTGACCACGGATGTGCGTTTTCAGACCAACCAGAAACGGGTGGTGCACCGTACTGCGCTCATTCCAATTCTCGACGACCTGATGAAACAGCGCACCACGGACGAATGGATCGCCGCGCTGGAAGACGCCAACATCCCGTGCGCGCCGGTCAACGATCTCGCCACTGCCTTTGACGAACTGCACCAGACCTCGCCCAACATGGTGCGCACCGTCGAACATCCGGTGATCGGTAAGCTTAGTCAGATCGGCATCCCATTTCGTTTTAGCGATTGCGCCGGCGAGTTGCGCCGCCCGCCGCCCCTGCTTGCCGAACACACCGAAGAAGTACTCGCTGGCATCCTTGGCAAAAGCACCCTGGACATCACTGCCCTGCGTGCTGCCGGCGCGATTGGATGAACCGTCAGGACCCGTCCACCCACCAAGAGGAACCAACATGTTGACGTCGGGAAAACAAAGTTTCATCGGCCTGCTGTGCGCCCTCACTCTGGGCGGCGCGTTACCCGCGCAGGCTGCCGATTACCCCACCAAGCCGATCCGTTTGATCGTGCCATTTGCCTCCGGTGGCAGTGTCGAAGCCTTCGCGCGCCAGATTTCCGTCAAGCTCTCGCTACGACTTGGCCAGCCCATCATCATCGAACCCAAGCCGGGCGCCGGCGGCGCCATCGGCACCGAGTTTGTCATGCGCGCTGAACCGGACGGTTATACCTTCCTGCTGCACAGCGGCAGCATCATCACTGACCCCTTGATGCGCAAGAAGCCCACTTACGATGTGCGCAAGGATCTCACTCCGGTGATCATGGCGGCGACAGCGGGACTGGCAGTGGCCAGCAGCAATGCGATGCCCTTCACCAGCATGGCCGGGCTGATCGACTATGCGCGCCAGAATCCGGGCAAGCTCAATTACGGCACGCCAGGCATCGGCTCATCGGTGCATCTGCTCACGGAAATGTTCAACTCGCTGGCCGGCGTGAAGATCGTCCACGTGCCCTACAAGGGCGGTGGCCCGGCCATGACGGCGCTCATGGCCAACGAGGTGCAAGTCTTGTTCACCCCGCTGGTGACGGCGAAACCGCAAGCCCTCACGGGTCGCATCCGTCCGCTTGCGGTCACCACCGGCAAACGCAGCAATGCCTGGCCGGAGTTGCCGACCATCAATGAAGCCAGGGTGATCGACTATGACTTTGGTGTCTGGTATGCTTTTTTCGCACCGCCGAAAACCCCGCCTGCCCTTCTCAAACAGATGAACCGGGAAATCGCCGCCGTGCTGCAAGACCCCGAGGTCAGCGCCTGGCTAACCCAGAACGGCCTCGACCCGGTGCCCAACAGTTCCGAGGAATTCCGCGTCATGCTCAATCAGGAAGTGGACCGCTGGGCCAGCATGCTCAAGACCACGGCAATTTCGATCGACTAAGCCGCTACCCGCCACGCACCGACATGGTCTGGCATGTCGGCGCCATTCATCGTCGTTAACTGCCAATCTGGAGCCCATCAAACCAGCGCAGGAAATCGGCCACCATGCCCGGCAGCAACTGGTGGCCGCCCGGATAAAGGTGAAATTCGTGTCCGACGCCGAGTTCGGTGAGACTCTTCTGGGCGCGATGTGCCCAGCTGACCGGCAGGGTTGCATCCTGATGGCCGTGCGCGACAAAACCCTTCAGTACAGTCAGGCCGGCTGGCTCGGCGATATACGGCGCCAGCTCCGGCAGAATGCGACCGGATAGCAGGCCAAAGCCGGCCACCAGATGCGGCGCGCTCAGTGCCAGGCTGGTCGCCATGATGCCGCCCTGACTGAAGCCGGCGATGACGGTGGCGGCAGGGCCAATGTCCAGGCGCGCCTGGATCGCATCAACGAAACGCACCACGGCCTGGCGGCTCTGTTCGGCTTCTTCCTCGACGATGACCGGTCCGGAAGGCGTGAACGAAACATGAAAAAACGCGTACTGGTCCGGCGCAAACGTGAGCCGTCCGCGCAGAAACACCACGAGCGTGTCGTCATCGACCT
>CANJOT010000375.1 GCA_947475815.1 Burkholderiales bacterium | reverse complement strand
GACCATGCGTTTTCACGCGCTGGTGTTTGCGCTGGGGCTGGAGCTGCCAGCCGTGGCCATCGACTACACGCTGGGCAAGGGCAAGGTGCGCGCATTGGCCGAACGTTTTGGCGTGCCTTTCCAGTCGCTGCTGGACCTGAAGGCGGACTTCATCGTGTCGCAGGTGGAGGCGCTGTTGGCACAGCCGGTGGCGCAGGCTGCCGGGTTCGAACCGGCGTTCGTGAGTGCGGTGCAAAGGCAGTTGCCACTGTTGATGTCCACAAGGCAACCTTTGTCTCAGGCCGCATAGCCGGCATCGCATGGCTTCCATCGCCCACTCATCGTGAACTACACCGACACGGTCTTTCTTGCATTTTTTGCAATTGCCTTTACCGCGTATTACCTGGCGCGCTCGGGCCGCGTCCAGGTTTTTATCCTGATCGCGGCGTCGCTGTTTTTCTACGCTTGGGAAGCGCCGGCATTGCTGGCGGTGTTCCTGACTTCATGGTTCATCACCGGCGTGTCGAGTTACGGTGTGCTCACGACCGATAACCCACGCAACGCCAAACGGTACGCAACCATCGGCGTTGCGGCCAACCTGGCCATGCTGGGTTTCTTCAAATACAAGTTTCTGGTCCTACCGCACATTGTCGACCTGACCAGCCATTCACCCAACAGCCTGGGCGGGTGGCTATTGCTCGCCCCGCTGCCGATAGGAATTTCCTTCTACTCCTTCCACGGCATCAGCCTGCTAGTCGATGTCTACCGTGGCAATAACGCGTTTTCTGCCGAAAAGCAAAGCAGCGTCGTCAAATATCTGGGCGAGACCCTCTTGTACCTGGTGTTTTTTCCTCAGTTGATCGCCGGCCCGATCATTAAGGCCAAAAGCTTCTACCCGCAGGTCGGCCCCAAGCGATTCCGCGATATCGACTACCTGGGCGCATTCCGACTCCTGACGGTCGGATATTTCCTAAAGTCAGTCATTGCGGACAACCTTTCGGAGCAGACCTACTGGATCGCTTATCCGTATTTTCAGTGGCGATCGTCGGCTGACCTACTGATCCTTCTGTATGGGTATTCGGCCCAGATATTTTCGGACTTCGCCGGTTATTCCCTGATCGCTATTGGTCTGGGAAAGCTGCTGGGGTACGAGTTGCCGGCGAACTTCAACTTTCCGTACATCTCCACGTCCATCTCGGACTTCTGGAGGCGCTGGCACATATCGCTGTCCAGTTGGTTGCGCGACTATCTGTACATCCCGCTCGGGGGAAGCCACAAGGGAACCGTGAGAACCTACATCAACCTCATCATCGTGATGTTCCTGGGTGGCTTGTGGCATGGCGCAGCTTGGAGCTTTGCCGTATGGGGCTTGTGGCACGGCATAGGTCTGGCGCTGGAACGGCCCTGGCTGGGCAGCAGATTCATGACGACGAGCAATCCGCTGGCAATAGCGTTGCGCACTTTTCTTGTATTCAATTTCGTGACCATGGGGTGGTTGTTCTTCAAGCTGCAGAACTTTTCAGAGGCACTGCTGTACCTCAATACCCTGGCCGGCAGCAAAGCCAGCGGCATGGCGAAGCCGGTAGCTTTCCTGATAGCCGTCTACGGATCGGCGGTGTTGCTGTACCACTTGGCGCATGCGGCAAAACGCCAGGTGCCGCGCCAGCTAAAAGACGTTGGCCATGGGGTGATGCTGTTTTTGATCATCACGAACCCCGGGCCCGCCGTTCCATTTATCTACTTTCAGTTCTAGACATGAAAGTCACCCTGGCTACGGCTGTTGCGCTGCTCATCGCCTTTGCTGCGTACCTGGCATTCGGACCGCGGCCTGCAAACGTGAAGATACAAAGCCAGTGGCAGGCCAACCGGTACGTGCTAGAAAAATACCTTCGCTCGAACCAGAGCAGCGGGAACCGTGGTCCGCAAGTCGTCCTTGTCGGCAGTTCGCTTGCGGAACGCCTTGGGTTCGACGATCTCGACGGATGCGTTTACAACATGGCGCTGAGCGGCGAGTCCATGCTCACGGGGCTCGAAGCCATCGTCAAATCGGGGCACCAACCGAAGCAGGTCTATGTGGAAATCAATGTACTGGGGCGCAAGGCCAACGGACCATTGGTCGAAAAGGCGGGCGGCTTTCTTCCCAGAGTTTCGGCGCTGTTCCACACCGAGAATATGCCAATAAATCTTGTCTTTAGCGCCTTCGCCTCGGGCAGGAAAGGGCCTTCGGCTGATTCTATTGAGCCGGGCATTTTCCAAGCTGCGTTGCAATCAAAACGCGGGATATACGCTCAACCGCTCCCTGAAGCGACGCTCCAAATTAGCCTGAGCGAACTAAAGAATGCCATCGCCATTCTTGAGAAGCGTGGAACGCAGATTGGCTTTTTTGAAATGCCCGTCAACCCCGAACTTGAGAATTCTGTGCAGGCGACTCAGATTCGCACTGCTTTTCGCAAGGCGTTTCCCCAGGCTCCCATTATTGGCTTTGACGAACTCGGCAAAGGACAAGCCATTCACACCATAGACGGCATTCACCTTGATCCCAAAGAGGCGGCAGGCGTTTCGTCAATTCTAAGAGCCGCTATTGGCCTCAAATGCTCCGCAAAGCAGAAACCGATATGAGGGCGGAAAGCTATTCGCTTCTCCCGTAGCTTCAAACGAACCCTTCCTGCAAGTGAATACCGGACAGGACGAATAATGACTTTAGAACGATGCCGCGCGGCTTAGCGATAGGGTGACCAGCCTATGGTCAACGCGCATTACCGACTTGACATCGAGGGCCTTCGCGCCATCGCGATTCTTGGCGTACTCATCTTCCACATCAGCGCATTTCATCTTCCAGGCGGATTTGTAGGCGTCGATATTTTTTACGTCATTTCCGGCTACCTGATAACCGACCACATTTGGCGCGATCTTCAAGCCGGAAAGCTCTCGATAGCAGGGTTCTATCTCAAGCGAATCAGGCGCCTTTACCCTGCCCTGTTCGTCATGTTGGCAGTCGTCTCGGTGACCGTTTACACAACATACCTTCCGGTCGATACCGCGCAATATGGTTCCAGTCTATTGGCGTCGACACT
>CANJOT010000374.1 GCA_947475815.1 Burkholderiales bacterium | reverse complement strand
TGGGCGGCCTCGGCGGCTTGGGGTCGGGATTGTTGATGGCTCTGGTGGCTGGCGTAGTCATCATGCTGGTGATGCGCTTTCTCTCCGCGCGCAAGAACGCTGCGGCCATGCCTGACGGCATGGCCCCGATGCGCACCTCCGGCATGGAGTTTGCCGGCGCCGGTGCGCCGGTTCCGCCTTCCCCGGGTTTTGGTGGCTCGGGTTCTGCCACGGTGAGCGCTGCCAAACCGGATGCCTTCCAGGGCCAGGCGTTTGGACCCGAAACGTCTAATGCCATTCCTGTGCAGCCCGACAGCCCCGAAGTGGCCGGCCTGATGCGGGTCGCTGAATCGGCCTTCATTCGCCTGCAGGCTGCGAACGATGTGCGCGATCTGGAAGACATCCGCAGTTCGACCACGCCGGAAGTGTATGCCGAGCTGGCCATGCAGATTCATGAACGCGGCGAGGTGGCGCAACGCACCGATGTGATCAATCTCAAGGCCGACTTTATTGAACTGGTCACTGAGGGTGATTTTGGCATCCTGAGCGTGCGTTACACTGGTCTGATCCGCGAGACGGCCGGCACCGAGCCGCAGCCGTTCAACGAAATTTGGCACCTGCGCAAGAACCTCAAGGATGAGCATGCAACCTGGCTGATTGCCGGTATTCAACAGGTTTCGTAAGTTTATAAACGCAGGGCAGGGATGAAGGACCGGCCGGCAACGGCCGGTCGCGGCGTTGATGGGAGGGCATGGCACCCTCCGCAATGCCTCTCGTCAAAATTGAATCACATGGGTGCGATCATGAGTGGAGACCATTTTTCAAACGAAGACTGGCGGCGTCTGCTGCGCGAACTGGGCGAAAATCCGGATCGGTCCGGGCTGCTGGAAACACCCCAGCGCATGGCCAAGGCGTGGAAACACTGGACCTCAGGGTATGAGCAGGATCCGGCCGACATTCTCAAGGTTTTTTCCGATGGTGCCGAAAAATACAATGAGCTGATTCTGGTCCGCGGCATTCCGGTCTATAGCCATTGCGAACATCACCTCGCACCATTTTTCGGACTGGCGACCATCGGCTACACGCCGCGCGGTTCGATTGTCGGCCTGTCCAAGCTGACCCGGCTGGTCGATTGCTTCGCCAAGCGCCTGCAGGTGCAGGAGCGGCTGACGATCCAGGTTGCCGACGCCCTGATGACCCATCTCAAACCGCTGTCGGTGGGTGTGGTCGTACGCTGCCGCCACATGTGTATGGAAAGCCGTGGCATCCGCACTCCCGGCGAAGAAACCGTCACGTCGGCGATGCTGGGTGAACTGCAGACCAATCTGGCACTGCGCACTGAATTCCTTGCGCTGGAGCGCGGCTGAGCGTTAGTTGGCTATCGTCAGTCTGAGGGAATCACGATCGCGCGGATCGGCGCCACCGCTGGCAGGATAAAAAAAGGGAGGCCGCAGCCTCCCTTTTTTTACGTTCCCTTCAGTCCATCCGTATCAGGCCAGCGGATCGCTATGGCTGAGCAGCGCGTTGAGGATCTGGGTGTGATCCGTCGTGGCGATGCCATTCATGGTGATCGTGGCCAGCGGTGCGGCGGTGCCCGCGCCGCCATCGAGGTCGACGCTCAACTTCACCGTGGTGGTGTTGTTGACGTTGTCGACCACAACGCTGTCAAAGCGCAGGTAACCGCCGTTGATCAGGTTGGCCGTCGTGGTGGTCACGCCAGTCAGCAGATCGTCGAGGTTGAGCTTGTCGCCTTCAGCCACGTTGAAGTCGGAGATGGTATCGCCGAGGGTCGTGCTGGCCAGGTTGCCCTTCAGGTACAGGAAGGTATCGGCACCCAGTCCGCCGGTCATGATGTCGTCGTTGGTGCCGCCGACCAGAATGTCGTTGCCGGCGCCGCCACTGATGGTGTCCTTGCCTTCCTGGCCAAGGATGGTGTCGTTGCCTTCACCCCCGCTGAGCGTGTCGTTACCGCCGGTCCGAGCGGTTTCTGCACCAAGCTCCTTCACATGCGACTTGATGTAGTTGATGGTGTCGTCACGCGTCCAGCCGTTGCCTTGCACCCCTTCCAGTTGCTGGAACACCAGCCAGCCTGAGCCGGGGGCCGTGGAGAGGCCCTTGGCGGTGGCCAGCGCATCGGTGTTGAGGGCATCGCCGAAGATCAGGTCGTCGCCAAGGCTACCGCTGATGCTGTCGCCACCCGCCGCAGTTTGCACCGTCGTGCCGCTGGTGATGGTGCCCACCACCGTCGTCAGTTGGCCAGCCGTGGTGATGTTGTCGGCCGCACCGCCGGTGCCTTCCACCTGACTGAGGATCGACAGCGCCGAAGTGCTGACGTTAATGCCGACGGCCTCGATGGTGAAGGCCTGGTGACCGGTCGACGATTCAATCTTGCCGACTTCGCTAACCGTGTCATCGTTTGAGTTGCCGCTCACGTTGTAGGTGCCGAGGATCTGCTTGAGAGCATCCGAGGCGCTGAAACTGGCCACGGTCGTGCCATTGGCCGTGAAGGCTTGGTTGGGCGCGCCGTCAGAGATGAATAACACTTTATTGACGTTGGCATTGGCAAGCGGGTCGATGGCGCTGTTGCCGTTAATCCAGTCGAGCGCCGTTTGCAGGCCGGCTTCGTAGTTGGTGTTGCCACCGGCCGTCATGGCATTGACCGCTGCGATCGCGCTGGTCAGGCCGGCTGTGTTCTTGACGCCGTTGATGACCAGATCGAAAGTGCCGCGGTTGGTGGCCGTGCTGTTGAAGTCAACGATGGTGACGCGGATGTTGTTCGCACCTGAATTGGCCAGATCATTGAGCGAAGCGATGCTGGAGCTCTTGATCGCGTCGATCCGCTGCACTGTGCCGCCACCAAATGTAATGTTGGTCGTCATGCTGCCTGAAGTGTCGAGCACGAAGACCAGGTTGGCCGTCGAGCCGGGGATGTTGCTTGATCCACCCGGATCGCCGATCAGCACGTCGTTGCCGCCCTCACCACCGATGGCACCCGAGCCGGTCTGCGGCACCAGATACTGGGTGGTAGAGCCAGCGAGGTCGCTTTCGGCTGAACCGATCACCAGCTTGACGGCATCGGTGGCGCCGTTGAT
>CANJOT010000373.1 GCA_947475815.1 Burkholderiales bacterium | reverse complement strand
GGCGATGCCGGGCTGACCCCCGCTGTGCTCAAGGAAATTGACCGCAGCCTGAGCTCACACGAACTGATCAAGGTGCGTATGACCGGCGACGACCGCGCCGCGCGCATCGCCGCCTATGACACCATCTGCACCGAGCTCCATGCCGCCCCGGTGCAGCACATCGGCAAGCTGCTGGTGATTTTCCGCCCCACCGAGGAGCGCGAACTGCCGCCGGCCAAACCGGCCGCCCGCAGCACCACCGCAGCGAAAAAAGCCCCCGCGCGTGGCGCCCTTGCACCCCCTCGGCGCGTCAATGCCATTTCCGGCAAGACCGCCAATCCGCGTCGCAATGGCCGGGCTGCAGCCGAAGCTGAGGCCGCGCCGCGTGAGCGGCCCAACCGCACTGAACGGGCACGCGCCTCAGGTCAGCGCTCAGGCAAGAAGCCCTTCCAGGCGCGCTAAACGGCGCCCGCACGGCGCCGCCCTGTCCTGCTTTACGATGATCCGCCGGCATAAAATCCGGCGGCTGAATTTTATTCGTAACGCACGGCGAGTATTTCGTACTCGCGCACACCGCCCGGGGCCTGCACGACGGCGATGTCACCTTCATACTTGCCAATCAGGGCACGGGCAATCGGGCTGCCCACGGAGATCTTGCCTTCCTTGATGTCGGCCTCGTCCTCGCCAACGATCTGGTAGACCACCACGTCACCACCCTCCATCGATTCGAGCTTGACCGTGGTGCCAAACACCACGCGGCCTTCGGCGTCGAGCAGGCGCGGATCGATCACCTGAGCGTTTGACAGCTTGCCCTCGAGCTCCTGAATCCGGCCCTCAATGAAACTCTGCCGTTCCTTGGCAGCTTCGTATTCGGCATTTTCCGACAGGTCGCCCTGGGCACGCGCCTCCGAAATGGCGTTGATGACATTCGGACGTTCAACATGCTTGAGTCGATGCAGTTCGGCCCTGAGCAACTCGGCGCCACGCACAGTAAGGGGAATTGAACTCATGATGGTCCATCAAACAATCGAAAAATGAGGCCTGGCTCGCGGGTAGACAATACCCGCAGGAAGGCCAAAACGGACCTGTCCGCAGAGATCTGCGGTCAGTGTCCCGGGGAAAGCCAGAAATGTCGGCTTGGATGCTGACTAGTTTAAGCTGCGGTGCAAGCCTTGTAAATCATACACATGCAGGCCGGCCATGTGACGCATACCTTCCACCGCGGCCACCGCGCCAGCTACCGTAGTGTACTGCGTCACCCGACTCGCCAGTGCAGTCGTACGAATTGAACGCGAATCCGTGATGGCATTGCGCTTTTCTTCGACGGTGTTGATGACCAGCGAAATCTCGCCGTTCTTGATCATGTCGACCACATGCGGCCGCCCTTCGGTGACCTTGTTGACGGTCATCACCGGGATGCCGGCCGCGTTGATGGCCGCTGCCGTGCCGCGCGTGGCGACGAGCGCAAAGCCAAGCGCGTGCAGATCGCGCGCCACTTCGATGGCCTTGGGTTTATCGCCGTTCTTGACGCTGATGAAGACCTTACCGCTCGATGCTTCCGGCAGGCGCACGCTGGCCGCCAGCTGCGACTTGACGAAGGCTTCGCCAAAAGTCTTGCCGATGCCCATGACTTCCCCGGTGGACTTCATTTCTGGCCCCAGGATGGTGTCGACCCCCGGGAACTTGACGAAGGGGAACACCGCTTCCTTGACCGAGTAGTAGTGCGGCACCACCTCGTCGCCGATGCCCTGCTCGTCCAGCGACTGACCGGCCATGCAGCGCGCCGCGATCTTGGCCAGTTGCAGACCGGTGGCCTTGGAGACGTAAGGGACGGTGCGCGAGGCACGCGGATTGACTTCAAGCACGAAGACCTTATCCACGCCATCGTGCTGCTGGATGGCGAACTGCACGTTCATGAGGCCGATGACGTTCAGGGCGCGCGCCATCTGCGAGGTCTGTTCCTTGAGCAGCTTGATGGTGGCGGGCGAGAGCGAAAACGGCGGCAGTGAACACGCTGAATCGCCCGAATGCACACCGGCCTGCTCGATGTGTTCCATCACACCACCGATGAAGGTGCGCTTGCCGTCCGAGATGCAATCGACATCGACCTCGATGGCGTCATTCAGGAAGCGGTCGAGCAGCACGGGAGAATCATTGCTCACCTTGACCGCTTCGCGCATATACCGCTCGAGATCACGCTGTTCGTGGACGATTTCCATGGCGCGTCCGCCGAGCACATAGCTGGGCCGCACGACCAGCGGGTAGCCAATCTGCTGGGCGCGCTCGAGTGCCTCGGCTTCGCTGCGCGCCGTGCGGTTGGGCGGCTGCAGCAGGCCAAGCTCGGTGATGAACTGCTGGAAGCGCTCGCGGTCTTCGGCGGCGTCGATCATGTCGGGCGAGGTACCGATGATGGGCACGCCGTTGGCTTCCAGGGCACGCGCCAGCTTGAGCGGCGTCTGGCCACCATATTGCACGATCACGCCGAAGGGCTTTTCCTTGTCGACGATCTCGAGCACATCTTCCAGGGTGACCGGTTCGAAATACAGGCGGTCGGAGGTATCGTAATCGGTCGAAACGGTTTCGGGATTGCAGTTGACCATGATGGTTTCGTAACCATCCTCGCGCATGGCGAGCGCAGCGTGCACGCAGCAATAATCAAACTCGATGCCCTGACCGATGCGGTTCGGCCCGCCGCCAAGCACCACCACCTTCTTGCGCTTGGTCGGCTGGGCTTCACATTCGCCCTCGTCAGGCCCGCCTTCGTAGCTCGAATACATATAGGCCGTGTGCGTGGCGAATTCGCCAGCGCAGGTATCCACCCGTTTGTAGACCGGACGCACACCCTCGGCATGACGGCGCGCGCGCACCGCCGTCTCGGTGGTGTTCATCAGGTGCGCCAGACGCCGGTCCGAGAAGCCCTTCTGTTTGAGGCGATACAGCGTGTCGCGGTCCAGCGCGGCCAGCGAGTGGTGTTCGAGCTGCAATTCGATGTCGATGATCTGCTTGATCTGCGCCAGAAACCAGTTGTCGATGTGCGTGAGCTGATGTACCTCGGCAATGCTCATGCCGAGCGCAAAGGCATCGCCCACGTACCAGAT
>CANJOT010000372.1 GCA_947475815.1 Burkholderiales bacterium | reverse complement strand
CATGCGGATCGGCTTGTTGGGAAAGTCCTGGGCGGACGCATTGAAGAGCGCGCAGGCCAGGCCGAGGCCGGCAAGCAGGCGGGTGCAGAGGGGGCGGCGTGAGGTCATTCGGGTTTCCTTGGTAATTGGTGGATTCAGCGCAGCGCGGCCATGATCATTTCGGCGGTACGGATGCCAATTTCGGCTGGATTGAGCACCGGCACGCCCGCCGCCTGATGGATGTCTTCACAGCTCAGATGGGTTGGCACGAGCGCCAGTCCGTAGGGGATGATGACGCCGGCGCCGGCGGCTTTGGCGCGTCGGGCAATGTCGAGGCCGCGCGTGCGCAGCTCGGCAATGCGCAGATGCGCTTCGGGCAATTCGATATTGAGCGGCTCGATGTGTGCAAGCCGATCACGCAGGCCGTTGGTTTCCAGAATTTCCAGGGCCGTTTCGGTCAGCGAATCGTTCGGGGTGATCAGGGCGAAACGCGGCGCAATCTGGATGGCAGCCTGAAACACCGACTGGCCAAACCCGATGCACGGTATCTTCGTCACGGTGCGGATCTGCGCCACACCCGGGTCGTATACACAATGCACCATGAACGCATCACAGCCGTCTTTTTCGGCAGTGATGGCGGCATCGACAAAGGCCGGAATCATCGGCTGGAAATCCGCCCAGGTCAGGCCTTGCTTGAAGGTTCCGCCAGTCGGTGGGTAGACAAACTCAAGCTCGACATCCGGACCGCAAAATTTGCGCAGCGTGGCGTTGCGCAGTTCGACTTCGCGGTCTGGATAGCCGGCGCGCGACGATGGAAAGACGATTCTCAAACGCATGCTGGTCTCCTGATGATTCTTCTCGTTGTGGTGTTGCGTGCGACACCCGGCAGGGCATGACCGCAGGGCCGCATTGTAACGCGCAACCGGTGTGTAGGCCCTCAGTCAAACTTGATGTTGGCCTCGCGGATCAGTTGTGCCCACTGCCGGGTTTCCGCTGCCATCAGATTGCCCAGGGTCTTGCCATCGCTGGCCACTGGCGTCAGTCCCGCTTCCTGGAAGGAGGAAGCGGGAATCTGTGCAATCGCCCGGGCAAACGCCGCCTGCAACTTGCCGGTGATCGCTGCCGGCGTGCCGGCCGGTGCGAGTACACCGAACCAGACCTCGCCAACCACGCCGGGCACGGCGCGTGAGATCGGCGGCACGCCGGGTGCCAGATCCGACGGGTTGGGTGTCGATACGCCGAGCGCGCGCAGCTTGCCGCTTTTGACGTAGCCGTTCAGCAAGGCCGAGGGGATGGTGATCATGGCCTGCAGTTCGTCAGCGAGCAGCGCTGTGGTCACCGGTCCGCCGCCCTTGTAGGACACCTTGACCGCATTGACCTTCGAGGCGCGCAGGAACAGCTCGGTCATCAGATAGGTGGTGCCGCCGACCACGCCGATGTTGATGCCCTTGGGCACGGTTTCGGCATAGCGAATGAAGCTGGCGATGTCCTGCGCCGGCACCGACGCGCTCGAGTACAGCAGCATGGGGGTGTTGGCCAGCAGGGTCACTGGCTCAAACGCCGTGGCCGGATCGTAGGGCAGTTTTTGCAGCAGCGGCGAGATGCTGATTGGTCCGTTGTTGCCGAGGAATAAGGTGTAGCCATCCGGCGCGGCGCGCGCCACGGTGGTGGCGCCGATGGTGCCGGCGGCGCCCGCCTGATTGTCGATGATGAGCGGCTTGCCGAGAATTTTTTCAAGAGGCGCGGCCAGCGAGCGCACCATCAGGTCGCTCGGGCCGCCGGGCGGGTTGGGCACGATCAGGCGGATCGGCCGCTCGGGGTAGTCGGCGGCATGGCCCGGCAGGTTTATACCAACAAGCAGAGCAGCTGCGCAGCAGGCGAGCCGCAGGGGTGCGCGGTGAGTCCAGGACATTGTTGTCTCCATGATTTTGTTTTGATGCTGATCGCTCTGTGGCGCTTCATACCGGCCGCACCGCAAGGTCGTGGAAATGCGGATTGACCGATTGCCACGCGCCCTCTAGAGTGCCCAAACAGTTTAATCAAAGCAGAGCCACGCCGCACCTGCTTTTTGAAGGAGACAGGCATGCAACCCACATCCACGGCCCCTGTGCCGATGCGCGCACGCGTGTCAGAAGTCGAATGGCAAACCCGCGTTGATCTCGCTGCCTGTTACCGTCTGGTAGCGATCTACGGCATGACCGACATGATCTACAACCACATCACGGCGCGCGTGCCGGGTGAGGAGGGCCATTTCCTCATCAATCCGTTTGGCCTTCTCTACGAGGAAATCACGGCCTCCTGCCTGATCAAGATTGACCTGGAGGGCAACGTTGTTGGCCGGCCTGATGGCCCCGCTGACGTTAATCACGCCGGCTACATCATCCACAGCGCGGTGCATGGGGCGCGTCATGACGTGGCCTGCGTGTTGCATACCCACACACGCTCCGGCATGGCATTGTCCACGCTCGAATGCGGGCTGATGCCAGCGACCCTGATCGCGCTGCGTTTTCATGACAGTCTGGCTTACCACGAGTTTGAAGGCCCGGCGGTAGCGCCGGACGAGCGCGCCCGACTGGTGGAAGATCTTGGCGACAAGGATGCCATGGTGTTGCGCAATCACGGCTTGCTGACCTGCGGGCGCAGCATCCCCGAGGCGTTCCTGCTCATGCATCGTCTCGAATCGGCCTGTCGAGTGCAGATGGACTTTCTGGCTACCGGAAAGCCCCTGCATTTGCCCACGGCCGAGGTGATCGCCAGGTCGACGGACATTCTGGCGCCTGCGCGCGCGCGCAAGCGCGACGGCGCGGCTCCGCCGCTGGGCAACTGGGATGGATGGCGCGAATGGGCCGCCCTGCTGCGCCAGGCCGACCGCGTGGATCCGTCCTACCGGCTGTAAGACTCAGTCGGGCGATGGCTTGCGCGCGCAATCCACGACAAAGCGCCGCCATTCACGCGGGAACTTGTCGCTGGGCGTCAGCCGCTCGGGTGCATCGTAGTCGGTGATCTCGGCCATGTGGGCATCCTGGGCCGAGAAATTGACCACGGTCTTCCAGCGGAAGTAGACTTGGAAATAGACCTGCCAGAACAGTTGGTTCAGGGCATT
>CANJOT010000371.1 GCA_947475815.1 Burkholderiales bacterium | reverse complement strand
GCCACCCAGACGCGGAAGTCGTAGCCGGCCGGCTTGCCCTTCAAGAGCGCGGGCAGGATGGTTTGCTTCAACGCGACAAAGGCTGCAGGGTCGCGAAAGAAGCTGGTGACATTGATCAGCAACTCCTGAAACAGCAGTCGCGTTTCGGCCAGATTACTCTTGAGAAAACGCGCATACACCGCCGCGTCGTCGATGGCGTGGAGCGCCATGCGGCGCTCGATGCGACGGCCGATCGTACTTTTCTTGTAGAGCGAGAAGTCGTGGCCGGAGGCGCTGCGCAGTTGCAGGAGGATCTGGTTGATGCCAGAGAGCGCCTTCTCCGTGGGAACCGGTGGCAGGCGCTGGCGGTAGGTCATCTGCCGGGTGACTTGCACCAGCATGGCCGGCATCTCTTGCACCGGCAGGATGTGGGTGGCGTAGCCGGCGCTGATGGCGCTTTGCGGCATGCCGTCATACTTGGCGCTGGTGGGCTCCTGCACCATGCACACGCCGCCGCCTAGGATGGCGCGCAGGCCCAGAGTGCCGTCGGTCGCGGTACCGGAGAGGACGATGCCGATCGCACGTTCGGCCTGATCGTCGGCCAGCGAGCGCAGGAAGGCGTCAATCGGCATGCGCTGGCCGCGCGCCAGTTCCGGCACCGAGAGTTGCAGCACGCCATTGAGGATCGCCATCTCGCGGTTGGGCGGGATGATATAGACTTGGTTGGGTGCGATGGCCATCTGATCGGCCACTTGAACCACCGGCATGGCCGTGCTGCGTTGCAGGATTTCGGTCAGCAGGCTGACATGGCCAGGGTCGAGGTGCGGCACCAGCACGAAGCCCATGCCGGTATCGGCCGGGCACGCATGGAAAAACTGTTCAAAAGCTTCCAGCCCGCCGGCGGACGCGCCAATGCCGACGATGGGGAACTTGGGCAAGCGCTGGACCGGGGGCGCCGGGAGCACTGGCGCCTCGCCAGCGATTGGCGCGGTCGCACCAGCCCCTACATCCATGGCGGCGGGCGGCGGGCTGGCAAGCACAGCGCGCCTTTGCGCTGGACGCGCCGGACGCGCTGACGCCTTGCCGAGACCTTTGTTGACGGATTTTTTAGTGACCATCAGGATCCCCCTCCCCTATGGATCCGCTTTCTTACATGCACACCCGGATAGTACGCCCTCAGAATGTTTAACAGTTGTTAAACTTGCGGCTCTTTACGTTGAAACACTGGCTGACGACGAAATAGATCTCAAAGATGCGCTGAACCGGGCTGCTGACGGTCCGCCGCGCTGCGCGCCGCAGCGGGATGTTCGTGGCGCACCGGGGGTGTATGTGCCGTCTGCGGTTCAAATCCTGACCTCGAAACCCTGACATCGGTACAATGCTCCCTGGATCGTTCGCCCAAGCCCCGGACACAAAAAAGCCGACTGGTGAGAGTCGGCTCGTTCGTTGATTATATTGGTCGGGGCGAGAGGATTCGAACCTCCGACCACCTGCACCCCATGCAGGTACGCTACCAGGCTGCGCTACGCCCCGAAGCGGCGAATTATAGCAGAGTAAGAAGATAAATTGGGCAGTCAGCGTGAGGACGAATCCACGACGGCACCAGACTGTAGAAACCGGCGCTCAGCGACTCACCGGCGGATGCAGCAAGGCTGCGATTTCGGTCAGTTCGCGACGCAGTTCGTCGAGCAATGCGCCGGGCAGCGCCTCGCCCTCTCCCTGTGCGTCAGGCGCAAACAGTCTGGAGAGCGCATCACTTAAGGTCGGGCCGGCCACGGTCGTGGCAACGGGCTCTACGGTGCGCAATTCCAGGCGGTTGCGCGCGCCGCTGATGGTGAAACCCTGCTCGTAGAGCAATTCGCGGATGCGACGGATCAGCAGGACTTCGTGGTGCTGGTAATAGCGCCGGTTGCCACGCCGCTTGACCGGTTTGAGCTGGCTGAACTCCTGCTCCCAATAGCGCAACACATGCGGTTTGACACCACACAAGTCCCCTACTTCACCGATGGTGAAATAACGCTTGGCCGGAATAGGCGGCAACAATGCGTTCGTGGACTCGTGCTTGCTCATGGGAAAGGCGCGCGTGATGTTGAGTTAACGGTCGGGGTTGGCCTAGCAGCAGGATCAAAAATTCAGGCCGCTGCGTCGACGTCGGTCCCGTCCACCATCGCCTTGAGTTTCTGGCTGGCGTGAAAGGTTACCACCCGACGCGCGCTAATAGGGATTGCTTCGCCGGTTTTTGGATTTCTGCCTGGCCGTTGTGGTTTGTCACGCAACTGAAAGTTGCCGAAACCCGACAGCTTGACGCTGTCACCACGTTGCAGGGTAAAACGAATTTCTTCAAAAAACGTTTCGACCATGTCTTTGGCTTCGCGCTTATTGAGGCCGACGCGCTCAAACAACAGATCGGCCAGCTCGGCCTTGGTCAAGGTCACGCCGGCCTCCGGCAGGAGACCGACAAAACGCCCGGCGGATGTGCCTGAAGTCATTTCCGAACCGAACGGCTGTCCGGAGTCAATTTCCGATTCGCGCATGAAGACATTACCGATTTATACCCGTTCGGAAACAGATCAGGAACGCAAGCGCGCGCCGTATTGATCTTGTAACCGCATCGTAAGCAGACGCATCAGGTTCTCCACCGTGGCGTCATTCAAAGTCTGTTGAGTATCTTGCAAGCGAAACCGAAAGGCAAGGCTTTTTTCATTATCTTTCAAGCCCTTACCACGATATTCGTCGAATAAAGCAACACTGCGGATGAGCTGCATTGCATCATTTTCGTTACGCAATGTTTCAAACTCATCAAACAGCCGTTGCACTTCGATCCCCGCGTCGACGACAAACGCCAGGTCACGCACTACCGTGGGGTATTTTGATACCTCGGACGGCTGTGGCAAAGGCAGTTGCTGCAATGCCGCGGCCTCGACCTCGAACAGCACAGGGGTTTGCGGCAGTTCGTGACGCTGCTGCCAGCGCGGATGCAACTCGCCAATCCAGCCGACGACACGGCCATCGAGTTCGATGCGCGCCGAGCGGCCCGGGTGCAAGGCAACGTGTGTGTCCTTGACAAAGCGTGGCAGCAACGGCGCGAACAGCGCTTCGAGGTCGGCCTTGACGTCAAAAAAATCGACGGGCCG
>CANJOT010000370.1 GCA_947475815.1 Burkholderiales bacterium | reverse complement strand
CGCCGAATGGATTCTGGAACTCGACCGCGGCCACGGCATTCCCTGGAAGGGCAATTACAGCTCCTGGCTGGACCAGAAACAAAAGCGTCTGTCGCAGGAAGAGTCGACGGAATCGGCGCGCCAGAAAGCCCTCAAGACCGAACTCGAATGGGTGCGCCAGAACCCCAAGGGCCGTCAGGCCAAAAGCAAGGCCCGACTGGCGCGTTTTGAAGAACTGAGCTCGCATGAATACCAGAAGCGCAATGAGACCTCGGAAATCTTCATTCCGGTGGCCGAGCGCCTTGGCGACCAGGTGATCGAATTCAAGAACGTTTCCAAGGCTTTTGGCGATCGTCTGTTGATCGACAACCTCAGCTTTACCGTGCCGCCGGGTGCCATCGTCGGCATCATCGGCCCGAACGGCGCCGGCAAGTCGACCCTGTTTCGTTTGATCGTTGGCAAGGAAACGCCGGACAGCGGTGAGGTGAGCATCGGCTCGACCGTCAAGATCGCCCACGTTGACCAGTCGCGTGATGCGCTCGGCAACGCCAAGACGGTGTTTGATGAAATTTCCGGCGGCTCCGACATCCTCAACATCGGCCGTTTTGATGTGTCGTCACGGGCCTATCTGGGGCGCTTCAACTTCAAGGGCGCCGACCAGCAGAAGATCGTCGGCAACCTGTCGGGCGGTGAGCGCGGTCGGCTGCATCTGGCCAAGACCCTGATTTCCGGTGGCAATCTGTTGCTGCTTGACGAACCCTCCAACGACATCGACGTGGAAACCCTGCGCGCTCTCGAAGACGCGCTCATCGAATTCCCCGGATGCGTGATGGTGATCTCGCACGATCGCTGGTTCCTCGACCGTATCGCCACCCACATCCTGGCGTTTGAAGGCGACTCGCAGGTGAGCTTCTTCAACGGCAACTATCAGGAATACGAAGCCGACAAGAAAAAGCGCCTCGGTGAGGAAGGCGCCAAGCCGAAACGCCTGCGTTACAAGGCCTTGAAGTAAGCGCCTGCCCGTGCCATCTGGTTTTCCATGCGTTGGAAAATCAGGGCAGGGCGGTGGTGCGTTCTTCCAGCCAGGCGCGCGCTGCGCCATCGACATACGGCATCAGGCGCGCGCGCACTTCCCGATGGTAGGCGTTGAGCCAGTCGCGCTCATCCTCCCGCAGCAGGCTGCGGTCGATGCAGCGCGTGTCGATCGGGCACAGGGTGAGCGCTTCGAATTCCAGGAAAGAGCCAAATTCGTCTGAAGGCGCGGCGCGATTGTGCACCAGGTTTTCGATGCGCACGCCCCATTGTCCGGGGCGGTAGATGCCCGGTTCGATGGACGTGATCATGCCTTCCTCCATGGCGGTTTGCGGCTCGGGCGCTGCGTGTGCCGAAATGCTTTGCGGCCCTTCATGCACGTTCAGGAAATAACCGACGCCATGACCGGTGCCATGGCCATAATCGACGCTGGCCGACCAGATGGGCGCGCGCGCAATCGCGTCGAGCATGGGTGAGCGCGTGCCGCGTGGAAAACGCGTCGACGACAGCGCCAGCATGCCCTTGAGCACCAGCGTAAAGTCGCGCTTCTGCTCGGCCGATACCTTACCAACCGGTATCACGCGGGTGATGTCGGTGGTGCCGTCAAGATATTGACCGCCGGAATCGATCAGCAGCAGGCCGTCGCCCTCGATCCATGAATACGCCTCGGGTGTGGCGCGGTAATGCGGCAGCGCGCCGTTGGCGTTGAAACCGGCAATGGTGTGAAAGCTCGGGCCGACAAAACCCGGCTGCCGGCCGCGTGCCAGCAGCAATTGCCGCTCGACATCGAGTTCACTGAACCGGGTCTGGTTAACGTGTTCTTCGAACCACGCAAAAAACGCACACAGGGCCGCACCGTCTTTTTCCATGGCATGGCGCACATGGCTGATTTCTGCCGCGCTCTTGCGCGACTTGGCCAGGGTGCTCGGGTTGATGGCTTCGATCAGGCGGGCCGACGCCGGCAGAGTGGCCAGCAGACCACGGGTGACCCGGTGCGGATCGATCAGTACGCGTGCATTCTCGGGCAGGGCTGCAAGCCGGCTGGCGATCAGTGGGTAGGGTGCCAGTAATACCCGGTCGTCTGCCAGTCGTGCGGCCAGTGCGGCGGGGATTTTGTCCGCGCCGGTAAACAGCACGGCGCTGTCTGCGCTGATCAAGGCGTGCGCCAGAAACACCGGATTGCAGGGCACGTCCGAGCCGCGCAGATTGAACAGCCAGGCGATGTCGTCCAGGCTGGAAATCAGGTGCCATTCTGCAGACTGCTCCAACATGGCGCGGCGCACGCCGGCCAGCTTGTCGGCACGGGTGCGGCAGGCAAATTCGAGCGCGTGTTCGGTCACGGTTTCGGTGGGCAGGGCGGCGCGTTCGGGCCAGATTTCCTCGAGCAGATCGAGATCGGAACGCAGGCCGATGCCGGCCGGCTTCAGGGCCGCTTCGAGCGCGCGTGCGGCCGCCAGACCCAGCACCATCCCATCGACGGCGAGCACGTCACCCTGATTGAGGTGCGTCGCCAGCCAGTCAAGATGGCCAGCACTGCTGGCCGCCTGTATGCGCTGCAGGGTGATACCACTGCCAGCCAGTTGCGCCTCGGCCTGCACCCAATAGCGGCTATCAACCCACAGGCCCGCCGCATCGACCGTGACGATCAGGGTGCCGGCCGAGCCGGTAAACCCCGACAGCCATTCGCGGCCACTCCAGCGTGCCGGCAGGTATTCGGACAGATGCGGGTCGGACGAGGGAATCAGGCAGGCCGTCAGGCCGTGGCGCGCAAGGGCCGCGCGCAGGCGTGCCAGACGGTCACTGATGTTGTCGTGGGAGTGCGTTGAAGTCATGGTGATGCGTCCGGGCGGCGATGGGCCCTGAATTTAAACATATTCATCTTGCAGAAGTCTCCGACTGTATTTCTGTTGCTTGAATCAAGCTTAGATTGTCATTTATTGTCATATCCGGGCTTGGCCTTTCCTGTTCCGCCGCTCTTGTTTGTATTTTCTACATTGTTGGCGGTGCGTTGGCCGCCATAAACCGTAAATTTTACAACTCAATCAAGGAGTGTCACATGGCTAACGTGGATCAGCTTGGACGTCGTAACAGCGGGGCAGGCATGGGGGT
>CANJOT010000369.1 GCA_947475815.1 Burkholderiales bacterium | reverse complement strand
TCACGCAGGCGATCGGTGCCATCGACCACGACCTTGTCACCGACTTCAAGACCGGATTCAATCGTCGTGTCATTGCCCTGCACCGGACCCGTGACCACCTGCTTGGCAGTCACGGTCTGATCATCGCGCACCACATACACCAGAAAACCACGCGCACCGCGCTGGATGGCCGAACTCGGCACGACCAGTGCATCACGGCGCACGTCGAGCAGCAGGCGCGCATTGACAAACTGGTTCGGGAACAGGGCCAGATCATTGTTCGGAAACAGCGCCTTGAGTTTGACCGTGCCGGTGGTGGTGTCGATCTGGTTGTCGATGGTCACCAGCGTACCGCCAGCCAGACGGTTTTTCTGGTCACGGTCCCAGGCGATCACCGGCAGACGCTTGCCGGTCTGCAACTGCCGCATGATGGCGGGCACGTTGTCTTCAGGCACCGAGAAAAACACACTGGCCGGCTGCAACTGGGTAATCACCACCAGCCCGGCCGCATCGCCCGGATGGACGATGTTGCCCGCATCAATCTGACGCAGACCGACCCGGCCGGCAATCGGCGCCAGCACCCGGGTATAACTCAGTTGCAGGCGAACGTTGTCGAGACTGCCCTGATCCGACTTGACCGTGCCTTCGAGTTGCCGCACCAGAGCCTGCTGGGTATCAATCTGCTGGGCGGCAATTGAATCCTGAGCCAGCAGGGTTTTGTAACGCTCAAGGTCGACCTGAGCGGCGCGCAACTGGGCCTGATCGCGCGCCAGTTGGCCCTCGGCCTGCATCACCTGCGCCTGAAAGGGCCGGGGATCGATTTCGGCGAGCACATCGCCCTGCTGGACCATCTGTCCTTCGCGAAACAGCACACGCTGCAGCGGCCCGTCCACGCGCGTGCGCACCGTGACGGTATTGCTCGCTGTGACTGTGCCCAGACCGGTCAGTAGAATATTGACATCCGCCAGCCTCGCCGGCGATACCACCACCGGTGCGCGCGGTCCACCCTGGGCACCCGGTCCGCCGCGGCCACCCTTGCCCGGGCCGCCCTTGGCCGCCACTTCGGCCGTCCCGACCCAGGGTGCGTACCAGGTATTCCAGACGTGGTAGGCGACTGCGCCCAAACTCACCAGACCCAGCACCCAAAGCAGGGCACGACGGCGCGCCCCGGCAGGTTTGGGCGGGACAGACGGAGCAGCCGGTTCGGCTGGATGGATCGACTTCTCCGGCGCAGCGGTGGGATCGGTCATGGTCTGGATCTTATTATTCTCGAAAGCCGCTATTGAAGCATACCGGCGGACAAAAAGCGGTGCGCGGCGCCACGAATTTGTAACCGGATGGTTCAGACCCTCGGGTCAGAATGCGCATTCAGCGCATTCAGGGCGTTCAGCGCGGCCGGTCGCGGATGAGCGTGGGCCGGCGCGGCTACGGGACGGTCTGATCAGGGAGGCGCCAGCCGGCGGTCGCGCAGCGCCCCGCTCTTGAAGGCCTTGGAGGCCGTCTGGTAATAGGAGATGGCCTCGGCCACGAGCGTGGGATCGTTCGGCGCCGGCGTGGCAGCGTAACTCACCGGGTCGATGTGAAAACTGGCCACGCGCTGGCGCGTCATGAGCACCGTCAGAATATCGCGGCGCAGGTAACCGAGCTCCTGATAATTACTGATGAAGGCACGCCCGAGCGCCGCGTTCCGGTCGAAAAATGACTGGCCAAAAAAGTGATCATCGCCATTCTTGCCCAGCACCTCGATGAGGGTGGGTACGATGTCAATCTGGCTGACAAGCTGCCGGTAATGACCGGGCTTCAACAGGGCCGGCGCATAAAAGACCAGGGGAATGTGGTAACTCTCGACCGGCAGCTTGCTCTTGCCGGCGACCGAGGCGCAATGATCGGCGACGATGACAAACAGGGTCTCGTTGAACCAGGGCTTTTTGCTGGCGTCGCGGATGAACTTGCCAATCGCGTAGTCGGTGTACTTGACCGCGCCTTCGCGGCCGCCAGGCGACTTGATGTCGATGCGTCCGTCCGGATAGGTGTAGGGCCGATGGTTGGACGTGGTCATCACCTGAACGAAAAACGGCTTGTTGCGGCCGTGTTCGGCATCGAGGGTCTTGAGAGTCTGGTCAAACAGCACCTCGTCGGCGACGCCCCAGATGTTTTCAAACTGGCCGCTCTGTTTGGGAAAATCGGTCCGGTCGATCACCTTGTAGTTGTTGCCGGCAAAATAGGCGTTCATGTTGTCGAAGTAGCCATAACCGCCGTAGATGAAATACGGGGCGTAGCCCTGCCGGCCGAGGACACCGCCAACGGTGCTGAGCTGCTCGTTGTTGGGCCGGCGCACGATGGCCTGACCGGGCACCGGCGGTGTGCCCAGCGACAGCGCCTCGAGGCCACGTACTGTCCGCGTGCCGGTGGCAAAAACCCTGTCGAACATCAGCCCGCCAGCGGCCAGCCGGTCGAGTTCAGGGGTCAGTCCGGTCGTCGCACCGTAGGCACCGACATAGGAAGCCGACAGACTCTCGACCGAAATCAGCACCACATTGCGCGGCCGGCTTTTGAAGGGGGTCTGGTCGTCCGCGGCGTCGTCGGGCTGGGCCTGCATGGCGGCCTTGAGGGGCAGGCGCCTGACATTCAGCCCGGCCAGGATGGTATCGGCCTGTTCCTGCGCAATGGTCTGGTAGAACTTGTCGTAATCGAGTTCATTGCGGCGCATCGCCGCAGCCAGACCAAACAGGCCGTTGCCCGACAGTTCGTCGGCGTAATTATTGCCCGAACCGTCCATCTGGTCGACATTGGCGACGCTCAGCAGCGCCACCGGCAGCAGCAGGCCGACGACGAGCAGGGCGACACGCTGGCGCGGCGCCAGGCCATGGCGATCGGCGCGCGCGATCGCAGCGCGCAGACCTGCGGCAATCACCAGCGCCAGCCCACCGATGGCCGCGAGAATCAGGCCCACCGGATAGGACTGGCGAATATTGCCGATCACTTCCTGGGTATAGATCAGATAATCGACGGCGATGAAGTTGAAGCGCGTGGAAAATTCCAGCCAGAAGGTGATCTCCGAGACCAGCCCAAACAGCAACGCCGTCAGCGAAAGCAGCAGCCAGACAAAACGCAGGACCGCATGCCAGCGCGACCTGCGCCAGCGGTCC
>CANJOT010000368.1 GCA_947475815.1 Burkholderiales bacterium | reverse complement strand
CACCGCCGCACGTGCACAGGCTGAGGTTGCTCTGGCGCGGCTCGGACAATTACTGGGCAACCCGGTGGATGGTGCGGTGCTGGCGCAAGCGGTGGCCGCGCCGCGTGAACTCGCCAATGCGGGGCGCACCGGCGTGCAGGCGCTGCTGGAGATGGCGCTGGGTATCCACCCGACGGTGGCCAAAGCGCAGGCGCAGGCGCGGGTGCAAGAGGCGGTGGTGGGTGAGCGGCGTGCCGATTTGTCGCCCGAACTGTATGCGCGCGTGGAGCGTCAATACGGCAATTACAACTTTCCCAACGGCGCGACCGAGAACCGGCTGTTCGTTGGACTCAGCAGTCGCTTCGGCGCGGGGCTGTCGACCCTCTCGAATATCGAGGCCGCGCGTACGCAACACGCCGCCGCCTTGACCGAGGTCGAGGTGCAGTCGCGTACGGTCAGTGAACAGGTGTTGTCAGATTATGCGCTGGCGGTGTCAACGGTGAGTCGCCTGGCCTCGATACAAGCGTCGTTAAAAGCGGCGGCCGATGTGTCCACCTCCTATGACCGGCAGTTTCTGGCGGGGCGCAAATCGTGGCTCGACGTGATGAACGCGGCGCGTGAACTGGCGCAGACTGAAACTCAACTGGCCGACCTGCAATCAACGCAGGTGGTGGTGACCTGGCGGCTGGCGGCGTATACGCGCGGCATCGATGCGGTGAGCGAGGAGAAGAAATGAGCGGCGTGGATCCGGAGAGCCTGCACACGCCGGTGACGATCGACGCGGCGCCCGATCTGCTGCCCTGCCTGGCGCGGCTGGCGCAATTGCAGCACGAGAGTGTTGATCGGCTGGCGGTGCAGGCGGCCGCTGAGGCGGCGTTAACGCAACATGCCAATGACCCCAAGGGGCAACTCAAGACGGTGGCCGCGCAGTTGCAAGTGGCGGCGCCGCGCTGGTTGCCCGCACCCGATGCCGCGCGCATGCCGGCGCTGGTGTATGCACTGCACGGCGAGCAGGTCGGGCAATGGGGTGTGCTGCGCGGGCAAAACGCGCAGGGGCAGTGGATCAGCGAGTGGTGGGATGCCAACAGCCAGCGCTGGCAGGAACGTGCCGATGTGACATTGCCTGACCATGCGGTGGCCAGCTTCAAGCTGAGTCGCCCTTATGTGGCCAGCCAGAGCCCGGTGTATCAATTGATCCGCGACGAAATCTTTGCCCACCGCGCGCTGTTGCGTGAGGCGGTGATCGGCGGCTTGATGATCAATGTGGTAGCGCTGGCCACCTCGTTCTACAGCATGCAGGTGTATGACCGCGTGATTCCGACCAGCGCCGCGCAGACGCTGCTGGTGCTGACCCTCGGCGTGCTGGTGGCGATTTTGTTCGAATTGGCGGCCAAACGCGTTCGGAGTGGCTTGTATGAGCGCCTGATCGACGAGGTGGATCAACGCTTGTCACGCACCATCTACCTGCGCTTTCTGTCGATCCGACTCGACCAGTTGCCGCCAAGTGTCGGGGGGCTCGCCGCACAGATGCGTGGCTATGAGACGGTGCGTGGGTTCTTTACCGCGATCACCACGAACTTTTTAGTGGATGCACCGTTTGCGCTGATCTTTTTATTGATCATCGGATTGATAGGCAACTGGCTGGCGCTGATTCCGCTGACTTTCTTTGTGCTTTGCGTGGTGGTGGGCTTGTATTACCGCAAACAGGTCGACGCCTTCGCCGGCAAATCAAACGCCGCCAGTAACAAAAAAACCGGCCTATTGGTAGAGACTATCGAAGGCGCCGAGAGCATCAAGTCCGGACAGGGCGGCTGGCGCATGCTGTCGCGCTGGATGAAGACCACCGACGAAGCGCGCGACTTTGATTTGCAGATGCGCAACATCAGCGAACACTCGCAACACCTGGCCGGCGCGCTGCAGCAGATTTCATATACCTTGATGATTGCCGCGGGGGCCTTGCTGGTGAGTCGTGGCGAGATGACGATGGGCGGCTTGATTGCCTGCTCGATCTTGTCGGGGCGGGTGTTGGCGCCGGTGTCGATGATCCCCGGGCAACTGGTGCAATGGGCGCATGCGAAGGCGGCGCTGCAGGGGCTCGACCGCCTTTGGGCCTTGCAGGATGACCACTATGGGCAGGAGCAACCCATCGTGGTGGGGAGCATACGCGGGGACTATCGTTTTGAGGGCGTGGTGGCGAGCTATGGCACGAAGAAGGCGCTGGCGTTGCCGAGTTTGATCATCCGTCCCGGAGAAAAGGTCGGCGTGCTGGGCCCGATCGGCGCGGGCAAGACTACCTTGTTGCGCTTGTTGTCGGGCATGTACAAGCCGCAAGAGGGGCGCATCCTGCTCGATGATATCGATCTGGGGCATCTCTCCAAGCCGGTGCTGGCCGAACACATGGGCTATGTGCAGCAGGAGGGGCGCTTGTTCGCCGGTACCCTGCGCGACAACCTGATTCTCGGCCAGCTCGATCCGGGCGATGAATCAATACTCGCCGTAGCACGGCAGACCGGTTTGCTGCAGGCGGTGATCGCGGCGCATCCCAAAGGCTTGCAGCAGGAGATCTTTGAAGGCGGCAGTGGTCTGTCGGGTGGCCAGCGGCAACTCGTCAATCTCACGCGCGCGTTTTTGCGCAAACCCACGCTGTGGTTGCTCGATGAGCCCACGGCGTCGATGGACCGCGGGCTCGAACTGCAGGTGACGCAGGCACTCAAAGCGGTGATCCGCCCGACTGACACGCTGGTGCTGGTGACACACAAGGGGGAAATGCTGGAGCTGGTCGAGCGCGTCATCGTGATTGCCAATCAGCAGGTGGTGCTCGACGGGCCCAAGGCGCAGGTCTTGCAGAAACTGCAAACCCCGCCGGGGGCGGCACCCAACACAAGGACCGCATGATGCACAGACGAGGCGTTTTACCGCAGCAATGCCGCGGCGCGATATCGATGACGTTTTTATTGTTTGTGGCGCTGACTGCGTTCTTGTTGTGGGCGGCGTTGTTTGAGATCGATCAGACGGTGCGGGCGCAGGGGCAGATCATTCCGATCGCGCGCACGCAGGTGATTCAATCGGCCGATGGCGGTGTGCTGGAGAAACTGCTGGTGGAGGAAGGCCAGCGCGTCAAGGCCGGCCAGCAACTGGCGGTGCTGGAGCGCGAACGCTCGACCGCAGGCTT
>CANJOT010000367.1 GCA_947475815.1 Burkholderiales bacterium | reverse complement strand
CGCAGGTATTGTCGCGTCCGGGCGGGCAATAGCAGTCACGGCCCCAGTCGCGCACCGATTCGGCGGCGCGCTTGAGCACCGGGTTGTTGGTGAACACCGCACCGCCCTCACCCATGGTGATGTGATGCGCCGGGTAAAAACTGAGCGTGGCAATGTCGCCAAAGGTGCCCACCTTGCGGCCATTGACGGTGGCGCCCAGGGCATCACAACAGTCTTCCACCAGCCAGAGGTCGTGGCGTTTGCAGAACGCCGCCACCGCCTCGACGTTATAGGGATTGCCCAAGGTGTGCGCCAGCATGACAGCACGCGTGCGTGGCGACAAGGCGGCCTCGAGCAGCGACACATCAATGTTGTACGTCGGGATGTCGACATCGACAAACACCGGCACGGCATTGTTTTGCAGAATCGGGTTGACCGTGGTCGGAAATCCGGCGGCCACGCCGATGACTTCGTCCCCCGGCCGGATGGCACGCTCACCGAGCAGCGGTGAGGTCAGGGCGGTAAACGCCACCAGATTGGCCGACGAACCGGAATTCACGGTCATGGCATACGCGACATCAAAATAATCGGCCAGCCGCTTTTCAAATGCATCATTGAAGCGGCCGGTGGTCAGCCAGCCATCGAGCGAAGCCTCGACCATATTGCGCAACTCGGCCGCGCCGAGCACCTTGCCCGACGGGGGCACCGCGCTGACATCGGGCACGAAGGGCGCGGGGGCGAGCGCCAGCGCGGCGTACTCGCTGGTCAGCCGCAGGATTTCCTGACGCAGGCGGTCTTGTTCAGTTTGGGCAGTCATGTTCATGCTTGGGAAGAATAACGTTCGATTTGCAAGGAGGTAAAATTCTGCATGTCGCGACCAGCCAGCCAAGCCTGATGCCACGCGATGGTCTCATCGATCGCCTGATCGACACTCATCCTTGGGCGCCAGCTCAGCTGTTCGCGAGCCTTGCGGCTGTCCAGAGCCAGCAGGCGCGCCTCATGCAGATGTTCACCCCCTTCATGGTGCCAGCGCGCGTTGCCACCGAAACGCTGACGCATGCGTTCAGCCAGCGCACCGACCGACACATCAATCTCGTCCGGACCAAAATTCCAGGGGCCTTCGAAATCACGGCCCCCCAGCATCAAGCGCTCTGCGAGCAATAAATAACCGGCGACCGGCTCAAGCACATGTTGCCAGGGCCGGATTGCGTCCGGATGACGGATGGGCACGGACTTGCCGTTCGCAAAACCGGCAAGCAGATCGGGCACAAGGCGGTCCTCCGCCCAGTCACCGCCGCCAATCACATTGCCCGCCCGCACGGTGGCAACACAGGCCTTGTGTTCACGAAAAAACGAGTGGCGCCACGACGCAACCGCAATTTCAGTCGCGCCCTTGCTGCTGCTGTACGGATCCCGCCCGCCGAGCGCATCGCCCTCCCGAAAGGCTAGGCCCGCCTCGCGGTTTTCATAACATTTGTCACTCGTGACGACGACCAATGCACCAAGGTCGGTGTGTTCGCGCAAGGCTTGCATCAAATGAATGGTGCCCATGACATTGGTCATCCACGTACCAAGCGGATCGGCATACGACAGCCGAACCAGCGGCTGAGCGGCGCAATGAAAGACCACTTCGGGTGCAATCTGATCGACGGCGGTGCGCAGGGCGTGGGCATCACGAATGTCGACGAGGTGCGAATCACAGATCCGGCCAATACCGGCCACATCAAACAAACTTGCCGATGATGGCGGCGCCAGCGCAATGCCAGCAACACGGGCACCCATCATGGCCAGCCAGAGCGTCAGCCAGCCGCCCTTGAAACCGGTATGGCCCGTCACCAGCACACGCCGGCGTTTCCAGAAATCAGGATGTGCCATCAAGCCCATGTTTTCCACGGGGCCTTGCCGCTGGCCCACAATTCCTCAAGGTAATTCTTTTCGCGCAGGGTATCCATCGGCTGCCAAAACCCCTGATGGCGTGAGGCACGCAACTGGTCTTCGGCTGCGAGTCGCTGCAAGGGTTCATGCTCCCACAGGGTATGGTCCCCCTCAATGTAATCGAGCACGCGCGGCTCGAGCACAAAAAAGCCGCCATTGATCCAGGCACATTCGGCCGCTGGTTTTTCCTGAAAAGCCCGGATGCGGTCATCCTCCAGCGTGAGGGTGCCGAACCGGCCCGGGGGTTGCACGGCGGTCACCGTGGCAAGCCGGCCGTGTCGACGGTGGGTGGCGAGCAGCGCGGTAATGTCAATGTTTCCAACGCCATCACCATAGGTCAGACAGAAGGTGTCCTCAAGGTAGGGGGCGACGCGTTTGATGCGTCCTCCGGTCTGTGTTGCATCGCCGGTGTCGATCAGGGTGACTCGCCACGGCTCCGTATGACGCTCGTGCACCTCCATCGAATTGCGCGCCAGATCAAAGGTCACATCCGAGGTATGGAGAAAATAATTGGCAAAGAACTCCTTGATCATGTAGCCCTTGTAACCCAGGCAGATGATGAAGTCATTCAAGCCGTGTGCCGCATAAATTTTCATGACATGCCAGAGAACCGGTCGGCCACCGATCTCAACAAGCGGCTTGGGGCGAACGCCGGTCTCTTCGGACAGCCGCGTGCCCAAGCCGCCGGCAAGAATCACCACCTTCATCGCCGTACTCATTGCTTGTCGACCTCCTCGTGATAATCATCATCTACATTGATGGCCCAGATGGCGCTCTTGTCGGTGCGGCCGGCAACAATTGCCTCGGCCGCGGCCTTGGCCGAGAGCATCGAGTGATCCTGATTGTTGTAGCGGTGCATGCCGTTGCGGCCGATCAAAAACAGGTTGCCGATGCCATCCAGAAATTCCCTGACCTCGCCAAAACGCGCGTACGAACCATAATATCCAGGATAGGCCTTGGGCATGCGAATGGTGACGCCGTCGAGACAGTCGACTTCATTGGCCAGACCAATCTGCTCCATCTCACGCTTGCCCAGCGCCACCAGATCGGCATCGGACATGCTCCAGAGCGCGTCCCCTTCGCTGCAGAAATATTCCAGCCCCACCCAGATCTGGTCGTCGCGGGCCACCAGATACGGGCTCCAGTTATTAAACAACTGCACGCGGCCCACCTTGACGCCGGGTTCCTGCACATAAATCCAGTTGTCGGGAATGTCAACGCGGCCCTCGATATGGCGGCGATCTTTGCGCGCGAGCTTCGAGAACAGCAGGCCGACCGTGATGAAGTCGCGGT
>CANJOT010000366.1 GCA_947475815.1 Burkholderiales bacterium | reverse complement strand
TTCCATTTGCCTCGGACTGCAGAACGAGCCGCTCAAGGAATACATCGCCCGCGGCACCTATATCACCCCGGTCGAGCCGGCGCTTGAGCTGGCCGTCGATGTGATCGAGTACTGCTCCAACAATATTCCGGAGTGGACGCCGATCACGGTCGCTGGCACGCACATCCGCGCGGCCGGCGCGACCCTCGGGCAGGAGCTGGCCTTCAGCATGGCCAACGCGCTGACTTACATCGACCGCTGTGTAGCGCGCGGGCTCGATCCGAATGTCTGCACGCGCCGCTTCAAGTTGCAGTTCGCCGTCGAGATGAATTTTTTCGAGGAAATCTGCAAGTTCCGTGCGGCACGCCGCCTGTGGGCTGAACTGCTGGCCAGCGAATACGGCGTCACTGATGCCGATGCGCTCGCCATCGAAACCATCGCCAGCGTCAGCGGCGTCAACATGACGGCCGGCCAGCCGATGAACAACATTCCGCGCCTCTGTCTTGAGGTGCTGGCGGGGGTGCTCGGCGGCGCGCAGGTGACGCGCTCCAAGCGCTGGGACGAAGCGCTGGCGCTGCCGACCAGTGATGCCGTCAAGCTGGCCATCCGCACCTGTCAGATCATGCAGGAAGAGACGGACATCACCGCGACGGTCGATCCGCTGGGCGGCAGTTATTTTATCGAGAGTCTGACGGCCACACTGGTTGATCAGGCGCGCGCCGAGGTGCAGCGCATCCGCGCCGCCGGCGGTGGCGTTGCGGCGATTCACTCCGGCTACTACCTGCGCGCCATCACCCAGGGCGCCATGCAATCACAGCAGGAACTCGATCAGGGCCGGCGCGTAATCATTGGCATTAACGCGTTTCGCGAACCGAATACCCACCAGTCGGAAATCTTCAAGATGCCGGCGTCGGCGGAAGGCCAACTGCGCGAGCGGCTCAAAACAATGAAGGACGGCCGCGACCCGCACAAGGTGGCGGCGCTGCTTGATGGCGTGCGCCGTGCGCTGCTTGCGGGTGAAAATACCGTGCCGGCAACGCTGGCCGCGGTCAAGGGCGATATCACGGTCGGTGAGATTGCCTCGCTCTACCGCGAAGTACACGGCGAGATGAAAGAGGACATCAACATCTGAGCCTTTGCGGGTTGGCGACCATCGCCGACCCCATGATGCCAACGCCGACGTAACCGACCGTGGGTTGCGTGTTGCTCTTCATGCCGGCGGGTCTTTTGGCAAAAAGCCCATCTCCTCAAACAGTGGCTTGGCCACGCCGGCAGCGCTCAGTGCAGCAGGGCAACCGGCATAAAACGCCAGATGCGTGATGATCTCGCTGATCTCGTCGGCGCTGATGCCATTGGCCAGGCCCTTTTCCATGTGCGAGCGCATCTGTTCGGTCTGGCGCATGGCGATCAGGGCGGCGATGGTAATCATGCTGCGATCGCGTTTGGAGAGTTCCTTGCGCTCCCAGACATCGCCGAACACGACCGAATCGACCAGTTCGATCAGGTGTGGCACCACCGGCCTGAGTTTTTCCTTGGAAGACGACGGATTGGACATGCTTACTCCTGGTTGGTATCGATAAGGTAGACGCGCCGGGTGGTGCCGGTGAACAGTTCGCGCTTGTTTGCGGTCGAGCAGCCGGCGGCGATCAGTTTGAACACATCCCGGCCTTCATTTTTTTGATGAGTCAGGCAGAGGGCGCTGGTCAGGGCTGCCAGATCCGTTCCCATATTATTTCGCGCCGCTCCATCGAGTTGCCGTAAAGCCGTTGAGGTGGTCGAAGAACCATTTGCTCGCCCTTCATTTCAACCGCGCGAATCTGGTGGCCGCCGATGCGGCTTGCATCCGCGGCGACATCGACATGCGTGTCGAGGGTCGTGCCGTCGAAGCTGTACGGGCCACCGTAGGAGGAATAATTGCGCTTGCCGAGCGCGCCGGCATCGGCATCGCCGTTGCACAGCACGGCAAGCATGCGGCCATTTGAAAACGTGATCTGGCCGACCGGATTTGCGCCGTAGGGCACGCTCCAGTCGCTGGCGCCCTCGACCCATGCACGGCTGTCTACCAGCCGCCAGATGCCTTCGAGTTGGTCCATGTCATGCCCCCTGGCGTGTGTTACTGGGCAATTCGGGCGTTTGGCCCCGGGTGACGAAGCTGTTTCGTTTCCGTTTGTTTTCCATCGAACGACCCTTTCTGATTTTTTCTTATGATAGGCCTCGCCCACAATATTTGGGAGAGGTCTTGTCCGTGCTTTTGAGCCCGCTGTCCTTGAATTCCAAAAAGTCGCATAATCAGTTCCGCCATCAGCTCTACACTTTCACTGGCAAGGGCGCGCCGCCCTTGCCCCCAACAAGAAGAAGAGGCCGCGCCATGCCGTTCAAGTTGTCACGCAGGAATCGTACGCTACAAGGCAAATCACTTCCCGCCCACCCGCTTTTCAAACACCTGATCACTGCCCTGGCCGCTGGCCTCGCAGTGAGCACCGCTTCGGTCCAGGCCCAGCCGCAAGCGGCTTATCCTTCGAAACCGATTACCGTCATCGTCGGCTACCCGCCCGGTGGGGGTATGGACAGCTTTTGTCGTCAGGTCACGGCACTGGTCTCGGTGCGTCTGGGCCAGCCGATGGTGGTGCAGAACCGCCCCGGCGCCGACGGCAACATCGGCCTGACCGCGGTCGCGCGTTCGGCGCCGGATGGGTACACCCTCTCGTGCGTGCCGCATTCGATGACCCAGAGCCCGCATACAGCAGCGCTGCCCATCGATATCCTCAAGGACCTGACGCCGATCGCCATGCTTACGCGCTGGCAGTTCACGCTGTTCGTGCGCGCCGATCATCCGGCCAAGACCCTCAATGAGCTGATCGCCATGGCCAAAGCCAGGACCGGCGAGGTCTCGCATGGCACGGCGGGCGCCGCCAGTCGCCTGACCGCCGCGCTGCTCGAAAGCCGCGCCGGCATTCGTTTTATGATCGTGCCCTTCCCCGGCACGGCGCCAGTGCAGACCGCGCTGGTCGGCGGCCATATCGATTCGACCATGGGCGATACCACCTTTGCAGTACTCAAGGCGCCCGACGGTCAGCCGGCGCGCGTGCGTGCGCTCGTCGTCATGGCCAGCAAACGCGACCCGGGGCTGCCCGGTGTTCCGGCCATCACTGAAATCTACCCGGACCTCGATCCTGCCGCCTGGTATGGCCTGATTGGACCGGGCGGCATGCCGGCAGACGTCGTCGAGCG
>CANJOT010000365.1 GCA_947475815.1 Burkholderiales bacterium | reverse complement strand
TTGAGCGAATTGGCGCGCACGCGCACCTGCACTTCGCCAGGACCGGGTTCGGGTGCGTCGTGTTCACGGCACTGCAGATGGTCGAGACTGCCGACCTGATCGATATGGTAGCTACGCATGTTTACTCCGACAGGTTTACTTTTTTACCGAACTCGCCATAAAATTTGGCGCGGTCAGCGAGGGTTTTGGCCGCGGCTTCGGGCTTTTCGTAATTGATATCAAGTTGCAGTTTGGCGACTGCGGCGCGCGTTTCCGGCATGGCCAGCGCTTTTTCGGCGGCTGCAGTGAGCTTGTCCATGATGGCTTGCGGCGTGCCGGCACGCACCGTCAGTGAATAGGCCGGACCGTAGACACGCGGGAAACCCAGTTCGGTGAAGGTGGGCACGTCCGGATTGGCGGCGCTGCGCGTTTTGCCGGTGATGGCATAAAAACGCACACGCGGCATCAGTGAATTGCCGACGCCTTCACCCACCACACCCAGATCGATGGTGTTCGCAGCGATGGCCGTCAGGTAGGGGCCGCCGCCAGCGAAGGGCACGTGCACCATGTCCAGATTCAGGTCCTGCATGAGCACGAGCATCGGGAAGCGCACCTGCGGCGCTGACGAGCCGTAGTTCAGCTTGCCCGGATTGGCTCGTGCAAACGCGACCATATCCTGAAATGTTTTCCAGGGACGCGTGGTCGATCCGGCGAGGGCATAACGCACTTCCCCTACACCGGCGACCGGCACCAGGTCGACAAGCGGATCAAAACGCAGGTTTTTGGAGATCAGCGGCAACAGGGCGACGCCATCGACGCCGACCAGGCCGATCGTATAACCGTCGGCCGGCTGTTTGGCAATATATTCAAGGCCGATGATTTGGGCTGCACCCGGTTTGTCTTCGACGATGGTGGATTGACCGAGGATTTTTCCCATCTCAGCGGCGAGCACGCGTGCCACGATGTCTGAGGTGGTGCCGGCCGAAGTCGGTGCGATGAAGCGGATCGGCTTATTCGGATAATCCTGTGCTGCGGCAGACTGTACGCCCAGCACGAGGGCCAAGGAAACACAAAACGCACCCGTATGGTGGATGCCTGATCGACGAACCTTCACCTTTGCTCCTCCCTGAAATGTAGGGCCACTCTGATGGGTGGCGTGCGCTGCATCATAAACTGTACATGTAATTTGTAAAGTCAGCCGGATCGTCGCACAACCCCGGCCGGCGACGAATCGCGTAACATGGCAAACGCATGGCAGACGCATGGCAGACGCATGCAAGATGCGCCACAGGGGCGCAGCACAGTCGTAGGGAGAGGACCGGGATACCATGAATCAGGAAGCCGCCGATGCCGTCTTCATGCATCTGGCACTGGATCAGGCCGCCAACGCACGCCTGGTCGGCGAGGTGCCGGTGGGGGCCGTGGTGGTGCGCAACGGCCAGGTGATTGCGACCGGCTTCAATCAGCCGATCGGCAGCCACGATCCAAGCGCCCATGCCGAAATCATGGCCTTGCGTCAGGCCGCCCAGCAACTGGGCAATTATCGCCTGCCCGAATGCGAACTCTACGTCACGCTGGAGCCCTGCGTCATGTGCATCGGCGCCATGCTGCACGCCCGTCTCAAGCGCGTGGTGTTTGGCGCCCACGAACCGAAAACAGGCGGCGCCGGCAGTGTCGTCAACCTGTTTGCCAATGAACAGCTGAACCATCAGACCGAGGTGCTCGGAGGTGTGCTGGGCGAACAGTGTGGCGCGACGCTGCGCGATTTTTTTCGCGAACGGCGGCGCAACCCGCTGCGTAGCGCGGCCGCCGACTCCGGCACGACGGAAGATACCGTCATCGAAGTGCGCATCGCCGACTGGCAAATGATCCGGGATTGAACCACCTATGAGCGGCGCTCCTCTGCAACACTTACCGTCTGGCGTGGGCCTGCTCGGCATCGCCGGCTACGAAGCCGATACCGCGCGGGTGCAGCGCGCCGTGCAATTTTTTGAGCAACGCGGCCATGCCGTCACGCTGGCGCCGGCCGACAGCGCGCGCCATCTGCGTTTTGCTGGTACCGACGCGGTGCGCCTGGCGGCCCTGCAACAATTGCTCGACGATCCGAACATCGGCCTGATCATGGCCTTGCGCGGCGGTTATGGCATGTCGCGTCTGCTCGAACAGATCGATTTCGCGGCCATCGGCGCGGCCGTCAAGGCTGGCCGCAAACGATTTGTCGGTCACAGCGATTTCACCGCCTTTCAGCTCGCCTTGCTGGCACGTACCGGAGCGGTCAGTTTTGCCGGGCCGATGGCAAGCTACGATTTTGGCGGGCATGGCAGCCAGCATCAGCTCAGCAGTTATACCGTGGAGCATTTCGATGCCCTGATGAACGGCTGTGAACATGTCGTTGAATTTGCCGCGGCAGGGCCAGCCCTGCAGGCCGAGGGCCAGCTCTGGGGGGGCAATCTGGCATTGGTGTGCAGCCTGCTTGGCACCCCCTGGATGCCGCAGATCCGCGGCGGCATCCTGTTTCTTGAAGACATTGGCGAGCAACCCTATCGCATCGAACGCATGCTGCTGCAACTTCACCACAGTGGCGTTCTGGCGCAGCAGCAGGCCGTGTTGCTGGGCGACTTTGCGCAACAGCAGCCGAGCGCCTACGACAACGGTTACGACTTTGCCGCCGTGGTGGATTACCTGCGCCAGCGAGTCAGCGTGCCGATCCTGACCGGTCTGCCCTTCGGTCATTGCCCCGACAAACTGACCTTGCCCGTCGGTGGTCAGGCGCGCGTGACGCATGCTGCCGGTCGCTGCCGGCTGGAACTGTCGCGACCGGCCTGAAACTGCGCGCGGTGAGGTGCACCTTCAGGTGCTGCTTCAGGTGCCGCAGGACAATTGATCGAGCATGGACTCAACCGTGCTCGCCACGCGCAACAGATTGCGCTGCTCCGGCCTGACAAACTGCTGCTCGATCATGTGTTCGGCAAACACCAGAAAATGATCGTAATACGCGGCGATGTTGAGCAGGCCAATCGGCTTGGTTTGCAGGCCCAGCTGGTTCCAGGTGATCATTTCGGTCAGTTCTTCCAGCGTACCCCAGCCCCCCGGCAGGGCAATGAAGGCATCTGCCAGACTGGCCATGCGCTGCTTGCGTTCGTGCATGTCGCGCACCACCAGCAGTTCGGTCACGCCGCCATGGCCCAGTTCGCGCTCGAGCAGGGCGCGCGGAATGACGCCCGTCACCTTGCCACCGGCC
>CANJOT010000364.1 GCA_947475815.1 Burkholderiales bacterium | reverse complement strand
CGCAAATACAATGTGCGCGGCCTGTTTTATGGCTACGAGACGGAGAACTACGCGCCGCTGCGCGCAGACGTCAAATACACGCTGACTGGACAGATCTCGCGCAAATGGATCAAGAACAACCGCGAATTCGTCGAGTACGAAGCGACCTGCCACGACCCCGAGGGCAACAAAATCTTTGTCACGCGCCGCAGTCACGCGCTTGATTTCCTGACCATCGACGTGCCCAAGGCTGCCACTGGCATCGACAGCGGCGCCGGCGGACGACTCGGCTAAAGCCCTGTCGCGACGCACCTCCACCACCGAACTGAAGGAACAACGATCATGATATTTCAACGCGGCGTCGATATCGGCTGGGCACTGCCCCCCGTCTCGCGGCAGATGAGCTTGCGTCAATTTGAAGAACGCCACCCGATGTTGTATGGCGACGGTGCCTGGCCACACAAAAACATCCACTCCGACGCGGAAGCGGCGCGCGCCGAGGGACTGGCCGAACCGGTTGGTTCGGCCCCGACCTTTTTTGCGCTGGTGACGCGCGCCATGATGACCTGCTTCGGTGACGGCTGGGTGGTCGGCGGCAAGTCCTCGCTGAAAATGATCAAGTCGGTGACGATGAATAATTTTGTCACGGCCAAGGGGGTGCTCAAGGAGAAGCAGGCTGAGGGCAACGCCGTGCGCTACGTGTTCGAGGTGTGGGTGGAAAACGAAAAGCAGGAGAAGGTCGTGGTCGGCACGGCCAGCGCACTCCTGCCCGCCAGTATAGAAAACGCCTGAATCGGATCCTGCATGCCAACCCCCATGATTGTCTGCCTGTCGACCGACTCGATTGCCGCTGAATACAGCACGCGTCTGGCGGTCGACGCTGGTTATCGGGTCATCAAGCTCGAAACGGCAGGCGGCGATCCCTTGCGCGCGCGCCGCGGCCGCTTTGCCGACTTTCTGCTGGCGGGCAAGGAAAGCGTGCTACTCGGCGACGGCGGTTTGCAGGGCAAAGCCCTGCAGGACCTGCTGGACCACTGCGCCGGCATCGTCGCCGATGAAGCGGGACGCGACACGCTCCTGCAACAGACTGGCCGCACGCCGCTGGCGCCACTGGTGGTGGTCGGCGAACGCGATGCCGGCACTCTGCGCGGCATGTCCGGCTCACACAGCGACGAGTTCCTCGCCTTTCATGGCAGCGGCCTGGGTTTCATCACGCCGCGTGTCATGCCGGGCTACCCGTCGGCAGGGCCGCTGTGCCCGCAGGCCAATCTGCTCGAATTCCTGACCGGCCTGTATGGCGCCATTGCCCTGTTCTCCCTGATGGGCCAGAGCGCCTCGACCGACATCCGTTCGGCCAGCGCCGGCCTGTGCGCCGCCGCCCTGCCCTTGCTGCGCCGTGAAATTTCATCGGCCCTGCTCGAGGGCACACAACCCCATCGCGCCGAACGCATCTGGAAGGTGTCGCCGGCCGAGGTCCATCGCTGCAGCGATGGCTGGCTGTTTGTCGATGTCATTGAAGACATTCAGTGGACCCGGCTGTGCAACTGGATGGGCAAGCCCGAACTCGGCATCGACCCGCGCTACATCACGCGCGAACAGCGCTTCGCCGATTCCGAAACCCTGTGCGCCATCCTTGATGCATTTTTTGCCGACAAACCGCAAGCCTGCTGGATGGAAGCGCAGGCCGGTGGCGTGCCGGTGGCGCCGGTCAATTCACTGCACGACCTGCTGGGTGATCCGCAGCTGGCCGCACGCGGCTTCTGGGGCAGTCTGACCGACGCCAGCGGACAAACGCAACGCGCACCGCTCAGCCCGCTGGCGCGCCTGTTTGGCACGGATGCCACACCCTTGCACGTCTGTGCCCCGGGCGCTCATACCAAGGCCGTGATCGCCAGTCTGGAGACCGCATGAAACTGCCGCTGCAGGGCACACGTGTGCTCGAATTGACCCACGTCTGGTCTGGCCCCCTGTGTGGCCAGGTGCTCGCCGATCTGGGCGCCGAGGTGATCCGCGTTGAAAGTCACGCGCGTCTCGACATTCACCGCCGCGGCGGACCGTATCCGGACAATATTGCCGGCATCAACCGCAGCGGTACCTGGAATGCACAGAACCGCAACAAGCTGGGCTGCACCCTCGATCTGAAAAGCGCCGAAGGCAAGGCGCTGTTTCTCGAACTGGTGGCGCACAGCGATGTCGTAATCGAAAACTTCACGCCGGACACCATGAACCGGCTGGGCCTGGGCTTTGAGGTGTTACAGCAGGCCAATCCGCGTATCCTGCTGCTCAGTCTGTCCGGCTACGGCCATACCGGCCCGCTGCGCAAATCACTGGCCTATGGACCGATGATGGATGCTGCCACCGGACTGTCGTCGGCAACCACCTATGAGGATGGCATTCCGCGCGCGGTCAATGGCTGGGCAGCGGATGTCGGCGGTGCCCTGTATGGCTGCGCGGCTCTGGTGCGCGCACTGCATGAAACACCGCGTCAGGCACGCCATCTGGACATCTCGCAGTTTGAGGCGGGCGTGATGTTTGTCGCCGGTCCGCTCATGGACGTACTCAATGGTAGCGAGGCGGCCAGCACCGGACTGCGCATGCTCGCACCGACGCTGGGCACGGAACAATGGATCGCGCTGTCGGCCGGCACGCTGGAAGAAATCACGGCGCTGTTCGACCTGCTGACCGGGCGCGCCGCCACATCCGGCTGGATGCGGCGCCTGCACGCCGAAGGCGCAACGGCCTGCGTCCACGCCCTGCAGCCGCTGCTTGAACAATGGGCTGCTGCGCGCGCGCGCGCCTCCGCCCTTGCCGAACTGGCTGCCGCAGGCGTGCCCGCCGTACCGATCAGCCAACTCGCCGACCTGCTGGCCGATCCGGCACTCGAGGCAGCCGGCGCATGGAGTCACGCAGTGCATGCCGAGACCGGTGTGGCACAAAGTTATGGTCCGGCCATTCGCCTGCGTGATGGCAGCGGCGTTAGACCGGACTATCCGCGCGCCGCGCCCTTGTTTGGCGGCGACAACGATTATGTGTTTGGTTCCATCCTCGGTCTGGACGCCGGCAAGCGGGCCGACCTGGCCGGGCGCAAGATTATCTGAACAACATGCCAGTAGCGCAGATTGCAGGGTATTTCATGGCAAGCAGTTTGATTCGAAGCAGTTTGATTCGAAGCAGTTTGATTCGAAGCAGTTTGATTCGAAGCAGTTTGATTCGAAGCAGTTTGATTCGAAGCAGTTTGATTCGAAGCAGTTTGATTCGAAGCAGTTT
>CANJOT010000363.1 GCA_947475815.1 Burkholderiales bacterium | reverse complement strand
GCGCCGCAGGCTTCTTCCACAATCGACCTGGCCCGGCTGGTGCTGCCGCCAGCTTCGAGATGATCGAGCGCCGAAAAAAGAAGGCCTGTGTGGTTGTTGATCTCATGCGCGATGCTGCCCGCGAGCGCGGGGATGGTAGCAATCGGAGATCCGTGGCGAGGAGGCATGACGATCGTGGCAAAGGCAGAGAAGTGGACTGCCATTTTACACCCGGTGCCGCCTGACGTAAACGCGACCTCTGTTTCCTCATGCGTTCCCGGTCTGGCAGCGCGAACGACCGTGGTGCGCGCACTGGACGCAAGTGGCGCTTTGCCTGCGCCCTCCGAGCCCGTATGATGGGCAGCATCAGCCCGCTCATCGCCGCGCATGCTTGCCGATTCCGACCTCGCCGCCATTGTCCTCACCCTCAAGCTTGCCAGCCTGACGACCCTGTTGCTGCTGATCATCGGCACACCGCTTGCATGGTGGCTGGCGCGTTCGCGTTCGCCGCTCAAGAACGTCATCGGTGCAGTAGTCACCCTGCCGCTGGTGCTGCCACCGGCGGTGCTCGGCTTTTATCTGCTGGTGTTGCTGGGGCCGAGCGGGCCGCTCGGACAATTGACCGAAAGCCTCGGTCTGGGCCTGCTGCCGTTCACCTTTGCCGGCCTGGTGGTGGCTTCGGTCATTTATTCCATGCCCTTTGTGGTGCAACCCATCCAGCAGGCTTTTGCGGCCATCGGTCAGGCGCCTCTCGAAGCGGCCGCGACACTGAGGGCGTCACCCATCGATCGATTTTTCAGCATTGCATTGCCGCTCGCCCGGCCGGGCTTCATCACGGCCGCCGTGCTCGGCTTTGCCCATACCGTCGGCGAGTTTGGCGTGGTGCTCATGATCGGCGGCAACATTCCCGGCAAAACCCAGGTCCTGTCAATGGCGATTTACAACCATGTCGAGGCCATGGAATACGCCCATGCCCACTGGCTGGCCGGCGGCATGCTGCTGTTTTCGTTTGTGGTGCTGCTGCTGTTGCACGCCAGCGGCTGGAACCGTCTCAAATGAGCATCGAACTGAACTTCGAACTGGATCATCCCGGCTTTGCGCTGCGCGTGGCACTCAGCCTGCCCGGACGCGGCGTGACGGCTTTGTTCGGTCCCTCTGGCTGCGGCAAGACCAGCATTCTGCGCTGCATGGCGGGTCTGGAGCGGGCCCCGCGCGGCCGGCTGGTCGTCAATGGCGAGGTCTGGCAAGACGAGCGGCAGTTTCTCGCCACGCATCAGCGTGCGCTCGGTTATGTGTTTCAGGAGGCCAATCTGTTTGCCCACCTGTCGGTGCGCGCCAACCTCGATTATGGGCGCGCGCGCATTCCCCGCGAACAACGGACTGGCGACGTTGACCATCTGGTTGGCCTGCTCGGCATCGCCCACCTGCTGGCGCGCAAACCGGCCAGTCTGTCCGGTGGCGAGCGCCAGCGTGTGGCGATTGCACGTGCCCTGCTCACCCATCCACGCCTGCTGCTCATGGACGAACCCTTGGCTGCCCTCGATCAGGCCCGCCGCAATGACTTTCTGCCTTACCTCGAGCGGTTGCGTGACGAGCTCGACATCCCGGTGGTGTACGTCAGCCATGCGGCCGAGGAGGTGGCGCGTCTGGCCGATCACATTGTCGTGCTTGACGCCGGCAGTGTCGTGGCAGCCGGACCCTTGCGTGAGGTTCTCACGCGCGTCGAGCTGCCGGTCCGTCTGGGCGAAGACGCCGGCGCGGTGCTCGAAGGGCGTGTGCTCGAGATCGACACGGTCTGGCATCTTGCGCGGGTCGAGTTTGCCGGCGGCAGCCTGTGGGTGCGCGACGGCGACTATGCCGTCGGCCGTGCCGTGCGCGTGCGCGTGCTGGCCCGTGATGTCAGCATCGCACTCGAACAGGTCAGCGAGACCAGTATTCAGAACTGCCTGCCGGCCACCATCCTGGCGATGGCCAACGAAAGCCATCCGGCGCTCGCGCTCTTGCGTCTCGATCTCGGCGGCGTGCCGCTGGTGGCGCGCATCACACGCCGCTCCGCCGACCGCCTTGGCCTGGTGACCGGCATGGCCGTCTGGGCGCAGATCAAGGCGGTGGCGGTGATTGCTTAGCGCTGGTCCTCGTCGTCCAGTTTGCCCTGATCCACGGCCCGCCGGGCTGCGGCAGGGCAGGCAATCCGGCATCGAATCGGCTCATGGCCGTGGCACGCTAATTTCGGCCAAACGGCTGGGGGACGACAACCGGGTGTTCAGCGAGGTTGCCAGTGCGATCGGACCGCAGCCGGAGTAGGGCGGATGCCTGTGCGGCATCCGATCATCACGACAGCGTGGTCTGGAACGGCCGGAAGTCTTCAGCCTGTTCCAGCACGCTGCTCAATTTGGCGAGGAACCGCGCTGCCAGTGCGCCATCCATGACGCGGTGATCCGACGTCAAGGTCAGGATGACCGTGGGGCGCACGGAGGACGTGCCATTGGCCTCGGCGACCATGCGGTGGGCCACACGACCGATGGCCAGCACGGCCGCCATCGGCGGCGTGACCATGGCGTCGAACTGGTCTATGCCCAGTGGGCCAAGATTCGAGATCATGAACGTTGCACCCACCATATTCTGCGCACTCAGGTTGCCCGACTGCGCCGCCGCAGTCAGCTTGATGCGCGCCCTGGCGATCTCGACCAGGCTCATGGCTTGCGTGCCGTGCAGCACGGGTGCCATCAAGCCGTCGTCCAGTGCCAGTGCGTTGGCAATGTTGACCGTGCCATGCTGACGAATGCCGGCGCCGGATGGTCCGTCTTCAAAGCTGGCGTTGACCTGCGGAAACGAGACCAGCGCAATGCTGCTGGCCTGCACAAAAAAGTCGCTCAGCGAAACGCGCGCGCCGCTGCGTTCCCAATAGGGCTGCAGCGCCGCTCTGAAGGCCAGCAAGCGCGTCAAATCGACCGAATGCGTGATACGGAACTGCGGCACCTGCAAGGACTGTGTGACCGTACCGACAATGGCCCGGCGCATCGGCGTGAGGGCGGTCCAGACGCCGGCGGAATCTGTCGCCGCAGCACTGGCCACCGGGAGATCGCGGAGGATGATGCGGCCATTCGGGCCGCTGCCGCTCAGGCTGGCAAGGTCGACGCCAGCTTCGCTGGCTGCTTTGCGCGCTGCCGGCGAAATGGCCACGCGGCCCGTCGTCGCTGCGGCCACGGGCGCTGGCGTCACCGAGACAACAGGCACATCGATGGCCACAGGCTCGGCCTGAGCGACTTT
>CANJOT010000362.1 GCA_947475815.1 Burkholderiales bacterium | reverse complement strand
GACTTCACCGACCGACTTCATCTGCGTGGTCAGGTGCGCGTCGGCGGCCGGGAATTTTTCAAAGGCAAACCGCGGCACCTTGGTGACCACATAGTCGATCGACGGTTCGAACGAAGCCGGCGTGGCGCCGCCGGTGATGTCATTGCGCAACTCGTCGAGCGTGAAGCCGACGGCGAGCTTGGCAGCGATCTTGGCAATCGGAAAACCGGTTGCCTTGGAGGCCAGCGCCGATGAACGCGACACGCGCGGATTCATCTCGATGACGATCATGCGGCCATCGGCCGGATTGATGGCGAACTGCACATTCGACCCGCCGGTATCAACGCCGATCTCGCGCAGGATGGCGATCGAGGCGTTGCGCATGAGCTGGTATTCCTTGTCGGTCAGCGTCTGCGCTGGCGCCACAGTGATCGAGTCGCCGGTATGAATGCCCATCGGGTCGAGGTTCTCGATCGAACAGACGATGATGCAGTTGTCGGCGCAGTCGCGCACGACTTCCATCTCGAACTCTTTCCAGCCGATGAGCGATTCTTCGATCAGCAATTCATTGGTTGGCGAGGCTTCAATGCCGCGCTTGCAGATGGTTTCAAACTCTTCGGCGTTGTAGGCAATGCCACCGCCCGTTCCGCCCAGGGTGAAACTCGGACGGATGACGGTTGGAAAGCCGAGATCGCGCTGCACACCCCAGGCTTCTTCGAGGGTGTGGGCGATGCCGGAACGCGCCGACCCCAGACCGATTCTGGTCATCGCCTGCTTGAACTTGAAGCGGTCTTCGGCCTTGTCGATGGCCTCCGGCGAAGCGCCGATCAGCTCGACGCCATATTTTTCGAGCACCCCATGGTGATGCAGGTCGAGCGCGCAGTTGAGCGCGGTCTGGCCACCCATGGTCGGCAAAATGGCATCGGGCCGTTCAACGTCGATGATTTTTTCCACCACCTGCCAGGTGATCGGCTCGATGTAGGTGACGTCAGCCGTTTCCTGGTCGGTCATGATGGTGGCCGGGTTGGAATTGACCAGCACCACCTTGAAGCCCTCCTCGCGCAGTGCCTTGCAGGCCTGTGCGCCGGAGTAGTCAAACTCGCAGGCCTGGCCAATGACGATGGGCCCGGCACCGATGATGAGGATGGTCTTGATGTCTGTACGTTTTGGCATGTTTTCCCTAGAGCTGGCCTGCGTGGTCAAGCTACGCAAGCCGGCCTGTTAATTGCACATTGGCTGAAGCAGTCAACAAAGGCGGCGCTCAGGCGCGCGCCTGCTCCATCAGTTCGGTGAACCGGTCAAACAGGTAAGCAATGTCGTGCGGGCCAGGGCTTGCTTCCGGGTGACCCTGGAAACAGAAAGCCGGCTTGTCGAGCCGACGGAAGCCCTGCAGCGAACCGTCAAACAGCGACACGTGGGTGATTTCGCAGTTGCCCGGCAGCGTCGCGGCATCGACCGCAAAACCATGGTTCTGGCTGGTGATGAGCACCTGACGCGTCTGCAGATCCTGTACCGGATGATTTGCACCATGGTGGCCGAACTTCATCTTCAGCGTGCGCGCACCCGAGGCCAGCGCCATGATCTGATGACCCAGACAAATGCCGAAGGTCGGCAGGCCCTGATCAATCAGACTGGCGGCAGCGGCAATGGCGTAATCACAGGGCTCGGGATCGCCCGGGCCGTTCGACAGGAAAATGCCATCGGGCTTGAGGGCCAGGGCAGCCGCGGCGCTGGTCTGTGCCGGCACCACGGTCACGCGGCAGCCGCGCGCAGCCAGCATGCGCAGGATGTTGTACTTGACACCGAAATCGTAGGCCACGACATGAAACCGGCCTTCGGTAGCCTGACCATAACCGGCCGTGCCATCCGCACGCTTGAGCGACCATTCGGTTTCGCTCCAGGGATAACTCGCGGTGGTGCTGACCTCCTTGGCCAGATCCATGCCGGCCAGACCGGCAAAGCTGCGCGCCAGGGCGACGGCTTTTTCCGGATTGTCTTCACCGGCCAGAATGGCACCGTTTTGCGCCCCACGCTCGCGCAGTATGCGCGTCAGGCGGCGCGTGTCGATGCCGGCGATGGCCACGCAGCCTTCGGCCTTCAGATAATCGGACAGCGTTTGCTGTTCCCGGAAATTTGACGACAGCAGCGGCAGGTCGCGGATCACCAGACCGGCGGCATGCACACGTGCCGATTCGACGTCCTGGGTATTGACACCGGTGTTGCCGATATGCGGATAGGTCAGCGTGACAATCTGGCGGGCGTAGCTCGGATCGGTGAGGATTTCCTGATAGCCCGTCATGGCGGTGTTAAACACCGTTTCGCCGATGGTATGGCCGGTCGCGCCGATCGAAACACCACGGAACACCGTGCCATCGGCAAGCGCCAGCAAGGCAACCGGGGCATCCTGATTAAGAAGCTGGGCGAGGGAAAGGTCGAAAACCGGTCTGGATTCGGCCGAATTATGGTCGGGCGGCACAAAAGCTCCTGTAAAGCCGTCTGTGGCCCGGGCGTGGCTTCCTGTGCCGTTTGCGGCGCGCGCGGCGGCCGGTCAGACGGTGCAGGGTAAGCGGAACGAGGGGTGGGCGCGAGCAGTCGGTATGATGCGGATAAACCTCTGAATTATAGCCTAAAAAAGACCATTCCTGCTGCATTGCAATGCGATAATGCAATGGTGAACTTGTGTTGCGGGCGGCCCGCCGCAACAATCGAAGCGCGCTGCAGTCATTCCCGCTGCGGCACGCACCACAACTCCAGCACTGCCACTTGCGCCATCATGAACCAACTCGATCAGCTCAAACAGCACACCATCGTGGTCGCCGATACCGGTGATTTTGAATCCATGCGTGCCTACACGCCGCGTGACGCCACGACCAATCCATCCCTCATCCTCAAGGCAGTGCAGCAAGCGGCCTACCGCCCGCTGCTCGACCGGGTGCTGAGCCAGAACCGACACTTACCGCTTGACGCCATCGTCGATCGCCTGCTGGTCGCCTTCGGCCTCGAAATCCTCGCCATCGTTCCGGGCAGGGTCTCCACCGAGGTCGATGCGCGCCTGTCTTTTGACATCGCAGCCACCGTGGCGCGGGCACGTGAGCTGATCGGTCTCTATGAAGGCGCCGGCGTGCCGCGCGAGCGCGTGCTCATCAAGATTGCCGCCACCTGGGAGGGCATTCGTGCCGCTGAAATTCTGGAGCGCGAGGGCATCCACTGCAACCTCACCCTGCTCTTCAGTCTGGTGCAGGCCGTCGCCTGCGCCGAGGCGGGTGTCACCCTGAT
>CANJOT010000361.1 GCA_947475815.1 Burkholderiales bacterium | reverse complement strand
AGGACCATCTCGACGGCATGCTGGCGCGTGCCGACGAGGCTCTGTACCGCGCCAAGCAGGCCGGCCGCAACCGGGTGGAAGCGGCCCCATGACTTTTTTTAAGTGACATCACCATGAACCAGCAAGCCACAGCCGACAACGACCTCCTGGTCCATCAGGATGGCGCCGTCGTCACCATTACCTTCAACCGGCCGCAGGCGCGCAATGCCTTCACGCTGCTCATGTATGAGCGTCTGGCCGACATCGTGCGCTCGCTCGAGGAGCGCAGCGGCGTGCGCGCCGTGGTGTTTCAGGGTGCTGGCGGCAAGGCCTTCGCCAGCGGCACCGATATCGCCGAATTCATTCCCTTCTCGACGCCGGAGCATGCCCTCGGGTATGAACGCCGGCTCGAGGAAATCCTCGTCATGATCGAGAACATCCGCGTGCCAACCATCGCCTCGGTGGCCGGTGCCTGCACCGGCGGTGGCCTGATGATCGCGGCTGTGTGCGACCTGCGCGTGGCCGCCGCCAATGCCGTGTTCGGCATTCCTGTGGCGCGTACGCTGGGCAATTGCCTGTCGATGTCGAACCTGGTCCGGCTCGAGCGACTGATTGGCGCCGGGCGCGTCAATACCATGATGCTCAGCGCGCAGCTGATGCGCGCGTCCGAAGCGCTCGCCGCCGGCTTTGTGACCAGCGTGGCGGCCGATGCCGAAGCGCTCGCCAGTGCGACCACCGAACTGGCCAGTGCCATCGCCGCGCAGGCGCCCATTACCATGCGTGTCACGCGCGAGGCCATGCGCCTGCTCGGGCGCAGCGGCGGCGCAGTCGACCCCGCCGCCGAAAAAAGCTTCATCCTGCAGGCCTACCAGTCGGAAGATTTTGCCGAGGGTGTGCGCGCCTTTCTGGCCAAACGCACGCCGGCCTGGCGCGGCCGCTGAGCGGCTAGTCGGCCAGCCGGTCGAGAAACTGCTGCGCCGAGCGTTCCGACACCACCAGGATCAGCTTCATGGTGGCGCGCGTGGCGCCCACGAAGATGCGGCGGATGGCGTTGTCGTTGAGTGTTTCGAAATCAATCTCGGTGAACACTACCGCCGGCGCCGATTGCCCTTTGAAGCGAAATACCGTCTCGAGGGTGATGTCGCCCTCGCCATACAGCGGCGTGCCGAACAGGTCGTACTGGCCGGTAAATTTGCGGAATGTGTGCGGCCCGAGCGCATCAAAACTGCTCAGCGCCGAACTCTCGCGGCCGCGATAGGTGATCACCGCAATCATCGAACGCTTGAAGCCCAGGCCGACGCAGCGCGTGATGGCGCGTTTGGTTTCGTTGATCAGGCCCGCCGTGTCTGCGTAGGTGAAGATCTCGCAGTCCGAGCCACCCAGCGGGCTGCCCGCCGTGATCGGCCGCGCCAGACCGGTCAGCCGGTTGATGCGCTCCAGAATGTCGCTCGGTGAGCGGTAGTTGGTGTCCGAATGCAGCGTCACCCAGCCCGGCAGTTGCACGGCCGGGCGGTCGTAGAGGTTCTGCATCGGGTCTTCCAGCCACCAGGCTCGCCCATCCGGTCTGAGCAGGCGCTGCAGGGTGTCGGCCCAGCCCTGATAAAAATCCTGACCTTCATCGACGATGATCTCGTCAAACTGCCAGTCTGTGCCCGGCGTGCAGGCCGCGAAGCCGGTTTCCAGTGCGGCATAGACGCCCGTGCTGGAAAAATCGGGCGTGTGCCCGAGACTGCGCAACACCCGGTCGCAAAGCTGGTGGTAGCTCAGTGCCAGTGTTTCATGGGGTGCCAGTTGCGCCAGATGGTCGGCCAGCGGCCGGTTGAAACAGACGTACAGGGCGCGTCGTCCCGCCGCTGCGGCATCGCGCAGCGCCGCCAGGGCCAGTTGGGTCTTGCCCGAACCCGCCGTGCCGATCACGCGCAGTCGAAACGGCGTCATGTCGATGCGCCGCCCCCAGGTCGCCAGTCCTTCGGTGAGGCGCGAATAGAGAGCGCGCGCTTCTTCCGAGATGGCGCCGATGTTGGGCACCAGATTGAGCTCGCCCTCAAAGAATTTGTGCGCGACGGCCACAAGCGCCGGATTGTCGGCGCCCGCTTGCAGGGTGGTCTGCACCACGGTACATAACTGCGATTTGCGCTTGTTGTCGACGATCAGTCCCGGATCGAGTCCGGCAATGTGCGGCTTCTGGATGGTGTAGTCGGGACAGTAGAGCAGGAAATCGAGATTCAGGCGCGTGCCGGCGTGGCCCTGACCGTAACGCGCCTGCAGATGTTCGACCGAACGGGCGATCTGGTGGACCACGGATTTTTTGCGGTCACCGTAGATCTTCAGCAAGCCGGTTTCGCCTTCTTCCAGAAAGCCTGACTTCTGTTCGATGATCAGCACCCGCCCGTTGGGCGCGACGATGACAAAGTCAATTTCGCCATACAGGCTGAAGCCGCCGTGCAGGCGCGTCCAGTGCACGCCGTGGTACACGGTAAAACTGTCCGGCAGGTTTTTTTCCAGTTCGGCCAGCGTTTCGATTTCACGCTGCGCCGCACCGATGATGCGTAACTCGCGCCAGCCACTGGGGTGGACAATCGCCATGGGGCGGGGCGGCTTACTTGGCGAACAGCTGGTCGGGATCCTCGAAGGCCTTGAACTCCAGGGCGTTGCCTGAGGGGTCGAGGAAGAACATCGTGGCCTGTTCGCCGACCTTGCCCTTGAAACGGATCTGCGGTTCGATTTCGAACTTCACCTCCAGACCACGCAGGCGCTCGGCCAGAGCATGCCAGTCGGGCATGGGCAAGACCACGCCGTAATGGCGCACCGGCACCTGATGGCCGTCAACATCATTGGTGCAGCGATTGCCGCATTCTTCCGGCGCAAGATGCGCCACCAGTTGATGACCAAAAAAATCGAAGTCGATCCACTCTGCCGAACTGCGGCCCTCGGGGCAGCCGAGCAGGCCACCGTAAAAGGCGCGTGCCGCGGTCAGATCGTGGACGGGAAACGCAAGATGAAAGGGCGAGACCAGGCTCATGGGCAAATCCTGCGAGGTTGAAGGCGGGCAGAGACGGCGGGTTTGTCAGAGCTGAAATGATACCTGCTTGAACGGTCTTGTTGGCGTCAGCAAAATTTTTGTTTGTCATGTTGCCGGCCATCGCCCGGCGGTGTTACGCTCGGACGCCATGTATTGCACCATCCAAACGCTGTTCGGCACCATGCGGCCGCGCCATGCCGATACCAGGCTTAAAACGCGCCCGACGGCGCTACCGAAATTTTCGAGAGGTTTTCATGACGCATT
>CANJOT010000360.1 GCA_947475815.1 Burkholderiales bacterium | reverse complement strand
TTATTGGCAAACAAACGGTCGCGTTCGACCTCCCAGGAATTGAGCACCTTGCCGCGCAGCGGCAAAATCGCCTGAAACTCTTTGTCACGTCCCATTTTAGCCGATCCGCCTGCAGAATCCCCTTCCACCAGAAAAAGTTCGTTGCGGGCAATATCGTCGGTCTCGCAATCGGTCAGCTTGCCGGGCAGCACGGCCACTCCCGAGCCCTTCTTTTTTTCCACCTTCTGGGCCGAACGCAGGCGCGATTGCGCCTGACGAATGACCAGATCCGTGAGCTTGCGGCCCAGCTCCACATTCTGACTCAGCCACAGTTCCAGCGCCGGCCGCGTAAAAGCCGCCACCAGGCGCACGGCATCGCGGCTGTTGAGGCGCTCCTTGATCTGACCCTGAAACTGCGGGTCCAGCACGCGTGCCGACAAGACAAACGAGGCGCGCTGGAACACATCCTCGGGCAACAGCTTGACCCCCTTGGGCAGCAGACCGTGCACCTCGGCGAAACTCTTGACGGCGCCAAACAGGCCCTCGCGCAAGCCGGACTCATGCGTGCCGCCCGCCGGCGTAGGAATCAGATTGACGTAGGACTCCCGCACGACGTTGCCGTCTTCGGTCCAGGCCACCACCCAGGCTGCACCCTCGCCTTCGGCAAAGCTGTCGGCACCGGCCGAATACTGTTCACCCTCATACAGCGGGATGACGGTCTCGACTGAGCCACTGCCTGCCGGCCCGCCATTGAGGGCTTCGAGCAGATAACCACGCAGGCCCTGCTCATAGCGCCATTGCTGGGTCTCGCCGGTCTTGTCAATCGTCAGCGATACCTGTACGCCGGGCAACAACACCGCCTTGCTGCGCAAGAGCCGCTGCAACTCGCCCAGCGGGATGATCTTGCTGTCGAAATACTTCGCGTTCGGCCACACCGTGACGCGCGTGCCGCCGCGTCGTTCACCACGTTCAAACGGGCGCGACTTGAGTGGCTCGATCACATCGCCATCGGCAAACACGATGGTATGAACACCATCGCGCCACACCGTGACTTCGAGGCGCGAGGCGAGCGCATTGGTGACCGATACCCCCACGCCATGCAGGCCACCGGAGAAGTTATAGGCACCACCAGTGCCCTTGTCGAACTTGCCGCCCGCATGCAGGCGTGTGAAGACGATCTCGACCACCGGCACGCCCTCGTCCGGATGCAAGCCGACCGGGATGCCGCGGCCATCGTCGTCCACCGTGACGCTGCCGTCGACATGCATCGTGACCGACATCTGCTTGCTGAAGCCGCCGAGGGCTTCATCAGAAGCATTGTCAATCACCTCCTGAACAATGTGCAGCGGATGTTCCGTGCGCGTGTACATGCCCGGTCGTTGTTTGACCGGCTCCAGTCCCTTGAGGACCCGGATCGATGCTTCCGAATATGCGCCTGTCTTGATCGTTGCCGCCATGGTTTCTGCTTCTTTCCCGCTTCTTTCTCGCTTCGTCCCTGCTTCTTTCCTGAACCTCCCGGGGTTTCCGAAAAGTTCTGCCAAGCTTATCAACAACTCGATTGAATCGAACTCAAGCGACCAAAGTTATCCCCAGAGATTGTGGAAAAACAATGCTCGAAATCGCTAAAAACCACGCCCCTGCTTGCTTTCCGTAGCACGCCTCAAAAAGAGGCAGGTGGCCGGCTGCGCCAAACCAGCAGGCGTCTCAACGCGGATCATTGTACCTGTGCATCCGCCCGATCCGGAAGTTCCCGGGGATTGCTTCGCCAAGCCCTTCAATTGCACTGATATAGAAAGTGATTCCGATGCACGCCTGCCGCCCCGAAGCCGCCAGACTCAACGTCGCGCTTCAAGCGTTTCCCAACGCTCAAGCATCTCCAGCAAACGGGTTTCAATCGTGTCATTGCGCTTGTGCAGTGCAGCAGATTCGTCGGCGCCCTTGCGATAAAAATCGGGGTCGGCAAGTTGCGCGGCGATGACCGCCTGTTCGGTCTCGAGCGCGGCAATCTGCGCAGGCAATCCCTCGAGTTCACGCTGTTCCTTGTAGCTCAGTTTGGCCAGGGCAGGTTTGGGCGTGGCCGGCGCGCTCACGGCTGCACTGGAAGCACTACCCACCGGCGTGGCACTGGCGCGGTTGGCCGCGACGCGATCGCGCTGTATTTCCCAGTCGACATAACCGCCGACATACTCGCGCCACACGCCATCCCCCTCGGCCACGATGGTCTGCGTGACGACGTTATCGAGAAAGGCGCGATCGTGGCTGACCAGAAACACCGTGCCGGGATAATCCTGCAGCAGGTCTTCGAGCAACTCGAGCGTGTCGATGTCGAGGTCGTTGGTCGGCTCATCCAGCACCAGCACATTGGCGGGACGGGCAAACAGACGCGCCAACAGCAGGCGGTTGCGTTCGCCACCGGACAGGCTGCGCACCGGCGAGCGCGCGCGTTCGGGCGAAAACAGAAAGTCGCCCAGATAACTCATAACGTGCTTTTTCTGACCGCTGATTTCGATCCACTCCGATCCCGGGGAGATGGTTTCGGCCACGCTGGTGGCTTCATCAAGCTGGGCGCGCATCTGATCGAAATAGGCAATCAGCAGATTGCTGCCCTGCCGCAGGGTGCCGCTGTCGGGCTGCTCGACACCGAGGATCATCTTGAGCAGGGTCGACTTGCCCGCGCCATTGGGGCCAATCAGGCCAATCTTGTCGCCGCGCATCAGCGTGGCCGAAAACTCGCGCACTACCGTCACGCCGTTGTAGGCCTTGCTAACCTTGGTCAGTTCCGCGACCAGCTTGCCGGAGCGTTCACCGGAATCGACCGCCAGCCGCGCGCTGCCCGACAACTCGCGGCGCGCAGCACGCGCCACCCGCAGGGACTCGAGCCGGCGCACACGCCCCTCGTCACGCGTGCGGCGTGCCTGCACACCCTTGCGGATCCAGACCTCCTCCTGGGCCAGGAGCTTGTCAAAACGGGCGTTTTCAAGGCGCTCGGCGTCGAGCTGCTCTGCCTTGCGCAGCTTGTAGCTCGCATAGTTACCGGGATAGCTGCGCAGCTTGCCGCGATCGAGTTCAACAATGCGCGTCGCCACCGCATCGAGAAAGCTGCGATCGTGGGTAATGAACACCAGCGAGCTGCGCATGCCGCGCAGCATCTCCTCCATCCAGCGGATCGAATCAAGGTCCAGATGGTTGGTCGGTTCATCGAGCAGCAGGATGTCGGGATCGGTCACGAGCGCACGCGCCAGCGCCACGCGCTTGCGCTGGCCACCGGACATTTGACCGACAATCTGCAAACCATCGAG
>CANJOT010000359.1 GCA_947475815.1 Burkholderiales bacterium | reverse complement strand
GTCGATGAAGTCTTCAAAATAGAGGCCGGCCATGATGTCCCTTGGTGTATTTGTTATGAATTTTTGGCGCGGTGCATGGACGCACCGGGGGCGTGTCTTGGCGCCCGGATTTGGCCCTTGCATGCAACCATGCCACCATGCACGCAGCCAGCTTATCTATATAAGTTCGCTGATGACGATATAACAAAGGGTAGGGCGTGTCAACCTGACGTGGCCGACTGACGTGGCCGACACCTGACGCGGCCGCACTGTCCAGTATCGGCAAGGGATCAACGAGCGAATTCAAAAAGCAAGGCGCAGCGTGCGCTTGCTCTTCGAGTTCAAGGCTTGAACCGGGCGTCGCTCTGCGTTAGACTCGAGCCGATCACCGTAAATCAATCAGGATTTCATGCGGGTCCGGCGTTCCCGCGTTGCACTTTCAGTGTCCGCAACAATATCGGTCGTCGCATCACCCCGTTTTTCATTACAATAAGAAATTCAAAAAAACACTTGAGGAGGTTTGGATATGGCTGGATTCTTTGCATCATTGAGCAAGACCATCATCGCGGGCATCGTGATCTTGATCGCGATCATTTTCTTTGGCGGCGCCAGCGCCAAAATGGCAGATGCCGGATGGTGGACCTTCTTCATGCGTGTGCTGCACGTGACGAGCGGCGTGATGTGGATCGGTCTGCTCTGGTACTTCAATTTCGTGCAAATGCCTTCAATGCCGAAAATCCCCGATGATCAAAAGCCTGCCATCAGCAAGGTCATCGCACCGACAGCCTTGTTCTGGTTTCGCTACGCCGCGCTGGCCACGGTGGTCACCGGTCTGTTGCTGGCGACCATGCAGGGCTACATTGGCGACGCGCTGATGCTGGCCAAGCCTGTGACCGCCATCGGCCTGGGTATGTGGATCGCGCTGGTGATGGCGTTCAACGTCTGGTTCATCATCTGGCCGAACCAGAAAAAGGCGCTGGGGATCGTGACCGTTGCCGCTGATGAAAAAGCCGCCGCTGCAAAGCTGGCTGCGATGACATCGCGCATCAACACCATGCTCTCGATTCCGATGCTGTTTTGTATGGTTGCGCAGCAGAACGGTGGTTTGTAATTTAAACCGCAGTGCTCAAAAAAACGCCCGGCAATGCCGGGCGTTTTTTTGGCTGGTGCATGAGTGACCGCGCACCCGCCGCTGGAACCCCCTAGAGCGTATGGCCCACCGTGTGGGCATCCTGCATGGCCTCCAGGCTGGAGCGCGGCGAGAAAGCATCGCCGATCGACAGGATCTTGCACTGCGGCGCGGCGGCGCTTGCTGCCTGCTCGAGGCTGTCGTTGGCCTGCGGCTTGTCGATCACGACCAGCGTGCCACCGTGAGCGATATCCAGTTCCCAACCCTCGTGCTGCACGCGCGCGTTGTGGGCATCGACAGCAAGGACCTTGGCAAACGAGACGGTGCGCACCTGTTTGTAAAACGCTTGCGCCACCAGTGCGGTCTTGTTGACGCGCTCGAGCTTGGCCGCCACCGGCTGGCCAAGGGCGATGACCACGGCGCGGCCACCGCGCTCCATGATTTGCCGCGCCAGCAATAAGGCAAGGTGGCGAAAGTCCGAGCGGTCGACGATCAGCACGGTTTCGTCTTGTGCTGGCTGGTATGACAGCGCCGCGCGCAGACCGAGCACGCGGGCCGCACAGGGAAAATCGAGCGCCGGCGGGTGTTCGCTGGCCCCGGTGGCGACCAGCAGCGCATCGTAGCCGGCAGCAGCGCCGGCCGGGAAGGGGGTATTGAGTTTGACTGTGACCCCGCGCACGGCAAGCTCGCGCTCCTGCCAGGCCAGCAGCCGCAGAAATTCATCGCGCCCGGGCAGCGATGCCGCCAGGCGCAGCGTGCCACCCAATTGCGGGTGGGCTTCGTACAGGTCGACCGCGTGGCCGCGCGCGGCCAGGGTCAAGGCCGCCTGTGCGCCGGCAACGCCTCCGCCTGCCACGGCAATCCGCAAAGGCCGGGCGGCGGGCAGGCTGAGCGTTTCGCTACTGCGTCCTACCCCCGGGTTGACCAGACAGGTCATCGGCACGCCCCGGTCGATGCATCCTTGCAGGCAGCCGACGCAGGGTTGCACGCGGTCGGCTTCGCCACGCAGGGTTTTGGCGAACAATTCGCCATCGGCGATGTGCCCACGCACCATGCTGACCATGTCGGCTGCGCCATCGGCAAGCAGGCGCTCGGCCATGACCAGATCGAGCACCCGATGCGAGGTGAATACCGGTACGCGCACTTGCGCCTTGATGCGTGCGCAAAATTCCCTGAGCGGGGCGAGCGGTGTACCCATTGGCGGAATCGATGTGTGAATCGACGCGTGCACGCCCGCGGCAATCGACAGGTAATCGATCGGCTCGCCAGCCAGCGCGAGACAGATGCGTTCGCCCTCGTCCTCGCCATAACCGCCGGCCATGTATTCATGGCTGTTGACGCGCAGGCCGAGCGCGGCGTCGTGGCCGATGCGTCGACGAATCGCCGCAATGATCTCGACGACGAAGCGCAGCCGGTTTTCCAGCGCACCGCCGTACTCGTCGTGCCGCAGATTGCTCCACGGCGACATGAATTGTTCCGGCAGGTAGCCATTGGCGCAATGCACTTCCACGCCATCGAAGCCGGCACGCACCGCATGCTCGGCGGACAGCGCGAAGGCTTCGACCAGCTCGGCAATCTCGGCCGTGCTCAATTCGTGCGGCCGGTCGGCCGAGGTGGACAAGGCCGACGGCGCGACCGGTGCACGGCTGACGATGTTGGTGAACTGCCGACCAGGGTGAAACAACTGGCAGAAGCTGCGTGCGCCGTGGGCGTGGATACGGTCATTGATGGCACGCAGGCCGGCGATCGACTCTTGCTCATAGAGACGCACGATGTGGGGGCGCGTCTGTGCACTCGGGTGGACCGCGCACGACTCCGACATGATCAGCCCCACGCCGGCGCGCGCCCGGATCTCATAGTAGTCGCCCATCTCGGTGGTTGCCCGGCCATCGCGGTTGTAGTGCGTCGAATGCGATGCGATCAGCACGCGGTTGCGGATTGTCACAGGTCCGATGTCGATGGCTTGCAACACATGGCGCAGCTGGTCGCGCACGCCGTCATGGACTTGCATGGATCTCTCCTTGATTTACATACACCGCGCCGCGCTGGCGGGTTTCTTTTTCTTGGTGGTCGTCGCGCGTGATCTGCCGACGCTGCCGCAGGCGCTAATGTCGCACAAAGCGATTGACAAAACCAGTGCGCGGTGGGAAGCTCGGACAAAAGACAAGCTAGTGGCCTGCATTGCGCCACGCAGCGCGCGGTTCAACAACTGAACGCGCCCAAACGCAAGACGGCC
>CANJOT010000358.1 GCA_947475815.1 Burkholderiales bacterium | reverse complement strand
TATGAAAAGCTGCACGATGCCGATCCTGCAGTGCATCTGCCGCTGGCGCACGTCTGGAGCTGCTACGAGGCTGCCTGCTCCTCGCTGTTGCCCAATACCAGCTTGCTGGCGCGCGTCGAAAACGATCAGGCGGCCCTGGCCATCGCGCGTATCGAAACCCACTATTTTGTGCACGATGCCTTTCTGGCCGAGAATGCGCTCATGCAGCACCTCGATGTTATTAAACATCTGCCTCTGGCAATGGTGCAGGGGCGCTATGACATGGTCTGCCCGCCGGTGACCGCCGACCGGCTGGCCCGCTCCTGGCCGGACGCGCATTACGTCGTCATCCCCGATGCCGGTCATTCGGTCTGGGAGCCCGGCATCACGGCCGAGCTGGTCAAGTCGTGCGAGATCATGAAACGCCGGCTCGACGCCTGAGTCCGGGCCGCTGTTGAACACATAGAGGAGTTCGCCATGCTGGTGAGTGAAATTCTGAAGGTTAAGGGTGGCACGCTGTTCACGGTGAGTCCCGACACGCCGCTGGCCGAAGCCGTCCACACCATGGCCGAAAAAGACATCGGTTCCCTGCTGGTGATGGAATACGGCGACCTCGCCGGCATCCTGACCTTTCGCGAGGTGATCCTCACCCTCCACCGGCAGCAGGGTGGGGTCGGCACGGTCCATGTGCGCAGTGTCATGGACGACCATCCGCTGACGTGTACACCGAACACCGACGTCAACGAAGTGCGCCGCATGATGATCGAACACCACACGCGTTACCTGCCGGTGCTCGATGGCAAGACCCTCACGGGGGTCATCTCCTTTTACGACGTCGCCCGGGCCGTGCTCGAGGCGCAGTCGTTTGAAAACCGCATGCTCAAGGCCTACATCCGCGACTGGCCGAACGAAGAGCCGGCCAGCGAATGAGCAGTGCGGGGCAGGGCGAGGACGCGGGCGGGCAGGGGCAGTCTGCCCTGCTGCGCCAGCGCCGCTTTCTGCCATTCTTCCTGACGCAGTTTCTTGGCGCCGCCAACGACAACATCTTCAAGATTGCCTTCACCGGCATGGTGACATTTCACAGTGCGCGTTTTACCGGCGTCGATCCGGCGCGCGCTGCCTTCCTCATTGCGGCGATTTTCATTCTGCCCTTTGTGCTGTTTTCGGCCACCGCGGGCCAGCTGGCCGACAAGTACGACAAGGCGCTGATCATGCGCCGCGTCAAAAGTCTTGAGATCGGCATCATGGCGATTGCCGCCGTCGGTTTTTTTACCTACAGCGCGGCGCTGCTGTATCTGTGCACCTTCCTGATGGGCGTGCATTCCACTCTGTTCGGCCCGGCCAAATACGCCTATCTGCCGCAGCACCTCAACGCCCGTGAACTGACCGGCGGCAACGGCGTGGTGGAAATGGGTACCTTCGTGGCCATTCTGCTGGGCACCATCGCCGGTGGCCTGCTGGCCGACAGTGCGGTCGATGGTGTGCTGCCGGTGGTGCTGGGCTGTGTGGTGGTGGCGCTGCTGGGACGGCTGGCCAGTGCCTTCGTGCCGGCTTCGCCCTCGGCCCATCCGGATCTGCCGATCAACTGGAATCCGGCCAGCGAAACCTGGCGCAACCTCAGGCTGGCCTCTTCAGACCGCAGCGTGTTTCTGTCGCTCATCGGCATTTCCTGGCTGTGGTTTTTTGGCGCCACCTTTCTGACCTCGTTTTTCAATTTTGCCCGCGACGTGCTGGGCGCCGATAGCGGTGTGGTCACTCTGCTGCTGGCGCTGTTTTCCATCGGCATCGGCAGCGGTTCGCTGCTCTGCGAGCGACTCTCGGGGCGGCGTGTTGAACTCGGTCTGGTGCCGTTTGGTTCGATCGGCATGACGGTATTTGCCGTTGATCTGTATTTTGCCAGCCGCGGGCTGGCGCCCGCGTCCACAGGTCTGGTGACGGTCAGCGCGTTTCTGCAGGCGCCCGACACCGCCCTGCAACACTGGCGCATCATGGCTGATCTGTTCCTGATGGCCATGTTTGGCGGCTTTTACAGCGTGCCCCTGTATGCCTGGATACAGACGCGCAGCCAGCCCAGCCATCGCGCCCGCATCATCGCGGCCAACAACATCCTCAATGCCCTGTTCATGATCGTCTCGTCGCTGGCGGCCCTGCTGCTGTTTGCGCTCGGGGGTTCGATTCCACAACTGTTTCTTGCCGTTGGCCTGCTCAACCTGCTGGTCGCGGCCTGCATCTACACGGCTGCGCCCGAGTTTGCGCGTGCCTTTGCCGCCTGGCTGCTGCGCGGGTTTGCGGCGAAATAAGGGATAATCCGGGCTGTCAACTCTCATTGCGCTTTGCGGCGCCCCTTCCCATGTCTGGTTCTTTGTTCGGCAAGCTGTTCACGGTCAGTAATTTTGGCGAGTCCCACGGCCCGGCCATCGGCTGCGTGGTCGACGGCTGCCCGCCCGGACTGGCCTTGTCCGAGGCCGACATCCAGCCCGAACTCGACCGCCGCAGGCCCGGCACCTCGCGCCACGTTACCCAGCGGCAAGAGGCCGATCAGGTCGAAATTCTCTCCGGCGTGTTCGAAGGCCGCACCACCGGCACACCGATCATGCTGCTGATCCGCAATGAAGACCAGCGCAGCAAGGACTACGGCAAGATCGCCGAGACCTTCCGGCCGGGTCATGCCGACTATACCTACTGGCACAAATACGGCACGCGCGACCATCGTGGCGGCGGCCGTTCCTCGGCGCGCCTGACCGCGCCCATGGTGGCCGCCGGCGCCATCGCCAAAAAATGGCTGGCGCAGCGCTACGGCACCGTGGTGCGCGCCTGTCTGACCCAGGTCGGGCCGATCACCATCCCGCTGCGCTCCTGGGACGACGTGCCCACCAACGCCTTTTTTGCCCCCGACGCCACGCTCGTGCCGCAACTTGAGGAATACCTCGACAGCCTGCGCCGCGCCGGCGATTCCTGTGGCGCGCGTCTGTACGTCGAAGCGCTCAACGTGCCTGTCGGTCTGGGCGAGCCCCTGTTTGACAAGCTCGACGCCGACATCGCCTGGGCCATGATGGGCATCAACGCCGTCAAGGGCGTCGAGATCGGCGCCGGATTTGCGTCCGTCACCCAGCGTGGCAGCGAACACGGTGACGAGCTCACCCCCGAGGGTTTTGTCGGCAACAACGCCGGCGGTGTGCTCGGCGGCATCTCCACCGGCCAGCCGGTGACCGTGTCGATCGCCATCAAGCCGACCTCATCGATCCGCGTGGCGCGCCGCTCCATCGACAAGGACGGCCAGAGCGTCGAGGTCGAAACCCACGGTCGCCACGACCCCTGCGTCGGCCTGCGCGCCGCGCCCATCGCCGAAGCCATGCTGGCTCTGGTGCTGATCGATCATGTG
>CANJOT010000357.1 GCA_947475815.1 Burkholderiales bacterium | reverse complement strand
CGCCAGCGAGAGGCCTTCCGAAACACGGGATCGGACCGTGTAATCCTGATAGGCCGGTATGGAGATTGCTGCCAGTATGCCGATGATGGCTACAACAATCATCAGCTCAATCAAGGTAAAGCCATTCTGAACACGGGACATGTGAACCTCCACTCAAAACCAAGAAATGCGCCTTTCGCGCGGGGAAATGAAAAAATAAAAATCGCAATTTTGCTAAAAACAATAACTAAAAAGCGCAATTTTTATCAATCCCCTTCACTATCCGGTTTATGCCCATAATAAGCAATATTTCGATATTTAATTAACAAAAAGTTACTGACTTTCGTCGGTCCTCGACAACAAGGATTCCGACAGACCGTTGACAGCAAGCGCAACAGCCGAGCCAGGCCACTCAGGCCTTCACTCCAGTCGCGCGTAAACCATGCCATCCCGCAACTCGGCCTCGTACACGCAGATCGGCTCTTGTGCCGGGAAGGCCGTGACCGCGCCCGTGCGAATGTCGAATCGCCCGGCATGAAACGGGCACTCGACCTCGCCATTGCTGACTTCCCCTTCACACAAGGAAGCGTTACCGTGACTGCAGGTATCCACAGTCACCCGATACTCGTCACCCAGACGGAAGACGGCAAGCGGCTCCCAGCCATCGACCTCAACGCGCTTACCACATGCCGCCGGCACCTCGCTTGCCGGGCAGAGGGCCCGCCAGGCAGCGCCATTTAAATCCTTGTCCATGCTTGCTGCCTGAATATCAAGAGTGAGTGGCCTGTTCGGGCGCGGGCGGCTCGACATCGTAAAAATTGAGCGTGAAGGCGATCATGGTGTAGAGGCCAATCAGGCCGATGCGGTCACTGACCCATTTGTGGCCGAACTCAGCCAGTACCGTCTGGTAAAAATCGTCAGGCACACGTTTGTCTGCATGCAGATGGTGCGCCAGGCGCCAGGTGCAGGCCTCACCACGATCCTCAAAGCCGGGATCCTGCCCCTTGCCGATGGCCTCGATCTGCGCGTCGGTCAAGCCCACGCGCAGACCGTGGCGGCGATGCATTTCCCACTCGAACGTGGCGTTCCAGCAACGCGCATTGACGAGCACGGTGATTTCCTTTTCACGCTTGCTGATGGGCGCGGTCTCGGAGACATACAGGCCGAAGGGCTCAACCGCCTTGGCGAACGGCATGTTGTGCATCCAGGCGCGCAGATTGATCGGCACGCGGCCGCGCGGGCCACTGCTGACCCGGTCAAAAAATACGGCCTGTTCGGCATCGAGCTGCGCACGTTCGAGTTCGAATGCCTGTTTGCCACGGGGCACTTTGCTGGCCATGAGGGTTCCTTGGTCGGTAAGGGTTGATTGAATGGAAAAGCAATGATCAGTTTCGGTCAGCAGCCGATCCGGACGCGCGGAAACTGCTGTCGACAAACTTGAGAAATGCAACCGCGCGCGGACTGAGATTGCGCGCGCTTTGGTAAATGGCGTAGAGCCACTCCGGACTCGGGTCTTCAAACTCCTCGAGCAGCACAGTCAGCTCACCGCGCTGCAACTCGGCCTTGACCTGTGCGACCGGCACTCGCGCAATGCCCAGACCCAGAGTCGCAAAAACACGCAGCAAGGCGCCGGAGCTACCACACACATTGCCGCTCGGCGACATCACGTAGTGCTCGCCCTGAATCTGGAATGGCCAGGACACGTCTTGCCCAGGCAGATAATTGAGACACTGGTGGTGCAGCAACTCCTTGGGGTGTTGGGGTGTGCCAGCCCGCTTCAGATATTCCGGCGCAGCGACCAGCACATAACGCACCGGCGCAAGCCGCCGCGCCACATGCGAGGAGACCGCCGGCTCGCCGGTATAAATGGCAACGTCAATCTGGCTTTCCACCAGATGCATGGGCATGGCCTTGAGCACAAAATGCACTTGCAGGCGCGGGTGCAACGCAAGAAACTGCGGAATCAATGGCGCCAGATAAAACTGGGAAATCTGGATCGAGGTGCCGATGCGCAGGATGCCGGACACATCGCCGCTGTTGGCTGCAACCGCGCTTTCGGCTTCGGTCACCGCCCGGAGGGCTTTGAGGCCCTCCTCGTAAAACACTTCGCCCTCACGGGTCAGGCTGAGCGCGCGCGAAGTGCGGTTCATGAGCCGCACACCGAGGCGGTTTTCGAGGCGCTGCACCAGTTTGCTCATGGCCGAGGGCGAACAGTCCTGCGCCCGCGCAGCGGCCGAAAGCGTCTTGTGATCGACGATCTTGATGAACGCCTCGATCTCGGCCAGCCTGTCTGTCACTGCCTGTCCCCTTGCCGCGTTGTACACCTGCCGTCATGGCTGCGCCCTGTGGTCATTGGCCACAGTGGCGAGCGATGTTAGCACGACCCGCGACACACGCCGGCACAGTCATTCAGCAACGATTTTGGCATCCCGCACCGCCTCGCCAACACGCGGCACCATCTCTTCAATCAGGTCGGCCACGCCCTTCGAATCGCTGGCCACAACCTGGAAGCCACGACCACTGACCCACTGGGCATTGAAATCCGGCCGGCGCAGCACCGCGCGTACCGCGGCGCTCGCCTTGGCAACGATGTCCGGCGGCGTCGCCTTGGGCAGCAACAGCAGAATGTAAATGGCCGAATGCAGGCCCGGGTAGCCGGCCTCGTCCGTGGTCTGCACGTTCGGGAAATCCTTGTGACGCTCTTTCGATGCGGTCGCAAGGATCTTGAAATTGCCCGACTCCAGCAAGGGCTTGGCCGTGCCTACGCTCATCATGGACAGCTTGACCTCGCCCGAGCGCATTGCCTGCACGGTGGGCGCAACGCCTTTGTAGGGCACGTTGATCAGCTCGTTTTTGGTCATCGCGCCCAGCTTGGCGTAGAACAGATGCGGGTGACTGCCCACGCCGTAGGAGCCATACACCAGCTTGTCAGGCGTATTGCGCGCCAGGCTGATCAACTCGCCGAGGTTGTTGGCCGGCACGCTGTTCGAGGCCACCACCACCTGTTCGGCCTTGGCCATGACTGAGACGCCGACAAAATCACGCGCAAAGTCGTAGGAAAGGTTCTTCATCAGGAAACGGTTGGTGACCATGTGCGCCTCGGTCGCGCCCAGCCAGGTATAACCGTCCGGCTCCGCCTTCTGCACACCGATGGCACCAATGGCGCCACTCGCCCCGGCACGGTTCTCGACGATGAAGGACTGCCCCCACGTGGTGCTCAATTCCTTGGCGACCGCACGGGTGAGGATGTCTAGATAACCGCCAGGTGAGGAAGCGACAATGATGCGCACGGGCTTGTCGGGAAAGTTCTGCGCATTCTGTGCATGACTGTTCATGCTTATGAGAAGCACTACTATCGCAGCACAGCTTTTTTGTCTCCAGTCGATCACTCTATGTTCTCCTCGTTGGTATGTCTTG
>CANJOT010000356.1 GCA_947475815.1 Burkholderiales bacterium | reverse complement strand
TCCGACTGGTTTGATTACGAGGGCGAACTCACGCTGGTGATCGGCAAGGGGGGGCGTCACATCAAACCTGAACATGCTTTCGAGCATATTGCCGGTTATACCTGCTTCAACGATGCCAGCCTGCGTGACATTCAGCGCAATCATTCGCTGACGGCTGGCAAGAATTTCTACGCCACCGGTGGCTGTGGTCCATGGATCGTCACCGCCGACGAGATCGCTGACGTCAAGTCTGTGCAGCTTGAAACCCGCCTCAATGGCAAGGTTATGCAGCACTCGACCCTCGACAAGCTTATCTTCGATATTCCTACCCTGATCGCCTACATTTCCGCATTCACGCCGCTTGTGGCCGGGGATCTGATTGCCACGGGCACGCCAGAGGGCGTAGGCGCGTCGCGCAAGCCGCCGGTCTGGATGAAGGATGGTGATGTTGTGGAGGTTGACATTGCCGGCGTCGGCGTTCTGCGCAATCCGGTGCGGGCCGAGCAGGCCTGATCCCTGACAAGTCTATTGATCCGAAGGAGACAACGTGAATACACCAGATCAACTTGCAATCCAATGGGCATGTCAGCGGACGCTGACCGGCTATTTTCTCGACCTTGATGCTGGTCGGTATGAAGCGCTCGCTGCCCGGTTTGCCGCAGACGGCGTGTGGCACCGGCAGGGCAAGGTGCTGACCGGACCGGCGCAGATTCTTGAAATCATGCAGTCCCGGCCAGCCAGTGGCATCACCATGCACGTGCTTGCCAATGTGCATGTCACGGTCACCAGCACCGATACGGCGTTCTCTGAGAGTTACCTTACGGTATACGGCTTCAACAACGGTGAACCCATCGTCAAGCCGGTCAGCATCAAGGCGCCTCTGCGCGTCGGGCACTGTGACACGCGCTTCTCGCGGGTCGGTGATCAGTGGCTCATCGCCGAGCATGCCTTGCATCCGGATTTTTCATTCGTGGCTTGAGGTAGTTCCTAAAATCAAGGAGATTCCATGATTTTCAACGACGTCTCGTGTTTTCCCCGCCGCCTGTTTCTCTCTGTCCTGATGATACTGTCCACGCTCGTTGCCGGCGTTGCCGCTGCGCAAACCTTTCCCGCTAAGCCGATTCATTTTGTCGTGGCCGGCCCGGCGGGCCAGGCCACCGATCTGCTTGCCCGCTTGCTCGCCGAGAAAATGTCGCCGCGACTCAAGCAGCCCATCATCGTTGACAACAAAGTTGGGGCGGCGGGCATCATCGGCACCGAGTTCGTGGCCAAGGCCCCGCCGGACGGGCACACCATTCTGATTGGTCAGAGCGGGCCGATCGTGATTAATCCCTATCTGTACAAACTCAATTTCGATCCGCAGAAGGACCTCGCACCGGTGACCCTGCTGTCCAATGGCGCCACCTTCATGGTGATTCGTGCGGATTCACCCATCAATTCGATAGACGAGTTCATTGCTGAGGCGCGCAAGGTGCCCGGCAAGCTGTCGTTCGCGTCCTACGGGGCGGGCTCGCTGTCGCATCTGATGGGGGAAAGTTTCAAAGGCGCAGCAGGGGTCAACCTGCTGCACGTGCCCTACAAGGCTAGCCCTATGCTCGACATCATCTCCGGTCGCATTGACATCATTTTTGAGGCTGGCCCCTCAGCGCTGCCGCTGATCAACGGTGGCAAGATCAAGGCGCTGGGCGTGCTCAGCCCGCAGCGTCTGGCCATCATGCCCAACCTGCCGACCATGGGCGAGCGCCTGCCAACCTTCAATCCCAAGGGGTTCATCGGCGTGTTCGTACCGGCGGGTACGCCCCCGGCGATCATCTCGACCCTGCACGCCGAGTTCGTACAGGCGCTCGCCACTTCTGAGGTACGCAAGCGTCTGAGCGATGGCATTGCCCGTCCCGGCGGCCTGAGCCCGGCTGAATTTGGCACCTACGTGAAAAGCGCCTCGGATGAATATGGCGCAATGATCAAGGAACTCAACATCAAGGCGGAGTAGTCGCCAAAAAATCGCCGGCGATGCACGGCGTGCCTCGCCGGCTGATTACCAAAATCGGGTGCCGGCCCCGCCCCGGTGGTGTGTCCCGATAACTCCCCAGCGAGTCTGCCGGTGTGTACCACCCTGTTCGGGGCACCTGTCCTGAGCAATGCCCTCTGGCCTTGCGGAATGTTTCTCTCTTGTTCACAATGTGATCAAAGTTGTGTGTGCAGACGCGGTCGCCGGGCTGTGGCGATTTAGCATCGGTATCTGATCAGGCCGGGCGCTGAGAATACCGGCCACACAAGGAGAGAGACATGTCTACCCCCTGGCTCGACAGGATTGCCGAGTTTGCGTTCACGCTGCGCCATGAAGATTTGCCGGCGCACGTGCTTGAGCGTGCTCACTGGTTGCTGCTCGACGGTATCGCCGTGATGGTGGCCGGCGCGCGCGAGCCGCGCGTTGCCGCTCTGGCTGCGGTGCTGAAAAAGCGCGGTTCGCTTGGGGTCAGTGCGTTCACGACGGATGGTTCGCGTGGCGATGCCGCCGATGCCGCACTGGTCAATGCCACGGCCGCCTGTGCGCATGTGCTCGATGAGGGCCACAAGTATGCGCGTGGCCATGTCGGTACTTATGTCTTGCCGGCCGTGCTGGCGGTGGCCGAAGAGCAGCGGGTCAGTTGCACCGAGCTGATCACCGCGCTGGTGGTTGGTTATGAGGTGGCGGCGCGCATGGGCATGGCATGCCGGGTGCATGAGAGCATGCATCCGAGCGGCACCTGGGGCACCATCGGCGCGGTCGCGGCGACGGCGCGCCTGATGGGCTTCACGCCAGAGCGTATCCGCGAGGCCATGAATGTGGCCGCGCCGCTGACCCTTGCCACGTCCTGGAAGGCCGCGACGCAGGGCGCGACAGTGCGTGATCTTTACTCCGGCCAGGGTGCTGCCAATGCAGTGATGGCGCCGCGCTGGGTCGAGGCGGGTTTTACCGGCAGTGATGACGACGTCTCGCATGTGTTTGGTCAGGTTGTCGCCAAGCACTTTGATACCGACATCGCCAGTGGCGGGCTGGGCCAGCGCTGGGAAGTGATGCGCAACTATTTCAAGATTCACGCCTGCTGCCGCAATTTTCAGAGTGGCATTGATGCCGCCCTGGCTCTGCGTGTGCGGTATGGCCTGTCCGGTGAGGATGTCGTGGCGATCCGTGCCGACACCTTTGCCGTGCCGGCGCGCGACAATGCCGAAGCCGAACCGGCTAATGTGCTGGCGGCCAAGGAGTCCTTCCCGGTCAGTCTGGCCCTGACCCTGCATCATGGACGGTGCGACCAGTCGGTATTCACCGAGGAGAACGTTGCCCACCCAGAAATAGCGCGACTGGCCGCCGTGGCGCAGGTGCGCTGCGATCCTGAGCTCGATGCGCGCGCGCCGGAAGAACGGCCAACCCGCCTGACGCTGACCCTGCG
>CANJOT010000355.1 GCA_947475815.1 Burkholderiales bacterium | reverse complement strand
TCGGCCAGCCAGGCGGCGTGCGTGCGCAGGGTATGTTCATCGTCATCCTGTCGCGGCAGCAACAAGGCAAGGCAGCCGGGCATGCTGTTCAGATGGGGGGCGTCGACATTGGTGTTGAAGTCGGCCTGGCTCAATTGGTAGCTGCCCTTGGGCGCGCGCCGCCGCGCCAGGGTAATCAGTTCAGACAGGTTGCCATAAGCGCCGCGGTCCGTCGCCAGCAGGACCAGCGCCGGCCCGTCGGTGAGCCGGAACTCACTGCCGATGAGCAGTTTGAAAGCGTGTTTTTTGGCCTGTTCATGGGCCCGCACGATGCCGGCCAGCGAACATTCGTCGGTGATCGCCAGGGCGCTGTATTCCAGCGCAGCGGCGCGCTCGATCAGTTCTTCGGCATGCGAAGCGCCGCGCAGGAAACTGAAGTTGCTGATGCAATGCAGTTCTGCATAAGGCGGCAGGGAACGTTGCGGAGCAGGCATGGGGTTTCAACCGAACAGGCCCTGCAGATACCAGACCGCATCCTTGCCCAACACCTGGCGCTCGGCATACACCCAGAGCAATTGCCCGGCACGGTTTTCGGCAATGAAATAATCACGCGTGGCGAGCGCATCATCCCACCAGCCGGCCTCGATGCGCTCGGGTCCGGCGAGCAGGCGCAACGGGCCATCAAACACCGGCTTGTGCTGCCGTGTGCGCAGGGGCGTGGGGCGCTCGAGCAGCCAGGCCGGCCGCAGGGCATGTACGCTCTGGCGGATGGCGGGCGGCGCGGCCTCAGCCGAACACAGATGCAGAGCCCGTTCAGGACGATGATCGGCCAGCGGCTGGACACGCTGTACCGCCTCAGGACCGAGGCGCGCCACCAGTTTTTCAATCAGGCGGCTGATGCCGGTGGCCTCGCTTTGCGCACTGGCAAACAATTCCAGACTGGCGGCGCCACGCGTCACCAGATCATCGACACTGAGGACGATCTGATCGACCGGCGCCACCAGGGGCACACGGCCGAGGCGTTCGCGCAACAGGCTGTTGAGGTGGTCGATGTCGGCCACCGGTTCGGCCAGGCGGATCGGCACCCGCGTCGCTTGCTGGTCGCGCCGGCCGTCATGGATCAGGGTCAGGGTCAGTCCGCTCAGGGCGGCATGACGCGCGCCAAGCCAGCCGGCCAGTTGCGCCATCAGACGCTGCACGGCCACCAGCAAGGCTTCGACGGTGTCGATGCGCGCCAGCAATTCAAGGCGCGCTTCAAACCGTTCGGGCGCAAGCAGCCAGACTTGCGGGTCGGGCTGGCGGCCGTGTGCGCGGTCGATTTCCTGCAACAGGGCGGCGCCGAAGCGGCGGCCCAGACCGGCACGCGGCAAACGACGGACATCGCCTATGGTGCGGCAGCCGACGCCGCGCAGGGTGTCGTGATGGCTTTGTGCCTGTTCGAGCAAACCCAGTGGCAGTTCATCGAGGCGTGCAGCAAAGGCCTCGGGGGCGGCGGCAGGCATGGACCCGATGGCTGCATGGCGCGCCAGCAGCCAGGCGGCGGCGGGCGTGCCGGCCCAATCGACGGCCACGTTCAAGCCGGTCTGGCGCACGCTCCGCAACAAGGCCTGGAGCAAGGCGTCGCGTCCGCCAAACAGCCGTTCACTGGCCGACACCTCCGCCAGGAAACCGTCCGCTTTGAGCACAATCGACGGCGTGAACCGCAAGGCGGCCAGCGCGGCACCATGCAGGGCGGCAGCTTCGTCGGCCGCATCACGCTCGAACAACAACAACTGCGGCAGCAGCGCGAGCGCACTGGCCACGCTCTGCCCCGTCGCCACTCCGGCCGCTTGCGCGGCCGCATTGGCCATCAGGATGCGGCGTCGCCCCGTTCGGGCCGCGCTGGTCAATGCCAGCGGCGGCGCCACGCCTTCAGGAAAACGGCAGTGGATGCGATCGAGCGGCAGGGAGGGACAAACCAGAGCGATCCAGAGCATGGCCGGCAGTCGCGGGAAGCGCGGCAAAAGGGAAAGAAGACAGGGGAAAAGCCGCCAGGGCAGGCAGTGGTACGGGCCGGATGGCCGGCTTGGGTGTTGCCGTGACATTCAGGGAACGCCATTCCGGCAGGTGCAGATGCAGGGCGGCGCCATGCACCGGGCCGCGGCGCTTCAGCAGACGCACGCCGAGGGTCCGCCCTTCCATGCCTTCAAGCAGCAGGCGCAGGGGCGCAGGCGAAGCCTGATGCTGAACCGCCAGCGGCCGGAACAGAAAACTCAGGCCATTGGCACCGGCGGCGGCCAGTTGCAGGCGGCGCAGGGCCTCGGGTGCGACGTTGGGCACCCAGGCCAGCAAAGCGCCAAACGAGGCACTGCGCAGGCTTTGTTCGATGGCCCAGAGGCGGTCACCCGGACGGTCAGTGCGCACCAGCAACAACTGGGCGGGGTCGATGCCAAACCGCGCCCAGCCCTCAGGATAGGGCAGGGCCGGCGGTGCCAGCAGAATGATCTGCCGGCCGGCACGCGCCAGAGTCTGCAGCGATTGCGCCAGCAGGCCGATTTCGCCGATGCCATGCACGCCGCACAACAGTTCAGTCAGACAATGGGTGGGCCAGCCACCACCGGGCAGTTCCTGATCAAGCTGACGAAAACCGCTCGGGATGCTGCCCGCCAGCGTGCTGGCCAGCGCGTCGCCGCGCCACAGCTTGCCACGCAGCAGCGCCTGTACTTGCGCCCGCTCCTCGGCTTTTTGTTGTGCCAGATGTGAGCGCGCGCTGACGGGAAAAACCGCTGGCGGCAAAGCTGCCGCGGCAGAAACAAAAGACAGTTGGTCCATGTGCAAGCCTGCAAGAAGTATGTTCGGTGAAAGGACGCGGGCTCAGGATGGGCGCCGCGCCAGAATGAGCGCTAGCGTCGCAAACGCACCACGCCCGGCAAGGCGGCGCCGGTCTTGCGGAACAGGCCAACCATGACACCGTGGATTTCCAGGCCTTCAAGCGGGCGGATCGGGGCGTACGCCGGATTGGCCGGTTCAAGCAGAAACCCCTGCCTGTCGCGCGCCAGGGTCTTGAGGGTGAATTCGCCGTCAACATAAGCGAGCACGATGTCGCCCGGATGGGCTGCACTGCGGCGCTCGATGACAACAAAATCACCTTCATGGATGCCGGCGTCGATCATGGAATCGCCGCGCACCTGAAACAACTCGGTTTCGGAGGGCTTGTCGATCAGGTAGCTGTCGATCGAAATGGTGTCGTGGGTGCGGTCGTTGGCGCTGGCCGGCAGGCCGGCGCGCACCGTGTCGGCAATGGCGCGCTCGAAAAAGCGCGTGCCGGGACGCAGACGCCGGCCGGGCGTGTCTTCCAGATAATGCTCTTCCTTGAGGCGCTGCACCAGGCGGTAAGCCCAGGAGCGCGCTTCGAGCTTCCACAAGGCGGCCAGCTCGGTGATCGAGGGAATGATC
>CANJOT010000354.1 GCA_947475815.1 Burkholderiales bacterium | reverse complement strand
CTGCAGGCTGTGGGTTGCCGCATCCATGGTCGGCAGCCAGCTGATCCGGACCGGCGTGAGCAGGCCGGGGGCAGGTGCCAGCCCGGGCAATTCGAGGCGCACCTGTGGCCGGCTGACTGTGCCGCCAAGCAGACTTTGTGGCACTGCTGCAGTGACACGCAGCGCACTCGGATCAAGCACGGTGACCAAAGCCTTGCCGGGCAGTGCCATGTCGCCCAAAGCGACCGGCACCTCGGAGACCACGCCGGCAAACGGCGCACGCACCACGAACAGACCCGCAGTGGTGCGCGCGGCACCGGATTGCGCGGTCTGGGCATCGACCTGCGCCTTGCTTGCCTTGAATTCAGACTCGGCGCGATCCAGTGCGGCCTGGCTGATGAACTGCTTTTCGTAGAGGAGTTTCTGGCGGGCCAGTTCGCGACTGGCCACCGTCAGGGTGGCGCGCGCGGCCTCGATCTGCGCCTCGCTGGCCACGGCAGTTTGTTCCGCAGTGCGCGCATCGAGTTGCACGAGCACCTGACCGGCGGCGACCCGATCGCCCACCTTCACCAGCAGGCGCGTGATGGCGCCACTGACCTGCGCGGCCAGCACCGTCTGACGCACAGCCTCGACCACACCATCAACCTGACTGGCGACAGCGGCGCCAAGCGGGCGTGCCGGCACCGTTGCCAGTTCCGCCCCATCAACCCGAGGTGCACCAGTGGCCAGGGCGAAGAACATCGCGGCCGGCAACACAAGGCGTGTACCAACATTACTGAGCTTGAACATGTCCGATCCCGAGCATCACCATTCGGCAGAGCCTGCCGATTCCATTAACTTTATTATTTGCGTAATTACGCAAATAATCAATAAAATAATTGGCTAAATAAATGAATACTGGCATCATAAGGTCTTCTCCCAATCAAGCTCTGCACCGCCATGGAACGTTTATCTGATGAAGCCATTAAGCATGTGGCGGCCTACTTTACGGCGCTGTCGGAGCCGACGCGTCTGCGCATCCTCAACCTGTTGCGCGAGCAGGAGCAAAGCGTGGGGGCCCTGGCCGACCTGTGCAATTCCAGCGTGGCCAACATCTCGCGCCACCTGAGTCTGCTGACCCAGCGCGGTCTGGTGCGGCGCGAAAGCCGCGGCAACAGCGCCTTCTACAGCATTGCCGATCCCTCGATCTACGCCTTGTGCGACCTGGTATGCAACAGCATTGCCCGCCAACTCGACGCCAGAGCACGTGAAAATGCCGCGTTCGTGCGCTCGGTGACCCCTCAGTAGCAATCCGCCTTCCGCATTGCTGCGATTACAGCCTATGATTGCAACAATCACGGGAACATTCCTGTCATTGTCTTAAACTATGCAGCAATCACATGTCGTTCAATCAAGGGAGCCATCACATGAGTCAACCTGAAGTTCCACAAAAATCTCCCTATGCTGTTGCCGTTGAGGCAGGCAAAAGCTATCGGTGGTGTGCCTGTGGAAAAAGCAAGGCCCAGCCGTTCTGTGACGGTTCGCACAAGGGCGGCGAATTCAAGCCGGTCGAATACAAGGCCGAAGCCGACGGCACGGTCTATTTCTGCGGTTGCAAGAGCAGCAAGAAGGGTGCGCTCTGCGACGGCACGCACAAGAGTCTGTAAGCACATCCCGCAGAAACAAAAAAGCCCCTCGCCGGTTGCTACGGCGAGGGGCTTTTATCATGCAGACTCAGTCGTACTCAACCTCGCGCTGCCGTACCAGCGGGAAAGAACCGCCGGTAACATTGAGCTCCTGACCGGTAATGTACCCGGCTTCGTCGGACACCAGAAATGTGCAGGCATTGGCCAGATCCTGAACCGAACCGATGCGCCCCATGGGAATACGGTCGAGTCGGTTTTTCATGATCTCATCCAGGTTTGGGTACCACTCCGCCTTGCGGGTGGTCTGGATGGCGCCCGGCACGAGGGTATTGACCGTAATGCCCCAGCGCGCAGTCTCGTTGGCGAGCGCGCGCGCCAGCCCGATGATGCCAGTCTTGCTGGCAACGTTGTGGGGACGCTGCGGATTGCCCCAATAGGCATCCACACCGCTGACGTTGACGATGCGTCCCCAGTTGCGCGCGCGCATGCCGGGTATCACCGCCTGGCTGAGAAAGAACGGCCCGCGCAGATTGGTTTCAAGCACCGCATCCCACTCGTCGGGCGTGACATCGGCGATTTTAGTGCGCGGACGCATCGCCGCGTTGTTGACCAGAATGTCGACGCCGCCATACTCGGCGGTAATGCGCTCGACCGCGGCGCGCAGGGAAGCAACGTCACGCAATTCCATGCGGCTGGTGCTGGCGCTGCCGCCGGCTGCCTTGATGGTGGCAACGGTTTCATCGGCCATGGCTTCGTCTTCACGCCAGCCACAGACGATATGGGCACCGGTCGTGGCCATGGTGATGGCAATGGCGCGGCCAATGTTGCGCCCGGCGCCGGTAATCAGGGCAACTTTGCCGGTCAGGGATATCTTCATGCGGTCTCCAATGGTGATGTGAGCGTTTGACTGGTATCAGGATCCTTCGCGCACCGCGGCGGCGTCAAGCGCCCAGCAACCCCTGCCGGCCGGCAGCACCACCAGGGGATTGATTTCCACGGCCGAGAATTTCTCAAGGGCAGGTCTGGCCACCCGACCGAGCGCCACCAATGCCGTGACCAGAGCGTCCCGGTCCAGGCCGCGCTGGCCGGTGTTGAACAACTTGTTGAGCACAGGACTGCGCGCCAGCAAACGCTCGACATCGGCCGTGCCCGAGGGCAAAGGCGCGATGCTGGCGCTGCCCACCGCCTCGGCAATGGCGCCACCGAGGCCAACCATCAGCATCGGCCCGACCTCGATGTCACGGCGCACCGCGACGATCAATTCAATGCCCCCGCGCAGGTCGACCAGACTTTGCATCATGACCTCGCCTTCCCACAAGCCAAGCGCGCGGGCGGCGGCGCTGCAATCATCCCAGGCACGGCGAACTTCAGCATCCGATTGGAGCGGCAGGCGCAGCAGCCCAGCCGCCGACTTGTGCAGCACCTTGCTGCCGACCACCTTGAGCGCCACCGGATACTGCAGCACGCGCGCGGCTGCCACAGCCTGATCGGCCGAGCCGGCGAGCTGGCGTGCCGGATAACACAGCCCGGCGCTCTCGAGCCATGCTGCCAGCCGGTATTCGCTGGGTGACGCCGCGGCGGCTTCAAGCAGAACCGAAGCATTAGCCAGGTCGGCATCACCCGCCCGGTCCTGCACTGCAGCGGCCGTTCGCGCTTCAACAGGCAGGGTCGAGGTGGCCCGGCCAAGTGCGGAAATCAGATTCGGTAAACGCGCAAACACCGGGATGTCGGCAGCACGCAGGGTGTTGATGCATGGCTGGGCAATGGCACTGCCGAAGACGAAGCTGTACATCGGCTTGTGCGCGGTTTTTTTCAATT
>CANJOT010000353.1 GCA_947475815.1 Burkholderiales bacterium | reverse complement strand
TTTCGGGGCTGCTGGGGAGTTTTTGAGGCGAAAACTGTTTGAGCCCGCAGGGCGAGTTTTTTCGCCGCCCCAGCAGCTCCGAAATGCCCGGGCACCCCGAACGTTTTTTGTTCGGGGTGCGGCCTCCGGAGTCGCCTTTTTCTTGGTTACGTCTTTTTGGCGAAGCAAAAAGAAGTAACTCGCCTGTCGGGGCGAGGCCCGACGCCCAACCCCAAGACACAAGCAAAAGCAAAAGCAAACCAGAGAAATACTCCAACCGCCCAACCCAACCCAACCCAACCCAACCCAACCCTTGATATTCCCATTCACTCAGCGCACGATGAAACCATTGCCTACTTGCCTGGACGCATCATGACTACACTCCCAGTTGAACCTACCCCACAAGCCTCAGCCCTCCAACCCCGCATCCAGCGCACTACGCTGATGGGCCTGGCCTTGTGCGCAGGACTCACCGCGGTCCCCGCCTGGTCGCAATCGTCCACCGATTACCCGCTCAAGCCCGTCAAAATCGTCGTCGGCTTTCCGCCCGGCGACGGCACCGACGTATTTGCCCGCGTGCTCGCGCAAGGCCTGACCACGCAACTGGGTCAATCCGTCGTCATCGAAAACAAGGCCGGTGCCGGCGGCGTCGTCGGCAGCCAGGCCATGCTCACCACACCCGCCGATGGTTATACCCTGCTGGTTGGCAGCACTTCAACGCAGGTGGTTGCGCCCCTGCTGTTCACGCGTCGCCCCTATAGCCCGCAAGACTTCACACCGGTGGCGCACGTCGCCTCCGTGGGCATTGTGCTCGTGGCCAATCCAGCCGCGCCGTTCAACAATATTGCTGAGCTGATCGGCTATGCCAAGAGCCATCCCGGCAAGCTGAACTACGGTTCCGGCGGCAATGGCGTGACCAATCATCTGGCCATGGAGCTGCTCAAGAGCAAGGCCGGGGTGTTCATCACCCACATTCCCTATCGCGGCTCGGCGCCGGCGCTGCAGGATGTCATGGCTGGCCAGATTCCATTGATGTTTGATTCGATCGCTTCCAGCGGACCGCAGATCCGCGCCGGCAAGGTCAAGGCACTGGGTGTGGCCGGCCTGAACCGCAGCGAAGCCTTGCCCGGGGTGCCGACCATCGGCGAGATGGGTGCAAAGCTTGGCTTGAAGGATTTCGATACACCCGGCTGGATTGCCCTGTACGGTCCAAAGGGTCTGCCACCCGCCATCGTTGGCCGCCTGCAGGACGCGGTGGCCAGGGTGCTGGTCGATCCCGAGGTCGCTCAGCGGTTTGCGGCAGCGGGCGGTGTGCCGCGTTATCTTGACGCTGCTGCGCTGACCGCGTATGAAACGGCCGAAACCAAAAAATGGGGTGAGGCGATCCGCTATTCCGGCGCGACCCAGGATTGAGCACCGCGCGCTTGCTCAACAGCACGATGGAGTGGCACCAATGAATGCACCTGCGCAATCGTCAACGCAATACGCCCGCATCATTTACTGGCGTGCCAGACCCGGCCAGCTGGAGGCGTATTCGCGTTATCTGCACGAGTACGTTGAACCGATCGACGAGGCTGCGCGACAGGCTGGAGTGTTGCGTGCCTACTCCACCTGGGTGGATCCGACACCGGGCGCAACGTGGACGCACATGCGCCTGTTTGTGTTTGACACGCCCGGGCAGCGTGCGGTCATGAAGGAAGCGCTGGGCCGCATCGCGATGGCGCTTACGCCCGATGCGCAGGAACGCGCCCGGCGCACGGCGCTGGCGGAAACCCTGCGCGACCTGGCCAGCCAGCAAGACCTTGATGGCCTCGCCTAAGGCGGGCGCAGCGGGCAAGGCTCAGCGGTAGAACGCCTCGACCGTACCCTTGAGCTTGATGGTCAGCGCGCGACCCTTGCGGTCGACGGCCTTCCCGGCCGGCACCTTGACCCAGCTCTCGCTGATGCAATATTCCTCCACGTCAAACCGCTCCTTGTCGTTGATGCGGATGCCGATCTCATGCTCCAGTACCGCAGCGTTGTAGAAGGGGCTGCGCGGGTCCACGGAAAGATGGTCGGGCAGGTCGGGGCGTGGGCTGGCTTCGGTCATGGTGGCGGGTTGGGTGTGTGGCGTGCGTGAAGAAATGGGGCGTTGGCAAAGCGCAGTTTACCGCCGCGCGTTGACGCTTGCTGCACAGGCCAAGAGCAGAAGCGTTTACGTGCGCATTTTACGTCAGGAATGGTGCGCAATCTGGCGAGTTCAAGCATAATTGCCCCCGAAAAGAGCACGCTGCAACTTCTGGTCCGACCGGCCAGATCAGCGGCATGAACAATAAGACGGTTTGCGGAGACGGCATCCATGCAACAGCAAATTTATACCCCGGTGCTGATCGCCGGCGGTGGCCCGGTTGGTTTGTCCCTGGCGTTTGACCTGGCTTGGCGCGGCGTGCCCAACATGCTGCTCGAGTCGACCGACGGTGCCATCCATCATCCCAAAACCGGCCACATCGCCATTCGTACCATGGAGTATTGCCGGCGCTGGGGCCTGGCCGAGCGGGTGCGCAACAGTGGTTTTCCAGAAGACTATCGGCTCAACGTGGTGTTTTGCACCAGCCTAGCCGGCCACCTGCTGTCGCTGCGCGAATATCCGTCCACTGCCGAAGAACCCCTGCCGCCGCAAAGCCCTGAAAAGCGTCAGCGCGCGCCGCAACTTTATTTTGATCCGATCCTCGCCGCCGCTGTGGCCGAACGCCCCGAGGCCGAGTCGCGTTACCACTGCGAACTGTTGTCCTTTGAAGAGCGCGGCGACAAGGTCATTGCACGCGCCCGTGATCTGGTCGCCAAGAGTGAATTCGAGATCGTTGCCGACTATCTGGTGGGCTGCGACGGCGCGCGCAGCATGGTGCGCGAGCGGCTCGGCATCCCCATGGACGGCGATGGTGCGCTGAGCCATTCGGTAGGCATTTATTTTCGCAGCCGCGACCTGACCCAACGCCACAGAATGGGTGAGGCGGTGCGTTATGTGTTTGTTGGTCCGCAGGGCGTCTGGGGCAATTTGACGGTGGTCGATGGCAACGAGTTCTGGCGCCTCACCGTGCTCGGCTCGCAAGACAAGGTCGATGCCGGCACTTTCGATGCCGACTATTGGGTGCGCCTGTGTCTGGGCAGTGACTCGATTCCCTACACGATTGAATCGCTGCTGCCATGGCGGCGCAGCCGGCTGGTGGCCGAGCGCTATCACGCCGGCCGCGTGCTGCTGGCCGGTGATGCCGTGCACACCATGTCACCGACGGGCGGGTTTGGTTTCAATACCGGTATCTGTGATGCCGTTAATCTGTCGTGGAAACTGCAAGCCCTGCTGAACGGCTGGGGCGGCCCGGCCTTGCTCGACAGTTACGACATTGAGCGACGCCCGGTCGGCTGGCGCAACACCAATGCCGCTGCCGACAATTTTGCCAGGCTGCGCGCGGTCGGCGGTGC
>CANJOT010000352.1 GCA_947475815.1 Burkholderiales bacterium | reverse complement strand
CGTGTTGTACAAGAGTGAATTGCAGGCGATCACCGATCTGATTGGCAATCATGTCACGGCGGTTCCCGCTTCGTATAGCGCGCTGGCGGGCCAGCTTGCGTCGGGACGGTTGCGCCCCTTGGCCGTCACCAGCCGTACCCGCATGAAGCTGCTGCCCAATATCCCCACGGTCGAAGAAAGTGGCTTCGCGGGTTACCAGATTGAATACTGGAATGGTTTTTTCGCCGCGGCCAAAACGCCGCAAAACATCGTCGACAAGTTGAGCGATGTCCTGACTGCGTCGATCCGTGCGCCGCACATCTCGGCCAAGCTCGAAGAATTCGGTTTCAAGGTTGAAGCAACGCCCACAGCCGCTTATACCAAGCAGATGGGCGTCGATACGCGCCGCTGGCGCGAGCTGATCCAGGCGACCGGCGTCGTCATTCCGAAATAGGCGGCGCGCGCCGGATCACGCAGTACAACCTCTTCGTTCAAGGGAGCACCCCGTATGGCCGCCACTCCAGGCACACCGGTTTACCACACCATCTGGCCGCTGGCGCGCAAACGCGGCATACGGGCCGTTGAGGTGACTGCCGTCACCGATCTCTCCGGCAAGACGGTTGCCGAGATCTGGGACCGCATGTTTCAGGGCGAAGAACTTTATGCGGAAGTCCGCCGCCACCTGCGCGCGCGTTTTCCGGGCATCAAGTTTGTCGACTACGATACCTTTGGGGATATCCATGGTCCCGATGAACGCAATGTGGTTGCCGGCATCGCCGACAAACTGAAAGCGCTAGGCTGCGATGCTGCCATTGTCGGCATAGGCGCCTGAGGAAGCTGTACGCCCGCCGTGTTGCGGGCCAGTGCAGCAGCGCAGCAGACCGGTATTCCAACCGTGTCGATTTTGAGTACCGGATTTCTCAAGCAGGCGGTCACCGTCTCCAAAGGATTGGGTGTCAATCTGGCGTGGGCCGAATACCCCGGTCATCCACTGGTGGATTCGGTCACCGATTTGCGTGCGAAGGTTGAGAAGTTCCTGATGCCCGCCATCATCAGCGCGCTGACCGCCCCGAAAGAAGCCTTTGTGCCCGCCGCGCTCACCAATGCCGAACCGGAGCCGGGCAGTGTTGTCTTTTCTGGAACGCTGGCGCAGGTTCAGGAGCATTTTCATCGCAAGCTGTGGAGTGATGGCTTGCCGGTCATTCCGCCAACGCACGAGGCCGTCGAAGAGTTTCTCGCCTTTTCGCCGCGCCATCGCGATGACATCCTCGGGGTGCTGGCGCAAGAGGGCCGCGAGGCCAGTGTTCTAAGTGTGGCCGTCAATGGCGTCATGGCCGGTTGCCGGCCCGAATACATGCCCTTGCTGCTGGCGATAGTCGAGGTCATCTCGGTGCCGGAATTTCGTGTCGAGGATGCCGGTTCAACGCCATCCTGGGAACCGCTGATCATCGTCAGCGGACCGATCATCAAGCAGCTTGACCTCAATTTCGGTCAGGGTGTGATGAAGATTGGCCGCCAGGCGAACACCAGTATCGGCCGGTTTCTGCGTCTGTACCTGCGCAACATCTGCGGCTACCGCATACCGCACGGCGACGGCGACAAGGGCAGCATCGGCTTGAGCTTCAACGTCGCCCTTGCGGAAGACGAAGATACGGCGCGTCAGCTCGGCTGGTCAACGTTTGGCACGGACCGGGGTTATGCGGCCGATCAAAACCTCGTCACCGTGACCAGTGTGGTCTGCATCAGTCCGCCGGCCTATAGCTCGGGTTCTGACGCCATCAGCCATGTGCGTCATATCGTTGAGGTACTGTCGATCGCCTTTTCGACCTGGGCGTTCACCGGTCTGCGCAAGGGCATCTGGCATCCGCTGCTGATTCTTTCCCCGGCGGTTGCCGATGTCATCGCCAAGGAGTGGGGCAAGGATGATATCCGTCAGTATTTTTGGCAACACGCCACCTTGTCGGCCCGACTGATGGAACAGTACGCCATGCCGGCCAGCGGCATGCCGCTGGAACTCGAACGTCTGGTCGCCGAAGGGATCCTGCCACCCGACTACACCGAATCGGCTGATCCGGAGCGGCAGCTGCGCATGCTGGTCAAGCCGGAACACCTGTGTATTGTCGTGGCCGGCGATCCGGGCCGCAACCAGTCGCGCGGCTACATGCCGAATCACAATCAGGGTTTCATGACCAGCCGGCCGATTGTGCTGCCTGCGCAATGGGAGCGTCTGCTCGCGGAGAAAAGCGACTGATGTGGTGTGCGCTGCGGCGCTGCTGTCCATGATGCAAACACGATGGAGCAAACGTGAACACACTCGCTTATGTAGACCTTGTCATTCCCGAGGCGCCGGTGCCGGCTGTTTTACCCGGCGTGGTAACGGCTGCGACGCAACGATCGGGCACATTGCGCTTCGGCATTCTTGATAACACCAAGGGCAATGCCGACCTTCTGCTCGGTATGCTCCGTGACGGTTTGCAATCGGCCCTGCCGGATGCCAGTTTCGTCATGCTGCGCAAACTCAATCCCTCACTGGGCGCAGCGGCGGAGATACTCGATCGGCTCGCGCGCGATACCGACATGGTGATCACCGCGATGGCCGATTGAGGTTCGTGCACGTCGTGGAGTCTCCATGACATGGCTGAACTTCAACGGCGCGGTGTGCGCGCCGCGCTGATTTGCTCCGACGCATTTCTGCCTCTGGCCAGAGTGCAGCGCCTGGCCGCGAATGTCCCGGACTTACCGCTCATCGTCATCAAGCATCCACTCGGTGGCATCGGGCTCGACGATGTTGGCAGGCGGGCGGCACAGGCCCTGCCGCAGATTCTCGAACTCGTGCGGGGAGCGCAGCATGACTGAACTCGATATCGTCAGCGCCGCTCCCGGCGCCACGCTGCGGGTGGTCGATGACTTCGAAGCGATCAACCAGCTTTATCTGGACCGTGGCTGGGGCGACGGCTTGCCCATCGTGCCACCTACCGTTGCCCGGGTGGAGGCCATGCTGCGCTATTGCCCGCGTCCCTGGAACGAGGTGGTCGCGCGCATTGCGCCGCGCTGGGGCGAGGCGACCCCCTTGCGCCTGGCAGCCAATGCCGTCATGGCGGGATGCCGACCCGAATATTTTCCGCTCTTCATGCTGGCCATCGAAGCCATGTGCGACGAAGCCTTCAACCTGTACGGCATCCAGACCACGACCCATCAATGTGCGCCGCTGGTGATTGTCAACGGTCCGATTGCGCGCGAACTGAACATCAACGCGGGCCACAACGCCTTCGGTCCCGGACGGCAGAGCAATGCCAGTATTGGCCGGGCAGTGCGGCTGGCGCTGGTTAATATTGGCGGCGCGATTCCGGGAACGGTCGACATGGCGACCTTCGGTTCGCCGGCCAAGTATGCCTACTGCATTGCCGAGAACGAGGCCGACTCGCCCTGGGAGCCGCTGCACGTTGAACGCGGTTTCCTGG
>CANJOT010000351.1 GCA_947475815.1 Burkholderiales bacterium | reverse complement strand
TCGGTTCCGGCCGGCTGCCCTGGAAAATCGAAAACTGATTTAAGAAGCCGGCAAATGTTTGTTGTCGCGGCTTCGGACCGCATTCCAGTCAATCCAACCGAGGGGCTCGCATGAACGCACCCATTTCTTCGATCAATTATGCCGATCTGGTGCACCAGGACCGGGTCCATGGCACGCTCTATACCGACCCCGCCGTGTATGAAGACGAGATCGAACGCATCTTCCATCAAGGCTGGGTGTACGTCGGCCATGACAGCGAAGTCGCCGAACTGAGTTCCTGGTGTGTCAAGCCGCTCGGTCGTCAGACGGTCATCCTGACGCGCGACAAAAACAATGCGATCCATGTGCTCTACGATCGCTGTCCGCATCGCGGCAACAAGATCTGCCAGGAGCCCAAGGGGGTTGCGCATACCCTCACCTGTCCCTATCACGCCTGGTCTTTTTCGATGGATGGCAAGCTCGTTGGCATGCCCGCCGAGCGTGGCGCGGGCCCGGGTTACCAGCGTGAGGCGTCCGGCCTGACGCACGTGGCACGGGTCGCCGCGTACGGTGGCTTTGTATTTGCCAGTATGGCCGCGCAGGGCGTCAGCCTTGAGCAGCATCTTGGTTATGCCACGCGCACCATCGACCAGTTGGTGCGCATGTCACCGCGCGGACGAATCCGGCTCACTGCCGGCTGGATCAAACACCGTTTCCGTGGCAACTGGAAAAACGTTCTGGAAAATCAGGTCGATGGCTATCACGCGCCCTACGTGCACGGCTCGCTGCTGTCGGCCAACCGCGACTGGGCCAACGAGCGCGACCGCAAGGACACCTCGCCGACCACCGCGCGCGATCTCGGCCTGGGTCATTCCGACATCGACTACACCCAGAGCTATCATGCCAAGGGTGGTAACTTGCGCTGGACCGGGATGATTCCCGAATCGCGCGCGCCGCAGTATGTGGCCGCGATGCGCGCTGCCTACCCGCCGGAAGTGGCCGAGGAGAGTCTGATCGTCGGGCCGCCACACGCCATGATCTTTCCCAACCTGTTTATTGCCGAGATGAACATCATGGTTCTGCAACCGGTCAGTGCGGGTGAAACCATTCACTGGACCACGCCGGTCATGCTCGAGGACGGCGGGGAGATCAATGAACGTTCGCTGCGGCGCTGTGAAGGCGCACTGGGACCGGCCGGTTTCCTGATCGCCGACGATGCCGAAATTTCCGATCTCAACCAGATCGGTGTCGGTAATCGCGAACCCGAGTGGGTCATGCTGCGACGGGGCCTGGAGACTGAAAAGCATCAGGCCGACAACATCATCGTTGGCGGACTGATGGACGAAACCTCGCAACGGGCGTTCTGGCGCCATTATGGGCAGCTCATGGGGGAAAAGAAATGATGCAGGTCGCTGAATCCGATTACCGCAAACTCGAGGCCTTCATCTACCGCGAGGCGCGCCTGCAGGATGAACACTGTTACGACGACTGGGAAGCCCTCTGGGCCGACGATGGCGTGTACTGGGTGCCGGCCGAACACGATGACGTTGATCCGAAAACCCAGGTCTCCATCATCTATGACAACCGGGGTCGCCTGGCCGGGCGCATCCGCCAGCTCAAAACCGGCAACCGTCACGCGCAAAAGCCGCACTCGCGCATGCGCCGCGTGGTCTCAAACATCGAAGTGGAGCGTGAGGGTGAACTGGTCCTGGTGTGGGCCAATTTTCATCTGACCGAAGTGCGCAACGGACTGCGCAATTTCTGGGCGGGCCGCACACTCTACAAGCTGCGCCCGCAGGGCGACAGCTACCGCATGGTCATGAAGAAGGTCATGCTGGTCGACAACGACCTGCCGCTGCCGACTCTCGGTTTTCTGATCTGAGCGGGCCGGCTCAGGACGTTTTGCCGCGGCTCCGTCTTGCATTGAAGACGGCCACCGCGAGGGCCACCACCAGGATGACGAGCCAGCCGACGGTCGCGGGCAGGAGTTCCTCGCTGCTGCTATTCCAAAGGGTATAAAGCAGACCGCCGCTGGCATACACGGAAAACAGCAGGGCGAGAGAGGTGATCCAGTGCATGGCGGGCCTTGTGATTTTAAGAAGTGACATGGTAACTTTACTTTAGTGTTCTTGCAGACCCCAGGCGTGGCGTGCCATGGCGTGTGCCTGCAGGGGGGCCAGCAGGAAACCCCGTGAGCCGAAGGGTCCAAGCGCGGCCAGTCCGGCGGGCAATTCAACTCGTGCCAGACGCACGCCGCGCCAACTCTGGCTGGCCTGCACCGGGTTCTGGAACATGTGCGTGGCGCGTTCGATCATTTTCGCCATTGCACCGTCCGGGACAGCTGCCGGCGGGTAGGTCGCGGTCGAGGATTCAGTGGTCGGACCGAGCGCACTGCCTGCCCCGCACGGCGTGGCATACAGGCCGTGAGAGACGGCGTGCGCGCCGAGGCTGCCGGCCGTGACGACAACGCTGCCGGGGCGGTAGAGCGCCTTGCCGCCCAAGCTGAGCGCGCCCAGGGCACCGCCAGCCCAGAGCAATTCGCGCGACTGCAGGGTGCGGCCATCGGCCAGCGTGACGCTGTGCGCAGCCACGTTGACGGACTGCACGGCAGCACGCAGTATTTCGGCACCGCTGGCTTTGAGGAGCGCCTGGAGCAGGGCGGGGGCATCGACCCATCCTGATGCCGGCAATTCGAGCACCGCGAGCCAATCGCCCTTGAGTCCGAGTTCAGCGGGGACGTGGTCGTGCCAGATATGCGCATAGTCGGCCGGCAACTGTGCCGCCCAGGCGGCACGCAGGCCGGCGTCGGCAACCGGGCGCCACAAACCGCGCGCGCCGGCGATGACGTGACCCTGTGCGCGCAGCGCATCAATGAGTGCGAAGGTGAAGGCTGCACCGGCAGGGCCCTGTTTGATCAGACGACCCTGCAGACCGCGCACCGGATTGATGAGCGCGCTCGGCACATCGCTGGCGCGTGAACCCTGATCGATGACCAGCACGCGCCGTCCTGCCCGGGCCGCAAAATAGGCGGCGCTCGCGCCGGCAATGCCGGCGCCGATGATCAGGAGGTCGGCGTCGTTCAATCCCGTCTTTCAGTCCCGCCTTTCAGTCCTCACGTCGCAGGTGCGGAAACAGGATGACGTCGCGGATGTTGGCGGAGTCGGTCAGCAGCATCACCAGGCGGTCGATGCCGATACCGCAGCCGCCGGCGGGCGGCATGCCGTATTCGAGCGCGCGGATGAAATCGGCGTCGTAGAACATGGCTTCTTCGTCGCCGGCTTCCTTGGCGGCCACCTGTGCCTGGAAACGCGCCGCCTGGTCCTCGGCGTCGTTGAGCTCGGAAAAGCCATTGGCGATTTCACGGCCGGTGATGAACAGCTCAAAGCGCTCGGTGATGCCCGGGCGGGTGTCGGAGCTGCGCGCCAGCGGTGATACTTCGATCGGGTAGTCGATGATGTAGGTCGGGTTCCAGAG
>CANJOT010000350.1 GCA_947475815.1 Burkholderiales bacterium | reverse complement strand
CAGCAAGCCATCGTCACCACGCTGCGCGCCGGCCTGGCCGGTGAGGCAGTGACCTGGTTGCGTGATGCCAGCAAGTATCCCGCAGCGGTGGTGCTGCAGTTGCCCCCTGAGCGTCATGGCGACCTCGATGCCTTGCTGCAACTGGCGGTGCGCTCGGCTGCCGGCCGGCTCGTGCCGATCCGTGAACTGGTCGTGCAAAGTGACACGCAACGTGAGCAGCCGGTTTATCACAAGGACTTGCTGCCGATGAACATGGTGGTCGCTGACATGGCCGGGCGCGTCGACAGTCCGCTGTATGGCATGTTTGCCATGCGCGCGGCCATCAGCCGGCTCGACACGCCAGCCGGTACGCCGCTGAAAGAATATTTCATCAGCCAGCCGGACGACCCTTACCGCGGGTACAGCATCAAGTGGGACGGTGAATCGCAGGTGACCTACGAAACCTTTCGCGACATGGGCCTCGCGTACGCGGTCGGGCTGGTGCTGATCTACCTGCTGGTCGTGGCGCAGTTCGGTTCGTACCTGACGCCGCTCATCATCATGGCGCCGATTCCGCTGACCATCATCGGTGTCATGCCCGGCCACGCCCTGCTGGGGGCGCCTTTCACGGCAACCAGCATGATTGGCATGATTGCGCTGGCGGGCATCATTGTGCGCAACTCCATCCTGCTGGTGGATTTCATCAACCTGCAGGTGCGTGCCGGGGTGGTCTTCAAACGGGCCATCGTGCGCTCGGCCATCACGCGCGCCCAGCCGATCGTGCTGACCGGTCTGGCGGCCATGCTGGGGGCATTCTTCATACTCGATGATCCGATTTTCAACGGACTGGCCATTTCGCTGATCTTCGGCATTTTTGTCTCAACCGTATTGACCCTGGTGGTCATTCCCGTTCTGTATTTTGTTGCTTACCACCGGCGCGTGGCAGTGCTTGGTGGCCCCGTTCCACCACTTGATCCTGAAGGAGAAAAAACATGACCAGCTGGCAGATCGTACGTGTTGTTGCAGGAATTTTTATCTTGGTGTCGCTGGCGCTGGGTGTGCCCGGCAGCCCCATGTTCGTCAGCCAGTGGTGGCTGGCGTTCACCGCCTTCGTGGGCGCGAATCTGCTGCAAAGCGGGGTGACGCGCTGGTGCGTGATGGAATCGGTCCTGCGCCGTCTGGGCGTGCACAAGGGCGATTGATACCGGTCACTACAGACCGGTATCAGGCCGCGCCGGCCTCGAGAAAGGGCAGGGCGCGCGCCAGCAGGGCCTCGGGGGCTTCTTCAGGGATGTAGTGGCCGCAGGCCAGCGGTGCGCCTTCGATCTGGCGGGCCACTTTGCGCCATTCATCGAGCGGTTTGAAACAGCGATGGACCACACCTTGTTGTCCCCACAGGACCAGCGCGGGGACCTCGAGCATCTGACCGTGTTCGATGCTGGCGCGATCGTGTTCGAGGTCGATGCTGGCCGAGGCGCGGTAGTCTTCACACAGGCTGTGCGCGGCGCCGGGTTGCGCCAGGCAGCGGGCGTATTCGGCCAGGGCGCGCGGATCAAACGGCGTCAGCCCGGCAACCCGACGTCCCATCATTTCGTGCACATAGGCCTTCGGATTGGCTTCGATCAGGCGCTCGGGCAAGGGCGACGGCTGGATCAGGAAAAACCAGTGCCAGTAGGCGCGCGCAAACGCTTCGGCGGTTTGTTCGTACATCGCCAGCGTGGGCGCGATGTCGAGCATGACCAGACGGCGCACGTGCGCGGCATGGTCGAGGGCCAGTCGATGGGCGACGCGCGCGCCACGATCATGGCCGATGATGGCAAAACGCTGGTGCCCGAGGACCTTCATGAGGCGCAGCATGTCGCGCGCCATGACACGCTTGCTGTAATTGCCGTGATCACTGTCGCCCGCCGGCTTGGAGGAATCGCCGTAGCCACGCAGGTCGGCCGCGATCACGCGGTAACGTTGTGCCAGCAGGGGCGCTACGCGATGCCAGATCGCAAGGCTTTGCGGGTGACCGTGCAGTAGCAACAGGGCCGGACCGGCGCCACCACAGACCGCATGGATGGTGACGTTGTCGTCGGTCTTGATGTCGTGGGTCTCAAAACCGGGAAACAGGCTGGACGTGGGAGCAACGGAACTCATGGCGATCGGATCAGGATGAACGGCGGTCATGCCATCCTACCCGATTCGGGGGCCTGAGTGATGTTCAGGGAGGGCGGCAACACCGCGCCGCTGGCGCATGTCGCGCGACATTTCGTTCAGGGCAGCGACGCTTAGGAGTCGTCGCGAGGCCGGATAGATCAGCAGGTCTTCCTGCTCGACGTGGCGGGCGTAGAGACTGGCAAACAGATCCAGCAGGGCCTTGGCGTCGTCGTCCAGCGGCACCCACTGACCGACACTGGAATTGGCGATTGATTGCAGCACCTGGCGGATGGCTGGCCAGGCGCGCAACATATCCAGATGGTCGCGGTGCAAGCCACGGACGATGTCCTGCAGATCTGCATCCGGTCCGGTCAGTACTGCCGGGAAGACGTGCAGTTCCTCGTCGAGATGGTGATTGGGCGCCGCCATTTCAAAATAGCGCAATACGTCGCGTGCGGCCAAGCCGACTTTTTCTTCCCAGCCGATTTCATCCAGATGCTGGCGCACGCGCGCCAGCAGCGCGAACATGCGGCGCACCCGGTCGTGGCAGGCCTCCAGCATCTCGAAGGGTGCTTCGAAACCGGCGTCGGGCGAATGGTGACCGGGAAAGGGAAGCTTGCCGTCTCGACTCATTTCTGTTTACCTCGTGGTCGGAACCGTCGCGCACTGTGCGACCTTTCATGATACGTGCCCGTGGTGCAAACAGAAGCCGGGATTTGCCAATGCATGCCTGCTGATGACAATGATTGATGCATCGTTCAGATTCGTGAGCAGGTCCCGGTCAGACGGAATCAGTGGGTTGGCAAACGGCGCAGGAGACGCACATGCATGAGGCGCTGAAAGGTCGCGCCATCGCTGGTCATGTGGGGCTCGAAGGCGGTGCGCACGGCGGCAATCTTGGCATCGTCAAGTTTGTGATCGGCGAAGCTCGGATGCATGTGTTTGGCTTCGTATTCGGAAAAATCGCGAAAGCGGATCGGCATCGAAAAGCGCCGTTCGTCGACCTGTTCCCAGCAGCCGCTGCTGCACCATGCGAGATCGACCGCGCCCTGAGCGGCCGCCCGCACCTTGCCCTCGTCGTTGTAGATGCGCACGAGCTCGTTGAACGGACCACCGTAGACCGGTTCGGAGAAGTAGAAATAACCACCTACGCGCAGCAGTCTGGCGACTTCAGCAAGCGCCGCGGCCATGAGGTGCAGGGGCACGTGGTGCAGCGACTTGAGCATCATCACCAGATCGGTGCTGGCATCGGGCAAAGGCACATCCTGCGCGCCAGCCAGAATGAAAGTCAGGCCATCCTGCGGTGCGGCGAGATTCTTGGCATGCTGGATCTGGTCAATCTCT
>CANJOT010000349.1 GCA_947475815.1 Burkholderiales bacterium | reverse complement strand
GGAGTCAAATTATATGCACAAAAATACATACATTCAACCCCATATCAACAGTTTCATTCCGGCTTGATGCCCGCCGCCCGCACCAGTTCGGTCCGGGTGCGGATGTCCTTAACCAGAAAGGCCATGGTCTCCTCGGGCGTCATGCCGGCGACGTTGAAGCCGGTCTGTTCGAGTTGGTCCTTGACGTCCTTGCTCATCAGGGCGTTCTTGATTTCTCGGCTGAGCAGATCGACGATGGCTTTGGGCGTGCCGGCCGGGGCAAGGAAGACGTGGAAGGCGGTCATTTCATAACCCGGCACCGACTCACCCACCGTGGCAATGTCGGGCGTCCCCGGGAAGCGGTTCGGCTCGGTCAGCGCCAGGATGCGCAGCTTGCCGGCCTGATGTTGCTGAATGACGGTCGAGAGCGTCATGATACCAACCGGAATATGACCGGCGATCAGGTCATTGACGGCCGGGCCACCACCGCGATACGGCGCATGCACGAGATTGATGCCGGCCACCTTGTTGAGCAATTCTCCGGCCAGATGATGGGGCGAACCGATGCCTGAACTGGCATAGGACAACTTGCCCGGCTGGCTCTTGGCGTATTGAATGAACTCCTGCATGTTGCGCGCTGGCACCGACGGGTTGACGGTAAAAGCCAGCACGGTGCGCGCCGCCAGCGACACCGGCGCGAAATCCTTGATCGGATCAAAGCCCATGTCGTTGAACAGGGCGACGTTGGCGCCATGCGTGGCCGAGGTGCCCAGCAACAGGGTATAGCCATCCGGCTTGGCGCGCGCCACATAGGCCGAGCCGATATTGCCGCTGGCGCCGCCGCGATTGTCGGCCACCACGGTCTGGCCCAGGCTGGCCTGCAGTTTTGCGGCGACCAGACGCACCGTGATGTCCGATGACCCACCCGGCGGGTAGGGAATGACGATGGTGATCGGCCGTGCGGGATAGGACTGCGCAAAACCTGCCAGCGGCAACATCAAGCCGACCATCGCCAGCACCGCGCCGCGCACGGCACTCTTGAGCAACATCATGAACATCTCCTCCACAGGCGTCTGCCTCATGCAGCGCCGGATTGTCTTGAAAGCCGCAAACAAACTGCAGCAGGGTCACTGCAGAAGGCTTACAGCAGGAAAAACAAACCTTCAATCGGCAGGTTGCGATCAATCAGCACGATGCGTTTTTCGGTGATCTTCCAGTCCGCGCCAACGCGGCGCAGATTAAAAAACACATGCCCGGCATAAATGGACTTGTTGCCCATGCCGGCCTGTCGCCAGTCACCGGCGCGGGTTTCGATCAGCAGGTAGCTGGCGCGCGCGCTGGCACTTGCGGCTCCCTCTTCGTTGACTTCGAGGTTGCCGTAAAAATGCACGGTACGCGAACGCGGCGTCTGCGCGGCGCGCTTCTCACGAATGGCCTGCTCAACACGCAAAGCGCGCCGCATGCTGTTGTCATAGACGATCGAAGCAACCAGCGCGGGATCCGAGTCGGGATCGATCGGCACCCAATAGGTACCGTCTTCGGTAAACAGGGTGAGCCACTCATCCAGCGCCCAGTCATCGAGCAGGCGCGCCTCGCGATGCAGCAGACGGGTAATCTGTTTTTCCTGATCCATCACACGCCTCCCATCATCGCGCGCCACTGGCGCCAGAACGAACGCTGCGGCACCTCATCGCTGTACTCACCAATGCGCACGCCCGATGGTGTGACTTCTTCCCGCTCCAGACCGCGGCTCAGGATCAGCCACTGCGCCGCCTCGACGCTCATGCCGGTCTGGTTCCCACCGAAAATGTCGATGTCATCGGTCTGCACCATGCCGGCCGTGCCGAGGCGCAATTGCAGCTCCTGAAGGCGCGCGGCATTGATGTTATCGGACGCATCAACGATCGATACCGGGTAGGAATACACCTCGGTGCGATTCATGGCCACCGGCTGGATGACGCGGATGTTCATGTCCATAATGGCAAGGTTGGGGAAAATCAGGATGTGCTGATTGCTGAGCACATTGGTGACGTTTTCTGCGCCATGCAGGGCCGCCAGTTTCTCGACGTATTTGCGCTGTGCTTCGGGGTCGGCAAAAATCAGGTCGCGTGCCGAACCGGCTTCCAGCGTGCTGTGGCCATTTGGAAAGCCGCGCACACAACCGCCCTGACGCACGCCGGTGTTTTCATCAAGCACACGCTTGCCAAGCAGGTCGAACTTGCGCAGAGCGCTGAGCGCAGAGCGGTGCACGATGACCGGATGGTAGCCGTCGACGACGTTCTCCGACTGGAATTTCCAGTTGCCCGGGAAGGCGTATTTGTGCGCCAGATTGACCTTGTAGCTGGAGCCGGCGGTACGCTTGAGCCAGCGGTCAATGTGGGCCCGCACGTCGCCGAGATAATCACCCAGTTCCATGACATCGGCATTGAGCGAGCCAAACACGAGGCCGCCATAGCTGGCCAAACGCGGCACCGGGATCAGGTCCTTGCCGGCCGTAGTAAAACTGGCAGGATAGCGCGCGCTGTCGGTCACGCCAATCAACTCGCCCGAAGTGCGAAAGCTCCAGGCGTGATAAGGGCAAACGAAAGTACGCGCATTGCCATACTCCTCGCGCGCCAGCAGCGCGCCGCGATGCGTGCAGAAGTTCATGAAGGCCTTGAGGCCATCATCCTGATCGCGCACCAGAATCACCGGCTGCTGGCCGATCAGTGTCGATTTGTAATCGCCCCGGTTGGCCACTTCACTTTCATGGCCTAGGTACACCCAGGTCGAGTGAAAAATGCGCTTGAGTTCTACCTGGTAGAGTTCAGCGTCGCGGTAGACGCGCGGTGAAACGAGGAATTCGTCCGCTGCATCGCGGATCAGTTCGGAGATGTTGGGTGTGTCCATGGCTTGGTTGTTGTTTTAATACTGCGAGTGAGTCGCAGTTTGCCGAAAATGGGGTGGACATGCAAGCGGCCCCGGCTTGCAGTTTCGAGCTTTCGCTGCTAGATTCGGCGGGTCTGGCACTGCGTTCTCCACTGCGCGGCAGGACCCATCAACCCCGCAGGAGCACACATGAAAACAACAACGATACGCCGCGCCGTCTTGCAGGCTGCGGCAGCCAGCCTTTTGCTGTCTTGCACCATTCCCCTGCACGCCGCGGATTTCCCGACCAAGCCGGTCAAGGTCATTGTTTCCTTTCCGCCCGGCGGTCTGACCGATGTCGTGGCACGCCTGATCTCGGCGCGCCTCTCCGAGCGCCTCAAACAGCCGGTGGTGATCGAAAACAAACCGGGCGCCGGCGGCGTCATCGGTACCGAATTCACAGCCAAGGCCCCGGGTGACGGTTACACCATGACCTTCACGGCCAACAACCATGTGATTCAGCCGCACCTGTCGAAGAACATGCGTTACGACGTGCGCCGTGACTTCACGCCGATCGCCATGATCGGCAACCTGCCCAGCGCCCTGATCGTCAAGCCGGCCTTGCAGGTGAACAGCGTGGCGCAGCTGCT
>CANJOT010000348.1 GCA_947475815.1 Burkholderiales bacterium | reverse complement strand
TGGCAGCCGCACGCGCCAGGATGGCAAACTGACCTTCTCCGACGTCACCATCGATCCAGCCACCGGCAGCGTTGGCTTGCGCATCGCCGTGCCCAATGCCGACGGATTGCTGCTGCCGGGCATGTATGTACGCGCGCGCATCGGCAACGGCGTGCGCCGCGGCGCGCTGCTGGTGCCGCAGCAGGGCATCGCGCGCGATCCCAAGGGCAATACCAGCGCCATGCTGGTTGGCAAAGACGACAAGGTTGAGATCCGTCCTGTGCAGGTCAGCCGCACCATCGGTGATCAGTGGCTGGTTGAAGGAGGGCTCAATCCGGGTGACCGGGTCATCGTCGAGGGTTTGCAGAAGATCGGTCCGGGAGCGCCGGTGACCGCCAGTGAGTTTGGCAGCCCGCCCGCCGCACCGACGGCGGCAGCGGCGCCAGAAAAGAAATAAGCGGAGATCATCATGGCCCGCTTTTTCATAGACCGACCTATTTTTGCCTGGGTCATCGCCATCATCATCATGGTGGCAGGTGCCCTGTCGATTTTTCGCCTGCCCATCTCGCAGTACCCGGTGATTGCTCCGCCGACCGTCACGGTCAACGCCAGCTACCCGGGCGCCTCGGCCAAGACGGTTGAAGATTCGGTCACCCAGATCATCGAGCAGAGCATGAAAGGTCTCGATGGCCTGTCCTACATGTCCGCGACCAGCGAGTCGAGCGGACGCGCCACCGTCACCCTGACCTTCGCCAGCGGCATCAATGCCGACATTGCCCAGGTCCAGGTGCAAAACAAGCTGCAACTGGCCATTCCCCTGCTACCGCAGGAAGTGCAACGCCAGGGCGTCAACGTCGCCAAGGCCGCCACCAGCTTTCTGCTGGTGGCGGGTTTTGTCTCGGCCGACGGCAGCATGAACAAGGATGACATCTCCGACTACGTCGTGGCCAGCATTGTTGACCCGGTCAGCCGCGTACCGGGCGTGGGCAACGTGCAGGTCTTCGGCTCGCGTTATGCCATGCGCATCTGGCTGGACCCGGGCAAGCTCGACACCTACTCGCTCACCCCCGCCGACATCACCGCGGCCGTGCGTGCCCAGAACCAGCAGATCGCCGTCGGCCAGCTGGGTGGCATTCCCGCCATTGCCGGCCAGCAGATCAACGCCACCGTCACGGCGCAGGACCGCTTGCAGACGCCTGAGCAGTTCCGCAATCTCGTCGTGCGCAGCAACACCAATGGCTCGGTGCTGCGCCTCGGTGACGTCGCGCGGGTTGAAATGGGCGCGGAAAGTTACGACTTCATCAGCCGTTACAACGGCAAACCGGCCACTGGCATTGCCATTTCTCTGGCCACCGGTGCCAATGCGCTCGACACGGCCGCCGGCGTGTCGGCAGCACTCAATCGCCTCAAGGTGTCGTTCCCGCCGGGTCTGCAGGCGGTGGTGCCGTTTGATACCACGCCCTTCGTGCGCGTCTCGATCAAGGGGGTGATCGTCACCCTGCTTGAGGCCATCGCTTTGGTCTTTCTGGTGATGTATCTGTTTTTGCAGAATTTCCGCGCCACCCTCATTCCGACCATCGCCGTGCCGGTCGTGTTGCTGGGCACCTTTGCCGTGCTGCTCAGTCTGGGTTTTTCGGTCAACATGCTGACCATGTTTGCCATGGTTCTGGCCATCGGTCTGCTGGTTGACGATGCCATTGTGGTGGTCGAGAACGTGGAACGGGTCATGAGCGAAGAAGGGCTCTCCCCCCGTGAGGCGACCCGCAAATCGATGGACCAGATCACCGGGGCTCTGGTGGGCATCGGCATGGTGCTGGCTGCCGTGTTTGTCCCCATGGCCTTTCTGGGTGGCTCGACCGGCATCATCTACCGGCAGTTTTCAGCCACTATCGTCTCGGCCATGGCCTTGTCCGTGCTGGTCGCGATCGTGCTCACACCGGCCCTGTGCGCCACCCTGCTCAAGCCGCTGCCCAAGGGCGGGCATTATCACGAGACCGGCTTTTTCGCCTGGTTCAACCGCAACTTCGAGCGCGGCAGCGCTCGCTACCAGCGCGGGGTGCGCGGTGTGCTCACGCGCAGCAAACGTTTCATGCTGCTGTTCGTGCTGCTGGCCATCGTCATGGGCGTGCTGTTTAGCCGTTTGCCGAGCGCCTTCTTGCCCTCGGAAGACCAGGGCATCCTGTTTGGTCTGGTGCAGGCACCCGTTGGCGCCACGCAGGAGCGCACGATGAAGACCATCGAGCGTCTTGAGCAGCACTTCCTGCAGAACGAAAAGGCGACCGTCGATTCGCTCTTCACGGTGCAGGGCTTCAGCTTTGGCGGCAGTGGTCAGAACACCGGCATGGCCTTCGTCAAACTGAAGGACTGGAGCGAGCGCACCACGCCTGAAAGCAGCGCCAGTGCAGTTGCCGGACGTGCCATGGGGGCGCTCAGCCAGATCCGTGATGCCTTCGCGTTTGTGTTCGCGCCGCCGGCCATGCCGGAACTGGGCACAGCGGCCGGCTTTGTGTTTTTCCTCAAGGACAATGCCAACCTGGGCCACGACGCTCTGGTGGCCGCCCGCAACCAGTTTCTCGGTGCTGCCAGCAAGAACCCGCTGCTGCGCAATGTCCGTCCGAACGGCCAGGAAGACACGCCGCAGTTCCGGCTTGATCTCGATACCCGCAAGGCCAGCGCCCTCGGGCTGTCGATGGCGGACGTCAACAGTACCCTGTCGACCGCCTGGGGTGGCCAGTACATTGATGACTTCATCGATCGGGGCCGCGTCAAACGCGTGATCCTGCAGGCCGATGCGCCCTACCGCATGGTGCCTGAAGATTTCAAGCGCTGGTCGGTGCGCAATAATCGGGGCCAGATGGTGCCGTTCACCTCGTTTGCCGGTTCACACTGGGCTTATGGTTCGCCACGTCTGGAACGCTTCAACGGCGTGCCGGCCATGGAAATCAACGGCGAGGCGGCGGCCGGCACGAGTTCCGGTACGGCCATGGCCGAGGTCGAGAAGATCGTGGCGCAATTGCCACCCGGCATTGGTCTGGAGTGGACCGGCCTGTCCTTCCAGGAACGTAGCGCCGGAGCCCAGACGCCGTTGCTCTACACCCTCTCCGCCCTGCTGGTGTTTCTCTGTCTGGCGGCCATGTACGAAAGCTGGACCGTACCGACAGCCGTCCTGCTGGTGGCACCGCTGGGCATTCTCGGCACGGTGCTGGCGGCCACGATGCGCGGCATGGAGCGTGATGTCTACTTTCAGGTGGCGATGCTCACCACCATGGGTCTGACCAGCAAAAACGCCATTCTGATCATCGAATTCGCCAAAAATAATATTGCCGACGGCATGAATCTGCTTGAGGCCACCATGGCAGCGGTGCGTGACCGCCTGCGGCCGATACTCATGACCTCGCTCGCCTTTGGTCTGGGCGTGTTGCCGCTGGCCGTGGCGGTGGGTGCCGGTTCGGGTGCGCAGCGCGCCATCGGCACGGGGGTGCTGGGTGGCATGGTTGCGGGCATGTTGCTCGGAC
>CANJOT010000347.1 GCA_947475815.1 Burkholderiales bacterium | reverse complement strand
TGGTCCCTCCGACAGGAATCGAACCTGTATTTCACGCTTAGGAGGCATGCGCACTATCCATTGTGCTACGGAGAGAGACGGGCGCAATTATACTGCGCTGGCGAGCGCTTTGAGGGAGCGGTGACTTATTCCGCGTTTTTCCTCAGAAAGCGCCGATTTGGAAAATTAATTCCAGCTTGAGGGTGTTGGAGTTGGCAGCAAGTGTGGTGTAAAATTTCTTCGTTCCTCTTCGTGCGCCCATGCCCAACACACCCCAAGAAGACCAGTTTTCGCGGCTGAACCAGCTGACCGAAATTTCGCGAGCTCTCTCTGGCGAACGCGATCTGACGCGTCTGCTGGAGCTGATCATGCGCTCGGCCACGCAGGCCACCGATGCCGATGGCGGCACGCTCTACCGCTCTACCGAAGACGGTAATTCGCTCAGCTTTGATCTGGTCTTCAACGCGACGCTGAACCTTCATTTCGGTGGTACCTCAGGCCGGCAGGCCAACTTTCCGCCGATGCGCCTGTATCGCGACGACGGCAAGCCCAACGATACATCGGTCGTCGCGCATGCCGCCCTGACGCGCACCAGCGTGCGCATTGACGACGCTTATACTGCGCAAGGCTTTGATTTTGTTGGCGCGCGCAAATTCGACGAGGCCAATCACTATCGTTCCAAGTCGTTCCTGACCGTGCCGATGCTGTCGCACGAGGATCAGCTGATCGGTGTGCTGCAACTCATTAACGCGCGCGACGAACGCGGCCAGACGGTGCCGTTTTCCGAGCAGGATCAAGGGTTTATCGAGGCGCTCGCGGCTCAGGCGGCGATCGCCCTCGAAAACCAGATGCTGGTGGACCGGCTTGAAGCTCTGTTTTTCAGCTTCATCAATCTCATCAACGTCGCCATTGACGAAAAATCACCCCATACAAGCGGCCATTGCCAGCGCGTTCCGGAATTGACCATGCTGCTCGCCGATGCGGCCGTCGCGGTCACCGAGGGTCCGCTGGCGGACTTCAAGATGACGTCGACTGACCGGCGCGAGCTGCTCATCGCCGGCCTGCTGCACGACTGTGGCAAGATCGTCACGCCGGTCCATGTGATGGACAAGGGCACCAAGCTGCAGACTCTGTTCGACCGCATCGAAATGGTCGATGCGCGCTGCGAAGTGTTGCGCCGCGATGCCGAAATCGAAAATCTCAAGGCAAAGCTGGCGGGGGGCGATGCGGCCGAGCTTGATCAGACGCTGGCGGCCCGGCTGGCCCAGATCGCTGCCGATCAGAGCTTCCTGCAGACGGCCAACGTCGGCGGCGAAAAAATGGCTGACGCTGACATCGAACGCGTCAAGGTACTGGCCCGGCAGACCTGGGTGCGTGGTGATGGACAGGTGGCGCCCTTCCTCAATGAGGACGAGACCCGCAACCTGTCGATCCAGTACGGCACCCTCACGGGTGACGAGCGCCAGATCATCAACAATCACATCAGCACGACCATCCGCATGCTGGAAAACCTGCCGTGGCCGCCGCAGATGAAGCGTGTGCCTGAGTTTGCCGGCGGCCACCATGAGCGCATGGACGGCAAGGGTTATCCGCGCGGGCTCAAGCGCGAAGAAATGTCGGTGCAGGCGCGCGTCATGGGCATCGCCGACATCTTCGAGGCATTGACCGCCAACGACCGGCCTTACAAGGCCGCCAAGACGCTCACCGAGTCGCTCAACATTCTTGGTTTCATGTGCAAGAGTGGCCACGTCGATCCGGACCTGTTCGATATTTTCGTGCGCAAAAAGGTCTATCTCGACTTCGCCCACAAATTCCTCCCACCCGAACAGATCGACGTCGTCGACGAGTCGAAAATTCCGGGCTACGTGCCCTGAAGCCGGCGCGTTCCGGCGCGGACGGGTTAAACTCCGCTCCGCCCGCGCGCATTTTTACCTGAAGACGTCCGGCTTGTTGCCGCATCCACCGCACTCGCGGTGGTGTTCCTTTATTGATTGAATTGAATTTATGGCCCTCATTACCCTCGGCAACGTGCAGCTTGCGTATGGCCACGTTGCGTTACTCGATGGCGTGGAGTTCAGCCTCGAACCGGGTGAACGCGTTGGCCTGATTGGCCGCAACGGCACCGGCAAGTCGTCGCTGTTGCGCATTGTTTCCGGCGAACGCAAGCCCGATGATGGCACGGTGCAGCGGCAGAACGGTCTGGTGACCGCTTTTGTCGAGCAGGAGCCGGTGCTCGATGCATCCCTGACCGTGTTTCAGGCAGTCGCCCGTGGTCTGGCGGGACATGCCGATCTGCTCGCCGCCTATGAGGCCGCAGTGGCGCGTCTCGAACATGGCGCCACCGATGCCGACCTCGACGAACTGGCGCATCTGCAGACCCAGCTTGAGGCGGTTGATGGCTGGTCGCTAAAAACCCGGCTTGAGTCGGTGATCCAGCGTTTTAAGCTCGATGGTTTGCAGATTGTCGGTCAAATGTCCGGTGGCCAGCGCAAGCGCGTGGCGCTGGCGCGTGCGCTCGTGACCGATCCCGACATTCTGCTGCTTGATGAACCGACCACCCACCTGGACCTTGATTCGATCCGCTGGATGGAAGAAATGCTGCGTGGCATGCGCAGCTCGCTGGTGTTCATTACCCACGATCGCAGCTTTCTCGATGCGGTGGCGACGCGCATTGTCGAGCTTGATCGCGGCAAGCTGCGCAGCTATCCCGGTAACTATGCGAGCTACAAGCTGCGCAAGGCGGAGCAACTTGATGCCGAGCGCCTTGAAAACGCCCGTTTTGACAAGCTGCTAGCCCAGGAGGAGGTCTGGATCCGCAAGGGTGTGCAGGCACGCCGCACGCGTGACGAGGGGCGCGTGCGCCGGCTCGAGTCCCTGCGGGTGGCGCGCGCTGCGCGCCGCGAGTTGTCGGGCAGTGCGCGGCTGGCGGTCGATTCCGGTGAACGCTCCGGCAAACTGGTCGCGGAACTGACCAAGGTCAGCAAGGCCTACAACGGTGTGACGGTGGTGCGCGAGTTCTCGGCCACCCTGATGCGCGGCGACAAGATTGGCCTGATTGGCCCCAATGGCGCGGGCAAGTCGACCCTGCTCAAGCTGATCCTTGGCGTCGAGCAGCCCGACAGCGGCACGATACGGCAGGGCAGCAATCTGCTGATCGCCTATTTCGACCAGATGCGCGCCCAGCTTGATGAAGCCACCAGCGTGGCCGAAACCATCTCCCCGGGATCGGAGTGGATCGAAATCAGCGGTCAGAGAAAGCACGTCATGAGTTATCTGGGCGACTTTCTGTTTTCGCCTGAACGCGCGCGCTCACCGGTGCGCAGCCTGTCTGGTGGCGAACGCAACCGTCTGCTGCTGGCGCGCCTGTTTGCCCGTCCCGCCAATGTGCTGGTGCTGGACGAGCCGACCAACGACCTCGACATCGACACGCTCGAGTTGCTCGAAGACCTGCTGCAGGATTATCCCGGCACGGTGTTTCTGGTCAGCCACGATCGCGCCTTTCTCGATAACGTCGTCACGC
>CANJOT010000346.1 GCA_947475815.1 Burkholderiales bacterium | reverse complement strand
CTGGCGACCTTGATGGGAGCGGGCGCCAACTTCGGGTTCTGATCTGCGCGTCTCTCAGGAGGGGCACGCGTGCCAGGCCGAACCCGTGCCGGCAAATTTTTGCCCCCGGAATTCGACCCGCACACGCACCTTGGGCGACACAGGTTTGCGTGCTCGAATGGGGCGTTTAACCGGCAATTCATAGTCAATCAAGTACCCTGCTGGTGTTGTCCGCCCCGATGCGGCCCAGCCCGGCCGCGAACCAAACGGCCGTCCCGATGGTCCACACCACCTTGGACCGGCGCTACGCCGGCCCTGTTTTCCTGAGGGAATCCGTCATGACCACGCTGGCCACTGCCCCCGTCCTGTTCATCTCGCACGGCGCGCCCACTTTCGCCCTGGAACCCGGCAAGCTCGGCCCGCAGCTGCATACTCTGGGCGCCGCACTCGAGGGCATCACGGCCATACTGGTGATCTCGCCGCACTGGCAGTCGCGCGACGTGCGCGTCATGAGCACCGTGCAGCCGGAGACCATGCACGACTTCGGCGGCTTCCCTGAAGCGCTCTACCTGTTGCGCTACCCGGCCGCTGGGGCACCCGACATGGCGCGTGCAGCGGCCAGCCTGCTGCACGCGGCCGGCTTCGCGGTGACCCTCGATGATCAGCGCGGCCTCGATCATGGCGCATGGGTGCCGCTCTACCACATGCTGCCTGACGCCAGCATTCCAGTCTTCCAGGTGTCCATGCCGGTCAATCTCAACGAAAGCCAGGCCTTCGCGCTCGGCCGTGCCCTGACACCCCTGCGCCGCCAAGGCGTACTGATCCTCGGTTCGGGCAGCATGACCCACAACCTGAGCGAGTTCCGCAGCAGCGACAACACCCCTGCGCCCTATGTGGAGGAATTCGCAGCCTGGGTGCACAAAGTCATCACCCGCAACGACGCCGCGCAACTGCTCGAATACCGGACACGCGCCCCGCACGCCGTGCGTGCCCACCCCACCGACGAGCATTTCCTGCCCTTGCTGGTGGCGCTCGGCGCATCGACCGCAGACGATGCCGTCGAGGTGCTGGACGGCGGCATCACCCACGGCATGCTGTCCATGGCCTCGTACTTCTGGAGGCCAGTAAATTAATGTTGATAAATTACATCCAATCGGCGCGCAAGCGCCGCTGCGGGCCGCGGAACGCGCCTTGCTGACAGCGGGAACGGACAGTGCTGTTCGGCTGGAACAAGAATGATTTGATTGCCCGCAACCGCTTGTGCCTATAACATTCGCATGCAATGAATAATCCGCTTGATCCGACGCTGGCCTGGTATCTGGTGCATACCAAGCTCAGGCAGGAAAAAAATGCCCTGCTCAATCTTGAGCAACAGGGCTATGAATGTTATTTGCCGCTTCTTGCCCAGGAAAAACTGCGCGACGCACTGCTGAGCATCGTTCACGAAGCGCTGTTCCCGCGTTATCTGTTCATCCGCCTGTCCCACGCCCAGACCGGCAAGAGCTGGGGACCGATCCGCTCGACCAAAGGCGTCAGCCGCCTGGTCTGTTTTGGCAGCGATGCCGCGCGCATCGACGATGCCCTGATTGAACTGCTGCGCGCACGCGAACACATCGCCCGCCTGCAGCCGCGCAGGCTGTTCACCCCGGGTGAGCGGGTGCGCCTGTCGCGCGGACCGTTTGCCGGCCTGGATGCCCTCTACGAAATGCACGATGGCGCCAGTCGGGTAATGGTGCTCATCGAAATGCTCGGCAAGCCGGTACGCGTGCAGATTGAAGCGGGCGGACTGTTGCGCGCCAGCTAAAGCGGACGACGCCATCCCGGTGCGCCTTTGAGACGCGTCGCCGCTGTGGCAGAATCGGCGATAATCAGGCACTACAGCAAGACATTTTTCGCTTCTGGCACACTGCCGACCGCGCTGGCCGATCGTGATACGGCACGGCGGTAGCCTGCCCGAAGCCGCCATTGCGGGAGCACCGACGCAACCCGGTCCACACGGCCGTCGCTCCCGAGCGGCGCCCCTCTCCAACCTCCGATCACCACCGACCATCCATGAAAGTACTTGTCACCGGGTCTGCCGGCTTCATCGGTTCCACGCTGGTCCTGCGCCTGCTCGCGCGCGGCGACACGGTCATCGGTATCGACAACCATAACGACTATTACGACCCGCAACTCAAAGAAGCACGCCTGGCGCGCTTTGCCCGCCATCCGGGCTATACCCATCTGCGTATCGACCTGGCCGACCGCGCGGCGATTGCGGCGACCTTCGCCGAACACCAGCCACAGGCCGTCGTCAATCTGGCCGCCCAGGCCGGAGTGCGGTATTCGATCGAAAACCCGCTGGCCTACATCGACAGCAACATTGTCGGTTTCGCCCACATCCTCGAAGGTTGCCGCCACCACAAGGTCGCACATCTGGTCTATGCCAGCAGTTCCAGCGTGTATGGCGCCAATACGGCCCTGCCCTTCTCGGTGCACCAGAATGTCGACCACCCGCTCAGCCTGTATGCCGCCAGCAAAAAATCCAACGAACTGATGGCGCACACCTACAGTTCGCTCTACGGCCTGCCGACCACCGGGCTGCGCTTTTTTACCGTCTACGGCCCCTGGGGCCGGCCCGACATGGCCTTGTTCAAGTTCACCAAGGCGATGCTGGCCGGCGAACCGATTCAGGTCTTCAACCATGGCCGGCACCGGCGTGATTTCACTTATGTGGATGACATCGTCGAGGGCGTGATCCGCGTGCTCGACCGTCCCGCGCCGCCCAATCCCGACTGGGACAGCAATCAACCCGATCCCGGCACCAGCAAAGCCCCCTGGCGCATCTACAACATCGGCAACAGCGACCCGGTGGAATTACTCGATTACATCGCCGCGCTCGAAAAAGCGCTCGGCCGCAAGGCAGAAAAAGAACTGCTGCCCTTGCAGTCCGGCGACGTGCCCGACACCGCCGCCGACGTGCAGGATCTGGTCGAGCAGTTCCAGTACAAACCCAACACCAGCATCGAAGAAGGCATCAGCCGTTTTATTGACTGGTATCTGAGCTATTACCCTTCGCAGGGAGCGCGCCCATGACGCCCGCCATGGTCGTCGGCATCATCGGACTCGGTTATGTCGGCCTGCCGCTGGCCATCGAGTTCGGCAAGCAGTTCCGCACCATCGGTTATGACCTGTCGGCAAGCCGTGTGGCGAGCTATCGCGAACATCGCGATCCCAACGGCGAAATCGATGCGGCAGGGTTTGCTGCCGCCCGGCATTTGACGGTCTCGACCGACCCGGCGGTGCTGCGCGAAGCCGATGTCATCATCATTGCCGTCCCCACGCCGGTCGACGACGCCCACATCCCGGATTTTCGCCCGCTCATCAGCGCCTCGATCACCGCCGGCACGATGCTCAGGCGCGGCGCCATCGTCGTGTATGAATCGACCGTCTATCCGGGTGCGACCGAGGAAGTCTGCATACCGCTGCTGGAGCAGCATTCGGGTTTGCGCTGGCAGGACGGCTTTCACGTCGGCTATTCCCCCGAGCGCGTCAACCCCGGGGACCG
>CANJOT010000345.1 GCA_947475815.1 Burkholderiales bacterium | reverse complement strand
GATCGGCACCGAGCTGCGCACCGAATCCTGCGTCAACAATGAATACGCCACGCGGCTCGCGATCATGCGGTTCTGCGAAGGCATCGGCGACGATAATCCGTTATGGACGGATGCCGCCTATGCGGCAAAAGGTCCGCATGGCACGCTGATCGCTCCGCCGAGTTTTATCTTCGCCTGCCTCGGTTCGGTCCAGGTCGGCTGGCCCGGTCTGGGTGGTTTCCACTGCGAGACGAGGATGACTTTTCACAAAAATATCCACGTTGACGACAGGATCACGGCCAAGGTGGTTTTCGACGGTTTCGATGGTCCCATCGACGAGAGCAAGTTCGGCGGGCGCCGCATCAAGGACTACCTGCGCCAGGAGTATCGCAACCAGAAGGACGAGTTGGTCGCCACGTTCATCTGCTCGCGCATGCGCTTTGAGCGCACCGAGATGCAAAAGCGCGCGGAGAAGCGAACCGAGTCCAGCCCCATCGTGCTTCCCCACCCGTGGACCGAACCGGAAGTCGTCGCCATCGAGAAAGACATCCTGGCCGAAAAGCCTCGCGGTGCGACGCCGCGCTACTGGGATGACGTGAACGTGGGCGACGAGATCGATGTCATCACCAAGGGGCCACTGGGCCAGACGGACTTCATCGCCTTCATCGCGGCGGGTGCGGCGCCGATCCCGCGGGTGGCAGCCCACTCGGTGGCGCTCAAGCGCTATCACAAGCATCCGAAATGGGCGTTCCGCGACCCCCGGACGCATGCCCTGGAGCCGGTGTACTCGGTGCACTACAACGACTATGCGGCCAAGCTGCAGGGCGCGCAGATCGCCTACGACGTGGGCATCCAGCGCACCAGCTGGCAGATACATTCGCTCACCAACTGGATGGGCGACCACGGGACCCTGAAAGCCATCACCGGGCAATACCGCTCGCATGTATACCTCTCAGACGTGGTGAGGCTAGGCGGCCGGATCGAGGACAAAGCCATCGACGCGGACGGCAGTCATGTCGTGCACCTGACCACCTGGGCCACCAATCAGCGTGGCCAGCAATGCATGCCGGGCAAGGCCGTGATCGCCCTCCCGGTTCGCGCCGCCGGTAATGACCAAGACAAGGAGAAAGCTTGATGAATGCAAAGGACAAGAGCATGAGCATCAACCAGGGATCCGCGAATGCACAGCCGTCCGGGGACCGCCCCCTGCCTCTGACTGGCGTGCGCGTACTCGACCTCGGCCATGTCTTCCAGGGGCCGTATGCCACCTTCATGATGGCGATGGCGGGCGCGGAAGTCATCAAGATCGAGCCGCCGCGCGGTGACATGTCACGCAAACGCGGACGTGATGGCGACTATCCGTTCCGCGCGCTCAACGGCTGCAAGCGAGGCATTGTCCTTAACCTGAAGACCGAGCGCGGCCGTGAACTGCTGCTGCAACTGGCGGGCGCCGCGGACGTGCTGGTCGAGAACTTCGCCCCTGCCGTCATGCCCCGACTCGGGCTCGGGTCCGACATTTTCATGAAGGCGAATCCCCGGCTCATCTATGCCTCAGCCTCGGGCTTTGGCAGCACCGGTCCCTATGCGGAAAAACTGGCGCTGGACCTGACCATCCAGGCCATGAGCGGGATGATGAGCACCACCGGCGAGAAGGGCGGACGCCCGCTCAAAGCCGGCGTGCCGGTCGCGGACTTCATGTCAGGAGCGCATCTGTACGGCGCGGTTGTGACTGCGCTGTTCGAGCGCGAGCGCACCGGCCGCGGGCGTGTGCTGGAGGTGTCGATGCTGGAGGCTCTGTTTGCGACGCTGCTTCCCTCCGCGGGCCATGTCTATGCGAGCAACAGCGTGCCGCAGCGCACCGGCAACCGGCATGTCGCCGACTCCTATGTGCCGTTCGATACCTTTGAGGCTTCCGATGGCTGGGTGGCGATTGTATGCGCCACTGACGAGCACTGGCTGAATCTGACCGAAGCTATGGGCCGCACCGACCTGCGTGATGACCCGGCGCTGCGTGTGTTGCATGGACGTATCGAGCGCATCGAAGCACTGACTGACGAAATCGGTGCCTGGGCTGCCCGGCACACGCGCGACCAGATCACCGAACTGTGCCAGAAGTACCACGTGCCCTCGGCACCGTTGCGCAATGTGAACGAAGTCCTGGACGATCCGCATCTGCGTGCCCGCGGTTTCCTCACCGACCATGTGACCGAGGCCGGGACGGTTGCCTTGCCCAACAGCCCCATGCGCTATCAGGGTTCGGGCATGCGGGCGCTGCATTCGCCTCCGTTGCTGGGTGAACATACCGACGCGGTGCTGGCCGAACTGTGCGGTCTTGGCCAGGCCGAAATCGCGGATCTTCACCGCGACGGCGTGATCTGATTCCTGTGTTCTGATTGCATAGGGTGAACCACACGGGGAACATGATGTCATCGGCAACCAGGCGTTGGGGTGACCAGATTGCCGAGCAGGTGATCAATGGCATACCGTACCGCATGTATACCGAGCGGCCGCGCCGGGTGGAAGAACTGCTCGCGTTTGCGGGCTGCTGGGGCGATCGGCCGCATATCATCCATGGTGATCGCATCATCACCTTCGACGACATGCACAAGGCGGCCCTGGCCAAGGCCGCCGAACTGCTGAATAGGGGTTTGCGGCGCGGTGACCGCGTCTTCATCCTCGGCTGGAACAGCCCCGAATGGGTGGTGAATTTCTGGGCCTGCCTGCACGCAGGCGTGGTGCCGGTGCTGGCCAACGCCTGGTGGAGTGCAACCGAAGTGGCCAACGGGCTGACCGCGCTGCAACCGGCGCTTGTGCTTGCCGACGCGTCTGCCGTCGCCAAGGTTCCGGCGGGATGGCGCTGCGGTCCCTGGGCATTGCCCGCTGCCACCGAAGCAGCCGAAGCCCCCGGTGACCAGCAGGACAGAAAGGACGAACGCGACGAGGAAGAGACCGCCCTCATCATTTTTACTTCCGGCACATCGGGCCAGCCCAAAGCCGTCGTCCTGTCGCATCGGGCCGTGCTGGCTCGCCTGCACATGACGCTGCACATCACGCGCAAGCTGCCGCATCAGGTGGACGGATCGACCCGCGACGTCACGCTGATCACGGGCCCGCTGTTCCATGTGGGCAGCATGCAGGGCCTGCTGCGGGCCGTCATCGTCGGCGATACGCTGGTGCTGCTGCGCGGCCGCTTCGATCCTGCCGACGTGCTGGAGGCGATCGAGCGCCACAAGGTCAACCGCTGGAATGCCGTGCCAACCATGGTCTCGCGCCTGCTCGACCATCCGGAGGTGTCGCGCCGTGACCTCGCCAGCCTGAAATCCATCAGCATCGGCGGTGCGCCGGTGCACGCGGAACTCATGCAGCGCATCCGGGCGGGTTTGCCCAGCGTCAGCCCCAGAATTCCGACCGGCTACGGCCTGACCGAGAACGGGGGCCAGGCCACCGCAGCGGCCGGTTCGGAAAATATTGAAATGCTGGGCTCTACCGGCAGGCCGCTGCCCGGTGTCGAAGTCAAATTCCTGTCGCATCCGGGCTTGCCCGACGGTGAAGT
>CANJOT010000344.1 GCA_947475815.1 Burkholderiales bacterium | reverse complement strand
GGCGCAGACATACAGGCAGTCGTTGCCGCGCAGCTTCTGGAAGCGCACCCAGACGTCGGTCTGCACGGCCTCGATGATGTGGCCGAAGTGCAGGGGGCCGTTGGCATACGGCAGGGCGCTGGTGACGAGTATCTGGCGCGGCATGGTGGTCTTGGCAATCCGGGGCTGCGGGAGCCGCGGATTATCGCACGATGGGCCCCACCGGTAGGCGACCGCTGCCCGGGCTTCAGTCTGTCGCCGGGGACCCCTGCAGTTCGATGCGCGAGCGGCGGGTCAGGTGCGAGTAGGCCCGCCCGAACCGTTGCATGGGTGGGCGGGTGGGTTGGGCCACAGTGCGTTCAGCCGTTGTCCTTCACGGCCTCGAAACGGGATTTGTTAATAGCCTTCTTATAGGCCTCGCTGCCGGTCACGATTTGCTGGTCGTAGAGGGCCTGGATGGAGCTGTCCATGGTCCGCATGCCGGTCTGGGCACCGGATTGCATGGTGTTCTCCAGCTGGTCGAGCTTGCCCTGGCGGATGAGGTTGGAGGCCGCGGTGTTGTTGATCAGGATTTCCAGTGCGGCGACGCGGCCGGCCTTGTCGGCGCGCTGCAGCAGCTGCTGGGAGATCACGCCGCGCAGCGACGTCGATAGCATCGTGCGCACATGCGCCTGCTTGTCCGACGGGAAGACGTTGATCATGCGGTCGACGGTCTGGGCCGCGCCGTTGGTGTGCAGCGTACCCATCACCAGGATGCCCATTTCGGCAGCGGTGACCGCAATGCTCATGGTTTCGAGGTCGCGCAACTCACCGACCAGCACCACGTCCGGGTCCTCGCGCAGGGCAGAGTGCAGGGCCGCCGCGAAACTGGGTGCGTGCATGCCAATCTCGCGCTGGCTTACCAGGCAACCCTTGCGCTGGTGCACGAATTCGATGGGATCCTCGATGGTGAGGATATGGCCTTTCATGCGGGTGTTGATGTCATCGACCATCGCCGCCAGCGTGGTCGACTTACCCGAGCCGGTCTTGCCGGTCACCAGGATGAGCCCGTTGGTCGCCCTGGCCAGCTGGCGCACCGACTCCGGCAGTTTCAGTTCGTCCATGGTCATCGCCTTGGACGGAATGCTGCGGAAGACGGCACCCATGCCGTTGAGGTGGCGCAGGATGTTGACGCGGAAGCGCCCGTGCCCGGGCAGGCTGTAGGCGAAGTCCGCTCCATCCCGGGCCTCGAACCGGTCAGCGGCCCTTTTGGGCATGATCTCGTAGAGCGCCTCGCGCACCAGGTTCGCGTCCAGGGTCTCGCCGCGCAGGGGGGCAAGGTCGCCATGCAGGCGGATGCGCGGCGGGTCGCCGGCCAGGAAATGCAGGTCAGAGCCACGCCGGCGGACCACCTCGAGCAGGTACTCGTCTATTCGTGCCATGGCCGCGCCTTAGGGTCCGGGGGGCATCTGTAAGGGGTCCAGCTTCGGCAAGTGGCGGATATCCGTCGCGAACTTCTGGAAGGCGCGTTTGTCGGCGGCATAGGCATAGGCATCGTCGGGGTCGATCTCCTTGGCCTCTAGCGCCTGCAGCAGCGACTGGTCGAGCAGTTGCATCCCCAGGTCGCGCCCGGTCTGCAGCTGGCTGGGTACCTGGTGCGTCTGGTCGCTCTGGATGAGCTTGGCGATGGCCTTGGTCATGACCAGGACCTCGCAGATGGCCTTGCGGCCGCGACCGTCAGGGGTCTTGACCAGCACCTGCGTGATCACGGCCAGCAGGCTCTGCGCCAGAAAGCTCTTGGTCTGTTCGCGCTCCTCCACGGGCAGCGCGTCAATGATGCGGTCGATGGTCTTCACGGCGCCGGTCGTGTGCAGGGTGCCCAGCACCAGATGGCCCGTTTCAGCTGCGGTCATGGCCATCGAGATGGTCTCGGCGTCTCGCAGTTCGCCGACCAGGATGACGTCCGGGTCTTCGCGCATGGCCGCGCGCACACCCTCTGCAAAGCTGGGGATGTGCGTGCCGAGTTCGCGCTGGATGACCTGGCTGCTCTTGCTCCGGTGCACGAACTCGATGGGGTCTTCCAGGCTGATGATGTTCAGCTTTCGGGTCTGGTTCAGGTGGTCGATCATGGCGGCAAGGGTGGTCGACTTGCCCGTGCCGGTGGAGCCGGTCACCAGGATCATGCCCTGGTGGAAATCGCACAGTTTCTTGACGATCGGCGGCAGCCCGAGCTTATCGATGCCGGGGATGTCCGAAGGAATTGTGCGAAAGACCGCGCCCAGGCCGGTTTCCTTGCGGAACACGTTGACGCGGAAGCGGCCGCCATCGTTGGAGACGTAGGAGAAATCGAGGTCGTTACCCTGCGCGAAATGCTCACGCTGGGACTGGGTCATGATTTCCTGGACGTACGCCTCTAGCTCGGTGTCGACCAGGTCACGGAATTTGATCGGCAGCAGGTCGCCATGCATGCGCAGCATAGGCGGGACGCCCACGGCGAGGTGGATGTCCGAGCAGCCTTGCTGCATACCCAGTTTGAGGAACGCATCGATGCGTGCCACGCGGCGTACTCCCTTGATGGCCAGATGTCTGCGGGAAGGGTACCGGGGTACCTGCGTCGGGCGCTAGAGAAACTTCTCCAGTGCAAGACGCAGTTCATCCATGCTCTGGAAGCGCTTGGCCTTGTCCACGGCCATGGCCTTGATGACCAGGCTGCCCAGTTCCGGGGGCAGCGACGGATTGAGTTCCTGCGGCGGGGTGGCCTTGCCCTGCACGTGCTGGTACATCACCGCCATGTGGTCGCCGCGCGAGTAGGGCGGAACGCCGGTGAGCAGTTCGTACAGGATGACGCCAACGGCATAGACGTCCGCGCGCTCATCGACCTTGCGGCCGAGGATCTGCTCCGGTGCCATGTACTTGGGAGAGCCGATCACATAGCCGGTCTTGGTCAGCTGCGTGTCGCCTTCGCGGTGCGCAGCGGCCACGCCGAAATCCACGATCTTCAGCAGGCCTTCGTCATTGATCAGCACGTTGGCGGGCTTGAGGTCCCGGTGCACGATGCCGACCTGGTGCGCCACGGCCATGCCCGTGGCCATGTCGATGCCGAACTGCACGGCACGTTTGGTGGGCACCGGCTTCTCATTGACGATTTCCCCGCCCAGCGTGTGGGACGGGAAGTACTCCATCGAAATGGCGTAGTTGCCCTGGATGTGCAGGAAGTCATAGATGCGGATGACGTTCTTGTGCGTGATCTTGCGCGAGTAGCGCAGTTCGTGCACGAAGCGCTTCATGATTTCCTCGTCTTCCGACACGTTCGGATTGAGGAACTTCAGGATCAGGCGTTCCTCGACGACCGTGTCTTCCATCAGCAGCACAGTGCCGAAGGCACCCTTGCCGATGCGCTCGATGTACTTGTAGCGACCCTCGATGACATCGCCCGGGCGCAGTTTTGAAATATCGAGCTTGGCGGCGCCGGACTGCTCCACCTGCTTCAGGGCCTGCTCCAGGTCGGTTTCCGACATCATGATGGTGTGCATCGGATCCGACACCGGCGGGCCTGTGCCCGAGCCCGTGCGCGTC
>CANJOT010000343.1 GCA_947475815.1 Burkholderiales bacterium | reverse complement strand
GCGCGTTACGCCCTGCCGACCCAACTGTTCTTCCTGTTCCAGCGCATCAACCAGTTGCGCGATCTGGCGCAGCGCGACCTGTTCCGGCGTCTGTTCGTGTCCGACTTTCTGCTCGACAAAGATCCTCTGTTTGCCGCGCTCACGCTCAATGACGACGAACTCAATCTCTATCGCCAGATGTACAGCACCATGGCCCCACAGGCACCGGTGCCTGATCTGGTGATCTATCTGCAGGCCAGTCCCGACACCCTGATCGAACGCATCGCCCGGCGCGGCATTCCCATGGAGTCCGCCATCTCGGACGCCTACCTGCGCGAACTGTGCGATGCCTATACGCGATTTTTCCACCAGTACAATGCGGCTCCGGTACTGATGGTGAACACCGAACACCTCAACCCGGTCGACGACGACAAAGATTTTGCACTGCTGCAAGAGCGCATCGGCCAGATGCGCGGCCGGCGCGAGTATTTCAACCGCGCCGCAGGCTGAACACGCCCGCCTGACCGCCAGCCCGACTGCAAGCCCATCCTCTGGGCGCGAGCCATTACCAGGAGACACGACATGAGCTACCTGAGCACCCCGGAATCATCCCCCGCCAGCGCACCGGCCGCGCGCAAACAGGTGACTCTGCCACGCCTGACCGAGATGCATGCCAAGGGCGAAAAAATTGTCGTGCTGACCTGCTACGACGCCAGCTTCGCAGCCCTTCAAGACCGCGCCGGTGTCGATATCATTTTGATCGGCGATTCGCTCGGCAACGTCATTCAGGGTGAAACCTCGACCCTGCCGGTCACGCTCGAAGAGATGGTCTATCACACCCGCTGTGTGGTGCGCGGCCTGCGCAATGCCGGTGGCACCGCCTGGGTCATGGGCGACCTACCTTATGGTAGTTACCACGAATCACACGCTCAGGCGTATGCCAGCGCGGCGGCCCTGATGCGCGCCGGCGCGCAGATGGTCAAGATCGAAGCGGCGCGCGACAAGAACCAGTGGATGATCGATACCGTGCGGTTTTTGTCCGAGCGCGGCATTCCGGTCTGCGCCCACTTCGGCCTGACGCCGCAAAGCGTGCATCAACTCGGCGGCTACCGCGTGCAGGGCAAGAGCGAGGCCGGCGCGGCCCTGCTGCGCGCCGATGCGCTCGCCGCACAGGAAGCCGGCGCGGCCATGCTGCTCTTCGAGATGGTGCCCGCGGCCGTGGCTGCAGCGATTACCCAGGAAGTGAAGATTCCGGTCATCGGCATCGGCGCCGGTGCGGGTTGCTCGGGCCAGGTACTGGTGATCTACGACATGCTCGGCGTGTTTCCCGGCAAGCAGGCACGTTTCGTCAAGAATTTTATGATCGGCGCACCGAGCATCGAAGCGGCCGTGCGCACGTATGTCGAAGCCGTTAAAAGCGCCACCTTCCCACAGGCAGAACATGCTTTTTCCTGAGTCGTAGCATAATGCCCGGTTTTCCCGGATGCAATCCAGCTCCACACTCATGGCTCCACCCTCATGAAAATCGTTACCACCATTGATGAACTGCGCGGCCAGTTGAGCGGCCAGTTGCGCACTGCCTTCGTGCCCACCATGGGCAACCTGCACGAAGGCCACCTCTCGCTCATGCGGCTGGCGTCGCGTCATGGCGACCCGGTGGTCGCCAGCATCTTCGTTAACCGCCTGCAGTTCGGCCCGAACGAAGACTTCGACAAGTACCCGCGCACCTTCGAAGCCGACTGCGAGAAACTCGCCAGGGAGGGCGTGTACGTGCTGTTCGCCCCCGACGAGAAGGAGCTCTACCCCGAGCCGCAGGAATACCGCGTGCAGCCGCCGCATGATCTGGGCGACATCCTCGAGGGCCATTTCCGGCCCGGCTTTTTTGTCGGCGTCTCGACCGTGGTGCTCAAGCTGTTTTCCTGCGTGCAGCCGCGCGCGGCGGTTTTTGGCAAGAAGGATTACCAGCAACTCATGGTGATCCGCAACATGTGCCGCCAGCTTGCCCTGCCGACCCAGATCGTCGCTGCCGAAACCGTGCGTGCAGAAGATGGACTGGCGCTTTCGTCGCGCAATGGCTATCTGAGCGCGGCCGAACGGGCCGAGGCCCCACAACTGCTGCGCATGTTGAACCGCGTGGCAGAACGGGTGCGCGCCGGCGATGGCACGGTCCAGTCCATCGAGCAGGATGTGATGACCGAAATCGGTGCACGCGGCTGGAAACCCGACTATATTTCGGTGCGCAAGCGCATGAACCTGCGGCCACCCACCGAAGCTGAAGTGCAGCAGGGTGAACCGCTGGTCGTGCTGGCCGCCGCAAGACTGGGCGCCACGCGCCTGATCGACAACCTGGAAATCTGAGCGGCCCGCGCGCCGATCTGACTGGAATTCTCATGCAACGTACCTTGCTCCACGGAAAAATCCATCGTGCCGTGGTGACACAATGCGAGCTGCACTACGAAGGCTCCTGCGCCATCGATGAAGATCTGCTTGATGCCTCGGGCATCGTCGAAAACGAGCAGATCCACATCTGGAACATCTCGAACGGCGAACGCTTCATCACCTATGCCATCCGCGGTGCACGCGGCAGCGGCATGATCTCGATCAACGGCTCGGCAGCGCGCCGCGCGCAGATGGGTGACCTGATCATCATCGCCGCCTTTGCCAGCCTCGATGCCAGCGAAATGGCCAGCTTCAAGCCGAAGGTGGTGTTCGTCGACGACCAGAACCGCGTCGCCGGCTCGCGCGACCACGTACCGACGCAGCAGGCGTGAGCCGGCCAGCGTTCAAGCCCTCTGGCCGACGCCTCGGGATGGCAGCATGCTGAGCCGTCTGGGCATCGGCAACAATCCGGCACATCGACAGATCGCCCTGCTGGCCGCCTGCCAGGCGCTGCTGCTGACCAATGCCGGCACGCTGATCTCGGTCAACGTGCTCGCCGGTCTGGCCCTGTCGGGCAACCCGACCTGGGCCACCCTGCCGGTGACCTGCTATGTGCTCGGCTCGGCCCTCTCGACCATGATGGCCTCGCTGGTCATGCGCCGCATCGGCCGGCGCGGCGGCTTCACCCTCGGCGGACTGTTCGGCATCCTTGGTGCGCTCATGTGCGCCGGCGCCATGGCGCTGCACAGCTTCGTGCTGCTGTGTCTGGGCACGATGGTCATCGGCGTGTACAACGCCTTTGGCCAGTATTACCGGTTCGCTGCTGCCGACGTGACGCAAAAGCTTGAACCCCGATTCAAGGAACGCGCTATCGCACTGGTGCTGACCGGCGGCGTCGTTGGCGGCATCATCGGCCCGGAAACCAGCATGCGCACCGTCGACGCCCTGCCGATCACCTACATGGGGTCCTACCTCATGCTGATCGTGTTCGCGCTGATCGCCATCGGCATCGTGCGCAAACTCGATGTACCCATGCCCACCGAGCAGGAACGCAGCGGCGCGCAGCGGCCGTTTTCCGAAATCGCGCGTCAGCCCGCCTTCATCGTCGCTGTGCTGGGCGCCATGATCAGCTACGGCATCATGAACCTGCTCATGAGCGCCACACCGCTGGCCATGC
>CANJOT010000342.1 GCA_947475815.1 Burkholderiales bacterium | reverse complement strand
GCATACACGCTGATGGCGCGGATGAAGCCGGCGTTGTTGGGCGCGTCCGAATCCATCAGCGCGCGTACCGCGAAGTAGATGGCCGACTTGGCGAACGACAGGGTCGAGTTGATGGCGCCGCGCACCTGCGGTGAGCTGCCGGTCATGTCGGCGGACAGGGTATCGTCCTTGATGGTCAGCGCGACCTGCACCTTGACGGGTGAGTCCGGGTCCATGCCGTCGTCGTCGATATAGTCGGTAAAGCTGTAGACGCCATCGGGAATCGAGCGGATCACGCGGCGCGCCTCGCGCTCCGAATAATCGAGCAGTTCTTCGATGCAGGCTTCGAGCTCGTCAATGCCATAACGCAGCGCCAGTTCGCGCATGCCTCGGTCCGCCGTGCGGCAGGCAGCTTCCTGGGCGTGCAGATCACCGACCACCGTGTCGGGCACGCGCACATTGCGTTTGATCATCTGCAGCAGGGTGTGGTTGAGCTTGCCAGCCTCGTACAGCTTGAGCGGCGGAATCTGCAAACCTTCCTGGTAGATTTCGGTGGAATCGGCAGCGCTGGAGCCGGGTACGCGGCCACCCATGTCGTTGTGGTGCGCCACCATGACGCCGTAACCGAGCAGGCGCGGGCCGACGAATACCGGCTGGAACATGAACACATCGGGCAGGTGCATGCCGCCCAGATACGGGTCGTTGAGGATGACGATATCACCATCGACCAGACTGCTGCCGAATTCGGCCAGCACCGCGTCCATGGCGTCGGGGATCGAGCCAAGGTGCAGCGGAATGCTCAGGCCCTGGGCGATCAGGCGACCCTGACGGTCGCAGAAGGCGCTCGACACATCCATCGTGTCCTTGAGGATGGACGAATAGGCAATGCGAACCACCGTCAGAACCATTTCATCGACGACCGAACCGATGGCATTTTTGACCAGTTCAAGACGCACGGGGTCGATCTTCGCGCGGCCTGGGCTGGCTTGTGCTGGCGGGTTTTGCCGGTCGGCGACTTGCATGGGTGCTCCCCTTTATCTTCTTTGAAAAAAATCTGCCGGCGGGCGAAAGCCGGCCGGCATCAAGCTCGAATTCGAGAATAGCATATTCCCCATACGGGAATCCTGTTTCAACCCGGCGAAAAACACTTGGTGTCACATATTGAAACCTGCGATGCCGTCGACTCCGCCGACGTCATCGCAGCTCTGATTCGTGTGACTTTCTGCTGCCGCTTCCTCTTGCCGTCTTCAGGCCCTGGCCGCGTCAAGTTTCTTGCGCAGGACATATTTGATGATGCCCCCGTGACGGAAATACGAGACCTCGGCATTGCTGTCGATGCGCGCCAGCAGGTCGAGACTGAGCGTCTGTCCGTCGGGGCGCGTGATGGTGCAGCGCACTGTGCCGCGTTTGCCGAGTGTGGCGAGGCCGGGCAGTTCGAATGTTTCCGAGCCGTCCAGTGCCAGGGTCTTGCGCGTGACCCCCGCCGGAAACTGCAGAGGCAGCACACCCATGGTGACCAGATTCGAGCGATGGATACGCTCGAATGATTCGGCAATGACCGCGCGGACGCCGAGCAGGTCGGTGCCTTTGGAGGCCCAGTCGCGCGACGAACCCGCACCGTATTCGAGGCCGCCGATGACGATCAGCGGCACCCCTTGCGCGCGGTAGCGCTCGGCTGCGGCGAAGATGTCCATGCGCGCGCCATCGGGGTGATGTACGGTAGAACTGCCCTCGACATTGGGCGTCATTTCATTGGCCAGTCGCACGTTGGCGAAGGTGCCGCGCGTCATGACATGGTGATTCAGGCGCCGCGCCGAGTAGCTGACAAAATCGCGTGGCACCACGCCCAGACTTTGCAGGTACAGGCCGGCCGGCGTGTTCTTGCCGATGTTGCCCGTGGGCGAAATATGGTCTGTGGTGATCATGTCGCCGAACATGCCGAGCACGCGCGCGCCGTGGATGTCGGCCAGTGGTGTGGCGTGGCGCGTCATGCCCTCGAAGAAGGGCGGGCGCAGCAGGAAATCGCTGCGCGCATCCCACGGGTAGAGCGTGCTGGTAGCGGCGCTGATGGCCTGCCACTCGGGCGTGCCGCGCTGGATGTTTTCATATTTTGACAAGACCAGTTCGGGCGTCAGTGTGGCGTCGATGATGGCGCGGATTTCCGCGTCGTCGGGCCAGATATCGCGCAGGTAGACCGGACTGCCGCTGGCATCGTGACCGAGCGCATCGACATCAAGGTTTGTCAGCACCGTACCGGCCAGCGCATACGCCACCACCAGCGGTGGGGAAGCGAGAAAATTGGCGCGTGCGTTCGGATGGGTGCGCGCATCGAAGTTGCGGTTGGCCGACAGCACCGCCACGCAGGCCAGGTCATTGTTCTCGATGGTATCGACCATGGCCTGCGGCAGCGGCCCCGAATGTCCGATGCAGGTCATGCAGCCAAAGCCGGTGATGTGAAAACCGAAGGCATCAAAGGCCGCCTGCAAGCCGCTGCGCTCGAGATAGCCGGCGACCACGCGCGAGCCCGGCGAGAGCGAGGTTTTGACCCAGGGCTTTGGTTTCAGGCCTCGTTGCGCGGCATTGCGGGCCAGCAGGGCGGCACCGATCATGACCGCCGGATTGGAGGTGTTGGTGCAACTGGTGATGGCGGCAATGACCACATCGCCGCTGCGCAGCGAGAAGTCGCTGCCGGGTACGGCCACCGGCCCTTTGGGAGTCGGGTTGGCTTCAAGGAAGGCGCCGGCCATGCTGCGCAGCGCCTGGCGCTTGTCCGGCCGGCCTGGCCCGGCCAGGCAGGGCTCAATGCTGGCCAGATCGAGTTCGATGAGCAGTTCGTAGTCGGGAATCGGTGTGCTGGCATCGCGCCACAGGCCCTGGGCGCGTGCATACGCCTCGACCAGTGCAATCTGCTGCGCGTCGCGGCCGGTGGTGCGCAAAAAGCGCAGGGTCTCGCCATCGATCGGAAAAAAACACATGGTGGCGCCGCATTCGGGCGTCATGTTCGAAATCGTCGAGCGGTCCTGCAGGGTCAGGCTGTCGACGCCGGGTCCGCAATACTCGACGAACTTGCCGATCACATCATGGCGTCGCATCAGTTCGGTGATCGACAATACCAGGTCGGTCGATGTGACGCCCGGCCGCAGGCGTCCGCTCAGACGGCAGGCGGCGGTGCGCGGGACCAGCACCGAGACCGGCTCGCCGATGACGGCCGCGCCGCCCTCAAGACCGCCGACACCCCAGCCGAATATACCCATCGAATTGATCATCGCGGTATGACTGTCGAGCGCGATCAGCGAGTCGGGGTAGGCATAGCGTTGGCCATCCTGCTCGCGTGTCCAGACGACGCGGGCGATGTGCTCAAGATTGATCTGATGGCAGATGCCCGAGCCGGGTGGAAATACACGCAGGTTGGCAAAAGCCGCGCTGGCCCAGCGCAAGAATCCATACCGTTCGGCATTCTGGCGAAACTCGAGTGCCATGTTGTGTTGCAGCGCGCCGGCATGGCCGGCCTGATCGACCATCACGGAATGGTCGACGATGACATCGACCGGCACCAGCGGATTGAT
>CANJOT010000341.1 GCA_947475815.1 Burkholderiales bacterium | reverse complement strand
TCCGGCGCGAACCGGATTGTCTTGTGCAATGTAGTCGCCGATCTCCTCAAGATCGAACGCTGCCAAGGGCGTTATCAGTAACTGCATTAACGAGCTTGGCGAGTCGCCTGCTGTGCGTATTTGGCTTGTAGTCGATCAAACACGGGCTCTGCTGCAATTGCCGCGCCGCTGGCCTTGCCTGCAGCGATATCGTTTCTCAGTGCTTGGAGTTGGATGGCCTGCTGGCGCTCGGTGTCCTCGAGCAAGCGCAGTCCCGCACGGACGACTTCGCTGACGTTGTTGTATCGGCCGCTTTCGACTTGATCGCGGATGAAGCTCTCAAAATGCGGGCTCAGGGCAACGCTGGTGGGCATGACTATCTCCTAACAGTTAATAACTATTATTATTTAACAATCAACAGGCCATGTCAAGAATGGCCGGATGCCCACAGCCATTTGGGTCTGATGATTTGCAGACCAACCCCACTAACCGTCAGCGCTTTTGCAGATGATCTTGAATCGCCCCGGGTACGGGGCGATTCAAAACCCTCCTTTAATCAAGTCCCCCTATTTGTCTCACACACGCTGACGTCGGACAGTTCGGAACGATTGCAACGATCAATGGTCAGACAAATCCGGTGGGAAGGGTACATAATTGGAGCTGGTGAGAGACAACCGAGCCCAGCGCGTGGGGGAAACGTACCCGCAACGCACACAGGAAAAGAAATGCTCGAAACGATCATTGACCAGGCGCAAAACGACTTCTCCCAGCATCTTGAGCTCCTGCAGCGCTACATCAGGCAACCCTCAGTGTCATCCACCCGGTTGGGCATAGATGAAATGGTGGCCATGCTTTCGGCCGACCTTACTGGACTTGGGGGCATCACAAGAGTCGTCACGAGCGACGAATTCCCAATCGTCTATTCGCGTTTCGACGAAGGTGCAGAGCGCACCGTCCTGATTCATAGTATGTATGACACTGTCGAGGCCGACGAGTCCAAGTGGGTGGCCCCGCCATTTTCCGCAACCCGGATGAACTATTTGGACGCCGGCGATTGCATTATTGGCCGGGGAGCCGAGGATACGAAGGGACCGACGACTTCCATCCTTAACATGATTGCTGCGCATCGCGCCGCCAACATCAGGTTGCCGGTCAACCTTATTCTGGTCTTCGAGGCTTCTGAACTCGGAAGCGGCGGTCTGCCGGAGTTTGTCGAGGGTCATCAGGACGAGCTACGACAGGCAGACGTTGCCTACTGGCCATGGTGTTCCCAGCGAGCCAACGGAAACACGGTGGCTTGGTTAGGTTCCAAAGGTCTGATGACATTCAAGTTGCGGATGACCGGCGGCGACTGGGGCGGCCCCCACTCCAACGACTTGCATAGCAGCAACGCTTCCTGGATCGGCAGTCCAGGGTACAAGCTGGTGCAAGCCCTGGCCAGCATGCGGACGCTAGATGATTTGGATGTTGCCATCGACGGCTTCTACGACGGCAGGAAAGAGCCTTCCAAAGACGACCTTCGGCTCATCGCCGAGCTGGCGAAACGATTCGACGCCAAGGCATTCCTTCGTCAAATGGGCGCTTCTCGCTTCAAGCAGGAAGCAATTGCAGACGCCCTCAAAGCATCGATCTTCACATCGGCCTTCAATCTGTCGGGCTTGAAGGTTGGCAACGTCATCGAGGGCGGCCACAATACCGTGATTCCGTGCACCGCCGTTGCGAGCATGGACCTGCGACTGCTGGAGGGCATGAGCATAGAAAACGTTGTGAACTCAATGCGCCGGCACCTCGATAGCCATGGCTTCCAGGATGTTGCCCTGGAGATCACCAATGCCTACCTTGGGGGCAAGACTCCACCGGAGAGCTGGGCCGCCAAGGAACTTGTGGGCGCCTATCGTGACATGGGGTTCGATCCCGAGGTCTGGCCTGTCGCCCCCGTCGCCATTGCGAGCAGCTTGTTCACGGGCCTCGGAATGCCATGGGTAGCCACATGCCCTGGCCAAGCCAGCGGAAAGCATTCGGCGAATGAATACATTCGCGTCGAAGGATACAAGAGCTCCATCGAATTCATCATTCGACTAATGTGGCGCTTCTCATCGGCCACGCGCGCATCAACGAGCAGATGAGCCATTCACAACCCTCGAGGAGATCGAAATGTTGAATAGAAGGTCGATGCAGAAGAAACTGATGGCCGGTGCATTCCTGGGAATGTCAGGACTGCCTTGCAGCGGGGTCTTTGCGCAGCAATCCGGCAGCACGGGAGCGTATCCCAACAGGCCGGTCAAAATCATCGTTCCCTATGCCACCGGTTCGCAAACCGATGGCAATGCGAGACTCATCGCGCCCAAGCTGGCCCAGGTGCTTGGCGCCCCCATCGTGGTGGAGAACAGGGCCGGGGCCAGCGGCATCATCGGCAGCGAATTCGTCGCCAGATCCAACCCCGATGGCTATACCCTTGTGATGGGAACTGTCACCTCCCACGGGACCATGATTTCCCTGGCCAAGAATCTCCCCTACAAACTCGAGCGGGATTTCACACCCATCGGCTTGGTCGCCGCCCCACCCGCATTCTTGGCGGTTCACTCGAGCGTGCCTGCCTCGAACATCAAGGAGTTCGTGGCTTGGGCGGAAACACAGCCGGCGGGTGTGAGCTATTCGTCGGCCGGAAATGGCAGTTCCGGGCATTTGACTGCCGAACTGCTGGCCATGCGGACGAACACCAGGCTGATCCAGGTGCCCTACAACAATGCCGGACAAGCCGTTACCGATCTGCTCGCCGGGCACGTCAAGATGATGATCTACTATTCCACTCTTCTTCCGCACATCAGAAGTGGCAAGCTCAAGGCCCTAGCCGTGTTCGCAGAGGATCGCGTCGATTTTGCGAAGGAGATTCCCACTGCCAAGGAACAGGGGTTTGCTGGAATGACGTCATATGGGTGGTCTGGCTTGTTCGGACCGGGGGCCTTACCCGGCCCGATCCGAGATCGGCTCAATGCAGCGCTCAACACGGCTCTCGCAGATCAATCCCTCAGGCAGCAATTTGCCGATCAGGGCCAGGTGACCATGCAGTTCAGTCCATCAGAGTTCCAAAAGTTCATCGCAGCCGAGGTGGACAAGTGGGGAGAGGTCGTGCGTGTTTCCGGCGCCAAACTTGACTGAATCGCCAGCCGGGCAAGTTTTCGGGGGGATGAAGGATTATGAATTTCTTGACTGCGGACGTCTACGACGCCGCTCCTGAGCAAGCGCGGGTGTGCACTCTCGATTTTCGAAACTACGGCGGGAAGTCTGCCTTCTGGGGCCAATGCGTCACGCTCAGGTCGAATAGTCACCGGCCTGGGGGGCAGATACTGGCGACGCCGGGATCTAGTCGAGTGCTGATCATTGATGGTGGCGGAACCAGCTCCTTTGCCCTACTCGGAGCGACCATGGCCGCGAATGCTGTTCGCAACGATTGGGCAGGCGTCATCGTGTGCGGTGCGATTCGCGATACGCCCGAGCTGTGTCTTCTCGACTTGGGGATCAAGGCCCTCGGAACGTCACCTGCGCTGTCGACCGCGTTTATCGATCATA
>CANJOT010000340.1 GCA_947475815.1 Burkholderiales bacterium | reverse complement strand
TTCCTTGGTGCGATCAACGATCGGGACACTTTCCGAGACCACGGCATCCTCGGCCTGCAAACTCTTGAAGCCAGACCAGCTGTGCGTCTTCATGGCCTCGCGATCCTGACCAAAACAGGGCTTCGAGCGTTCGATCTGGGCGCCAAGCACATCGTCATCATTGCCCCAGAAACGCTCACCCACGCCCATCTGTTCGTGATGGTGCTTCCACCAGTCTAGGGTGTGATGCAGGTCCCAGTAGAAAAACCAGAAGGCGGAGCGTTTGTTGTTGATCGGGACATACATCAGCACCTTCGATTCCTCGGCGGTGGACGAGCCATTGAGGATGGTGGACGGCGCAACAAATTCCGTGACCCGCAGGTAAGTTGTGCCATCAGCGCGATCGCGCCGCGAGTAGCACTGAAACCCGTAGTCGGTACTCTCAATGCTCAAAACCGGCGTATCGATCCCGGCGGCAGCCGTCAGGCTCAGCTTCACACCCGAGACCATCAGGTCGCGGTGCAGTACACCGACATGCGCCGAATCCAGTGCGGTATCAAGGTTCTGCGACCAGTTCGATTCGGTGTACCCAACGCGCGCGCGACGAAAATGCTCCGGCACTTTGGTGAACTGATAGTCGGGAAATTTCGGCGCTTCACCCGGGCCGAGGTAGACCCAGCAGGCGCCGCCAGACTCATGCACGGGAAACACCCGCATATTCAAGTTCTGGCGCGCGCGCTCGTCACGCTCGGTCGGCATGGCCAGACACTGGCCGTCAGCATCAAAGGTCCAGCCATGAAAAATACAGGTCAGGGCTGAATTTTCATTGCGCGCCAGACTCAGCGACACGCCACGGTGCGGACACTGCTCATCCATGAAACCAACGCGCCCGTTGCTGCCGCGAAACGCCACGTAAAACTCACCCAGCAGTTCCACCTTATGCGGCGCACCATCCGCGATCAAAGCTGCGGAACGCAGAAACGGCAGCCAATACTGCTTGAACAGGTCGTGCATCGGCCAACCTGGCTCGACATTGTTGAGCAGATCGTTATCTTCTTTGGACAGCAAGCTTGGCCTCCTGCGATTTTATAATTTTAAAACGGCGTTTCATTATCTTAAAACTGTATCGTGTTCCGCCCCACCCGTCAATTTCAAAAATAAGTGGGGTCAGATTCGATTTAATTCGCTCCAGATCGGCAGATTGGGCAATTAAATCGAATTAAATCGAATCTGACCCCACTTATTTTTGACGCGACTTGTCATCATGCAGCGCATCAATTAAAGTTGAGGGTTTGCTTTTCCTCACTCTGACAGAAACAGCGCATCTTATGGCCCTGATTGTTCATAAATATGGCGGCACGTCGATGGGCTCACCCGAGCGCATCAAGAACGTTGCACGTCGCATCGCAAAATGGCGCGCCGCTGGCCACCAGATTGTTGTGGTGCCGTCGGCAATGTCCGGCGAAACCAACCGTTTGCTGGGCATCGCCCGCGAGATCAGCAAAACGCCCAACGAGCGTGAACTCGACATGATTGCCTCGACCGGCGAGCAAGTCAGTGTCGGCCTGTTGGCCATCGCCCTGCTCGACATCGGCGTACCGGCGCGTAGCTATACCGGCTGGCAGGTGCCGATTAAAACCGACAACGCCTATACCAAGGCGCGCATCCATAGCATCGACGACAAACGCGTCCGGCAGGATCTGGATGCCGGCAAAGTGGTCATCATTACCGGCTTTCAGGGCGTTGATGACGACGGCAACATCACCACGCTGGGCCGTGGCGGTTCCGATACCTCAGCGGTGGCCGTGGCCGCTGCCCTGAACGCGCAGGAATGCCTGATTTATACCGACGTCGATGGCGTCTACACCACTGACCCGCGCGTCGTCGCCGAAGCGCGCCGCCTGAAGGTGGTGTCGTTCGAGGAAATGCTGGAAATGGCCAGTCTGGGCTCGAAGGTCCTGCAAATCCGCTCGGTGGAGTTCGCCGGCAAATACAAGGTGCGCACGCGCGTGTTGTCTAGCCTGACCGACCCCCTGATGTCGCTGGATGAAGAAATGAAATCCGGCACCCTGATCACATTCGAGGAAGACGAGAACATGGAACAAGCAGTCATTTCGGGCATCGCTTTCAACCGCGACGAAGCCAAGATCACCGTGCTGGGCGTGCCCGACCGTCCGGGCATCGCCTACCAGATCCTGGGCGCGATTGCCGACGCCAACATCGAAGTCGACATGATCATCCAGAATCAGGGCATGGGCGGCACGACGGACTTTTCGTTCACCGTGCACCGCAATGACTTCGACAAGGCCATGGCGACCCTCAATGGCACTGTGAAAGCGGCCATCGGCGCGCGCGAGATTAACGGCGCCACCAATGTCTGCAAGGTATCGGCGGTCGGCATCGGCATGCGCTCGCACGTCGGCATTGCCAGCCTGATGTTCAAGACCCTGTCGGAAGAAGGTATCAACATCCAGATGATCTCGACGTCCGAGATCAAGATCTCGGTGATTCTGGAAGACAAGTACATGGAACTGGCCGTGCGCGCGCTGCATTCGGCCTTCGGGCTGGACAAGAAAGCTTGATCACAGTCCATTGACCGTTTCAATCCGGCTTCAAACACGATTTGCCGTTTGACCCGGACTGGCTGAACCGGTAAACTGCGCGCTCTTTCCGTAAAGCCTTAATCAGCAGGAAAGGGCGCGCAAGCGTGTGGAGATGTGGCCGAGTGGTCGAAGGCACTCCCCTGCTAAGGGAGCATATGGGCTTAAACCTGTATCGAGGGTTCGAATCCCTCCATCTCCGCCAGTACAAAGACCTCAAACCTGCTCAGCAGGCTTTGAGGCAGCCTCAGGCCCCGCACCACGCGGGGCTTTTTGCTTTAGGCTCCTGACTGGGGCCTTCGGCACCGGCCTGAGAAATGCGTCTCAAACACCGTTTGTCTCAAAACCTCATGACTTTTTCGGACTTGGTTCCGAGCCGTGAATTTACCGGTTTCAGCAAAACGGGCTTTGAACCAAGCTGAATGAAGTTTTGTTGTTCAATAGGTCCTGGTTTCGAAAAGACTGTGCCGTAATTACGTTGTTAAACCGTTTGGGCAATACAAATTTTTGGCGTGCTTGATCTGAAACTAAAATCAAATAATTAACCTTACCGATAGATAAATCACGCAATTCAAAGTCACGAATGAACTCAATTGGCAAAAAGATTTTTGATGATCTCTACCTGCACATCTCCGCAATTGATGCGTTACCTGTTCAGTCACAGAAAGATCTCATCTCCGCTGCCTTTGACGTCATTCCGGAAGACGCTAGATCTGGCATAAATGTTATCAAGCTAAATGTTCGGTCTGGTCGAATTTCACTGCTTAAGTATGATGGTTTTGATAGCAGCCCATTCCCCGTATTACTTGGAAGTTGGGTGATAGAACCGAACTCTGAAAAATCATCATACAGAACGTATCAAGACTCTCTAAATCCACCGATTCTTCATCGCAAAGAGTTGCTCGTTAATGAAAATTACCCAGATGGGGATGCGGCTATTTTCTTGGACGGATTTACGTCGTTAAACCCAAGCTTTCACGGTACTCGATGGGACTGAGATAGCCAAGGGATAGTTTGATCCGTTTTTCGTTATACCAGCGGATGTAT
>CANJOT010000339.1 GCA_947475815.1 Burkholderiales bacterium | reverse complement strand
CGGCTTGCGCGACCGCGGGCCGCTGACGACCACCTTGCCCGGCGACTGCAGTGGCGCGATCAGGTCGGCCAGAGTCGTGCCGTCAAGCACGGCGAGATACTGTTCAGTAGCCTGATGGAGCACGCCCTTGAGGCGGCAATGCGCGCTCAGGCCGCAGGTGTTGGCGGCGGGATCAAAACATTCGACCATGGCAAAGTCGGCTTCGGTCTGGCGCACCACGGCGCCCAGATTGATTGCGCCGGCCGGGCGCAACAGGCGCATGCCGCCACCGCGGCCGCGCGTGGTGTCAAGCAGGCCGAGCGCGCCGAGGCTCTGCACAATCTTGGTGAGATGACTGCGCGAGATGCCGTGTACCTCGGCCACCTCACTGATGGTGACTGGCTGGGCGCGTTCCTGCAAAGCCGCGCAGTACATCAGCACGCGCAGGGTGTAATCGGTCCATTGGGTCAGGCGCATGATTCGGCGAATAATATTGTTAAACGTGCATTTTAAATGAATTTATGCAGGCCGATGTGTTTATAATAGATTCACCTCATATGAATCTTTAAATGAGCTTTTGAATTCTTTGAAAAACAGGAGTGTTGACATGAACGCACGCGTCCCCCATCACGAGCACATCACCTTGTCCGATACCACCGCCGGGCCCTTTGTCCTCAACGCCAGCCAGGCCATCGGCGCCATTGCTGTACAGATTCCCGGCGCCACGGCCGTGTTCCGGCGTCTGAAACTCGACTTCTGCTGCGGCGGTCAGGTCAGTCTGCGGGAAGCGGCAGAGAGTAAAAATCTGAATGTGCAGGCCGTGCTTGAAGAGCTGGCCAGCCTGCATCGCCCGGCCAGCCTGAGCGGCCTGCAGGAGCCGGTTGCGCTGATCGACCATGTTCTCGAGCGTTACCACGCGGTGCACCGCGAGCAGCTGCCCGAACTGGTGCGCATGGCGCGCCGCGTCGAGGCCGTGCATCGCGAGCATCCGCAAGTGCCAGCGGGACTGGCCGCCCACCTTGAAACCATGGAGCAGGAACTGCTCGAGCACATGTGGAAGGAAGAAAACATCCTGTTCCCGATGCTCAAGGCCGGTGGCAATCCCTTTGTCGATCAGCCGATTTCAAAAATGCGCGCCGAACACGTCCATCATGGCGTGGCTCTTGAACGTCTGGCCGAACTGTCGAACAACGGCAATCCGCCACAGGGGGCCTGCAATACCTGGCGCGCGCTGTTTGCCGGCATCACGCAACTCAACGACGACCTGATCAACCATATCCATCTGGAAAACAATGTGCTGTTCGCGCAATTCACGTAATTTGGCGCGACCCTGCGCTGTGTGGCCAGCCTGGCGATCTGGCACAGGGTCTGAAGTGAACTAAACCGATCATCAGGACGGCTTTGCAGCGGGGACTGTCAGCTTGAAGTGCACGCCAGCACCCTCACCCATCGGAAAAAAACGCAAACCCGCATCGACCACCTTACCGCACACCCGGAAGGTCCAGATTTCATCCCAAACGCCGCTCACGGTCTTGCTCGCTTCAACAAGCTCGCGCGCGCTTTCCGTCACCCGCATGTCGTACAGATCGACCTGCTTGCAGTCCTTTTGGCCCGACGCGGTCAGCGCCGCCGGCATGGCCGCGCGCAGGGCATCGGTGACGAGCATCTGTCCGGCATTGCTTGAACCCGGAAAGTTGATGCGCGGCGCCGGCGGCGTTTTGCCGTAGCCGGTCGCCGAAAACAGGGTGTTGTAGACCTTGACTTCACCGCAGCGTAACAATCGATAACGAATGTTCCACAAGCCCTCGACCGTGTGCGGCGTCTCGTCGGGGAACTCGATGGGAGTGAGCACGGCAACGCTGTAGGGCTCAAGCTTGTACTGGCCCTGGCATTGGGTCGCCAAACCAAACTTCCGATCCTGTTCCAGGCCGAGCCGAAACAGAACCTCGAGTACATTGCGCGAATTGAGGTAGGCAATAGTTTTGGGATTCTTTTGCACATCGGCGCCAACGTTGATGGTGTCGGCAAGCGGCGTGCCGGCCACCCACAGCGTAGCCAGAGCGAGGCTGAACCGGCACAATGCGCGGGCGAATCTGGTCGGCAGGAAGGTCTTCATCACAGACATAAAAGACAGACAACGCGATTGGCAACAGCATAACGCAATCGCCGTGATCGGGGGGTAGCCCCCCCGGAGGCCATCCCGAAGACAATCCACAAAAATGGCCCCAGGCTAAAGAGTTAACAAATATTCTACAAAACCTGTTTGCAAAATCGCTCGCACACCGCAAAAATAGCTTCCATTGGGTGCGGTCGGAGGCTTGACGCAAAGTGTGGCCTGAATCCGGAGAGGGCCTCGCAGGCAAGCGTTGACGGCATTGAACAGAGAGGATGACGGTCCATGATTTATCAGGAAATCAGGCTCAAGCAACTGGCCGCACAAGAGCCGGTTGTCGAACAAAGTCCTTCGGACAAGCTCACGCTGTTGCGTCGCCTGTACAAAAATCAGCCGGTCCTCGCCGAACAGGTGTTGCTCCGCTGGGGAAAGCCAGACCTGCACGCCTACACCGATGTCATGATCGAATACGTGCGCGCCTCGACCTCGCTGCTGTTGCGCGGCTCCATCAACACCCTGATGGAATTGCAGCGTATCCACGCCGCTGAATTCCCGCAGCACGCGACCGGCAAGGATGCACTCCGAGTGCCCAAGCGAGAATCCCTGCTCATCGAGAACCCTGACTTTGCCACCATCCAGGAACGTCTGCCCCACGTGGCAGAACGCCTCGCCAGGCACTGGGGAATGGAGTCATTCCATCAAACCATTGATGACCTGTTTAAAGACAACCGGCGCGGGGTCGCGTCGGGCTTTCCGCTGAATGTCTATACGGCCATCGGTCGCCTGAGTGAGCACCACGACGTGCAGCATCCCCACGCCGTCAAGCAAAAGCACCATCATTGGTCGCACAAGAAGCCGCGCTGAGCACTTCCTGTCGAGCCCGAAAGCGGCGTATCGCTGTCGCTACTACTTGGTCGCGTTTTTCACCAGAGTGCGCACCGCGTCAATATCGGACCTCATGAAAGCATCAAATTCACGCAGCGGAATATTGCGCGGTGCAACACCATTGTTGCGCATCGCCTCGAGCACATCGGGGTCGCGCGACACCTGAGTGACCGCGCGGGCCAGCTTCTCGAGGATTGGCGCCGGCACCTTTGACGACGCCACCAGCCCATACCAGGTGGAATATTCGTAATTCACACCCATGGCCTTGGCGATGCTCGGCACGGCCAGCGGCTCCTTGAGATCCTCCAGCGTCGACGCACCGAGGGCATACAGCTTGCCCTCTTTAATCTGCGGCAATACATAGGCCGGCGGCGCAAAAACCGCGTGAATCCGGCCAGTGAACAGGTCAGAACGCAGGTCCGAGCCGTTCTTGTAGGGCACATGCACGAGGTTGATGCCGAATTTTTCGGCAAACGAGGCGCCCGCCAGATGCGTCGCTGTGCCGACGCCCGCCGAACCATAGTTGATCGTGCCCGGCTTTTCTCCGGCCAGGGTGCGCACCTTGAGCACCGGGTTGACCACCAGCACCGCTGGCGCATCGGCCACCATGCCGATGCCGGAAAAATCCTTCACGCTGTCATACGGCAAGGAAGGCAGCACCCATGGATTGATTG
>CANJOT010000338.1 GCA_947475815.1 Burkholderiales bacterium | reverse complement strand
GTCCGTGATTGTCTTGCCGGGCATGCCGTCTACCTTCGATTTGTTTTCGAAGGCTCAACAGTAGCCCCGCCTCCCGGACCCGCCCGGAGAAGGCCTCTAACCGGCCAACATGGTTGTCGTTAACCGGCCAAGGTAATTGTCGCCAACCACCCATACGGTTTCTATACGCTGACGCACCCGGCTCGCGGTTTCCGCTTTGGTAAACCAGATTGGTTCCAAGAGTTTAAGGACGAGGCTGGTATCCAACGCAGCTACGGACAACTTGCCAATGGTGGGATACGCATGCGTTTTCAGGGTGTTGACCCATTGCTGTCCATGCTTGACGTTCTTCCACTCCAGCTTCTTACTGGCGATGCACTGTTCGGCAGCACTTTCAAAGGTTATCGCACGGGCTTGTTCCAGTTGCTGGACGCGACGGCCATTATTACGTTCGTCGATGGGGTCTGCACCGGCAAGCATCTGCTGGCGGCACTCTATGGCTCGTTCTCGTGCTTTGGCGAGGGGTAGGATATCAAGTGAACCCAGTCCCATCTCACGCTGCTTGCCTGTGACAGGTGATTTAAAGCGGAATATCCATGCCTTGGAGCCGCCGCCTGCTACTTGAAGGTACAAGCCAGGGCCATACCGGTGATAGCCGGGTCGCTTTTCGACCTGAACGCTTCTTGCTGAAAGGCCTTGCACCATCGTCCGCCTCCGTATCTACCCACAACGCTACCCACAATAGAATAGCAGATTACAGTGGAGAGTAACAGAGGTTGGTGGAGTTAAAGTAACATTATGTTCATGATTTTATTAGTAATATTTTATATAAATGGAGATCTACGGAGGCTACTTGCGGGGACAGAGCGTCCGCCTTGCCATGCGCCTGGGGTCATTCGTCCGCTGCATCGCCCGTCAGGTCAGGGATGTCTTTGCGTTTGGGCGATTCATTGTGGTGCGACTTGAGGTGTTCCTTGTGTTTGAGGACTTGCCGTTCGAGCTTGTCGGCCATGGCATCAATGGCGGCATACAGGTCGGCTTCAGTGGCCTCGACATGCAGTGCTTTGCCGCGCAGGTTGGCGGTTGCTTCTGCCTTCTGTCTCAGTTTTTCTACCGACAGCAGGACGTTGACATCAATCACATGATCAAAATGCTTTTTGGTGCGCGCTACTTTACTCGTGATGTACTCACGGATGGCTGGCGTGAGTTCAAGGTGATGTCCGCTGATCGTGAGATTCATAAAAACTCCTTGGCGATAAATTCAAAATGACACTGCACGGCGGCGCGCATTTTCCCTGAGTTTGCTCAAAGCGACTTGCGCAAGCTGACGGGCGGAATCCGCAAGGCCTCCCGGTATTTGGCGACGGTACGCCGGGCTACCACAATGCCCTGCTCACCGAGCAGGGCTGCAAGCTTGCTGTCGGATAGGGGTTTTTGGTGGTCCTCGGCTCCTATGAGTTGTTTGATCAGGGCACGAATCGCGGTGCTCGACGCGGCACCCCCTGCTTCCGTGGCGACATGGCTACCAAAGAAATACTTCAGTTCAAAGGTGCCAAATGGGGTGAGCATGTACTTTTGGGTTGTGACGCGTGAAACAGTGGACTCATGCAATCCCAGTGTATCTGCGATTTCACGTAACACAAGGGGGCGCATGGCGACTTCGCCGTGCGTGAAGAAGTTGCGCTGGCGTTCGACGATGGCTTCCGAGACCCGCAAAATGGTGTCAAAACGCTGGGCCACGTTTTTGATCAGCCACTTGGCTTCCTGCAGGCGCGCAGTCAGCCCCGCACCGTTACCGCCGCCGCGCTGTTGACGCAGCGCCTGAGCGTATAGTTGATTGACACGCAGCCTGGGCATGACGTCGGGATTGAGCAGGGCGCGCCAGGCGTTCTTGACCTTTTTCACAATCACGTCGGGCACCACATAGCCGGCCTCATCCCCGGCGAATTCCCGCCCCGGAAAAGGCACCAGCGTGCGGATCAGTGCATGGGCGCTACGCAGAGCGGCATCGTCGCAATGGAGCAGTTTTTTGAGGCGCGTGAAGTCGTGCGCGGCCAGCAGGGCAAGGTGTTCCACCACCAGCACGCGTGCCAGTTCGCGGATGGCCGGATTGGCATCGGCCGCCGCGCCACCTGCCTGAGGCCGCAGTTGCAAGGCCAGGCATTCGGAGGCATCACGCGCGGCCACGCCGGGCGGATCGAAACTGTGCAGCAGGCTCAGGGCCGTGTTCAGTTCGTCCGGATCGAGCTCAAACTCGGCCGGCATCATCTCGAGAATTTCCTCGAGGCCATCCCGCAGGTAACCGTCTTCGTCCACCATCTCGATGAGCGCGGTGACCAGCACCTGATCGCGCTGCGTCAGTTTTGTGAGCGACAGTTGCATGAGCAGGTGTTCGCGCAGGGTCGTGTGGGCCGCCACCAGTTGCCGACCATCGTGGTCATCGCCGTCGTCCATGTTGTTGCGCCGGCCCGAATCGCTGCCCCAGTCCAGACCTTCTCCGGGCGAGGCGCCGTCATTGCGGGCATCGGCTTCCGGCGCGCCCGTTTCGCTTTCATTGCTCGTGCCGCCACCCTCTCCGGGGGGCACGCCTTCACCGGGCGCGGCGCCGGCATCAATGTCAAAACCCTCGGTGGCGACCGAGCCATCGGTGGCCACGCGCAAACTGCTCTCGAGCGGATTGTCGGTGCGCTCGAGCATCGGGTTTTCGGCCAGAATCTGTTCGATCTCGTGATTGAGTTCGATGGTCGACAACTGCAGCAGGCGTATCGATTGCTGCAACTGGGGCGTGAGCGCCAGATGCTGCGACATGCGGAATTGCAGGACTTGCTTCATGACCGTGCGGTAACTTGACGCAGGGAAGGCATGGTTTACATCCTGAAGTGTTCACCGAGATAGACGCGGCGAACACTTTCGTCGCGCACGATCTGGTCGGGCCGGCCGGCCGCGAGGACGCTGCCGGCATTGATGATGTAAGCATGGTCGCATATGCCGAGGGTTTCGCGCACATTGTGATCGGTAATCAGCACGCCGATGTTGCGTGCCTTGAGAAATCGCACAATGCGCTGGATCTCGATGACGGCAATCGGGTCGACGCCGGCAAAGGGTTCGTCGAGCAGGATGAAGCGCGGCGAACTGGCCAGTGCGCGGGCGATTTCCACGCGCCGCCGCTCGCCGCCCGAGAGCGACACCGCGCTGTTGCTGCGCAAGTGTGTGATCTGCAGGTCTTCCATCAGGCCAGCGAGGCGTTCGTCGATGTCGGCGGCGCTCAGGCGCTTGCCGTTGGCATCGCTTTGCAACTCCAGTACGGCGCGGATGTTTTCTTCGACGTTGAGCTTGCGAAACACCGAGGCTTCCTGGGGCAGGTACGACAGGCCCAGACGCGCGCGGCGGTGAATCGGCATGCGTGTCAGACGCGTGCCATCCAGCGCAATGGTGCCGGCATCGGCGGCCACCAGACCAACGATCATGTAAAAGCAGGTAGTCTTGCCAGCGCCGTTGGGACCAAGCAGGCCGACCACTTCGCCACTCTTGACTTCCAGTCCGACGTCGGCAACCACCAGACGCGAACCATAGCTCTTGCGCAGATTGGTGACCGTCAGCGTGCTGACCGGTGCGCTGCCGGCCAGCGCGGCCGGTGTGCTTTCAGCGCTCACGACAGGGATGGAATCCAATATCGGCTCC
>CANJOT010000337.1 GCA_947475815.1 Burkholderiales bacterium | reverse complement strand
GCCTGAGGATCAAGATCGACTGACCGGCGCAGGCGGCGGCCCGAGCGCGTAGGCCAGCACCGCGCAGGCACTGACACACCAGACGATCAGCGCCCCGGACGGCAGGTCAAACAGGGTCGACAACACCAGACCGATGGCATACCCGGCAGCACCCACCAGCCAGGCCAGCGGCAGGCGCCAGCGGCCCGTGTGATTGCGCGTGCCCAGCGCTGGAATGATCAGGCTGGCAAACACCAGATAAATACCCACCAGTTGCACCGACATGGTGACCGCCAGCGCAAACACCAGATAAAAGCCGGTGCGGCCCAGCCGATCGCCACAACGCAGCAGGGCTAGCAGAATGCACACGCCGCCCACCGCCGGGCCGATCAGCTGCTCCGGGCGGACCCACAAAATCTGACCGGCGAGCAATGCATGCAGATGTTCGCCACCATGCGGATTGTGGGCCAGCAGCAGCAGACCTCCGGTGGCCGCCAGCACGAACAGTGCACCGATCTGTGCTTCCTGTACATCCGGCCAGCGGCGTTCGGTCCAGGTGAGCAGGAAGGCCCCGAGCACGGCGGCCAGGCCGGCGGCCAGCTGGACCAGCCAGCCTTCCGGTTCGGCGGCAAACAGTCCGGCAACGATCACGCCCAGCGCGGCAATCTGGGCGATCGCCAGATCAATGAACACAATGCCCCGGCGCAACACCTGCGCACCCAGCGGTACATGGGTCAGCAATACCAGCAGGCCGGCGAGCAGCGGCGCGATGATGATCGACAGGTCCAGCGCGGTGTTCATTTGAGGCCTCCGAGCAGTCGCGCAATGGTGTCGTCAAACAGGGCGAACAGGTCTTTGGCATTGGCGTTGCCGCCGACGGTGAAGGGCAAGACCACGGCCGGAATGCGGGCGCGTTCGGCCAGCCAGTCCGAAGCACGGCCATCCTGATAGGCCGCGCGCAGGATCAGGCGTGCCGGCTTTGCCGGCAACCCGCCAAGCAGGGTGGCCAGTTGCGCCGCGCTCGGTTCGAGCCCGGGCTTCGGTTCGAGCGTGCCGACTTCGCGCATGCCCAGCCAGTTGAGCAGATAGTCGAGATTTTTGTGGTGCTCAATCACTGCAACCCCGCGCAGCGGCGCGGCATTGCGTTCCCAACGTGCCAGCGCGGCACTCCAGCGCGCGGCAAAATCCTTCTGCCGCGCCTGGTAAAACGCCGCCTGCGCCGGATCGATCTGGGCCAGCGCCGCAGCCAGCGCCACCGCAACACGGGCGATGTTGCGTGGATCGGTCTGGATATGCGGATTGCCGGCGGCATGCACGTCGCCATTGGCACGATCGAGACGCCCGGGAATATCGATGACAGAGGCAAACCGGCCCGCCTCAAAATAGCCCGGCTGGCCCGGCTGGATTTTCGCATTGGCCGATTGTTGCAACAGCACCGGCAACCAGCCCGCCTCGAGCTCCATGCCGGTGCAGACCAGCAGGTCGGCATTGCGCGCGCGCGCAATCAGGCTGGGACGCGCCTCAATGCGATGCGGGTCCTGCATGGCGCTGGTGGCGCTGCTCACATTGGCCTTGTCACCGGCCAGTTCGGTCACCAGTGCGGCCCACTCCGGCTCACAAGCGAGCACGTTCAGGGCGGCTTGGGCCGGCACAGCCAGCAGGGTCAGGAATAGGCTCAAAAAAATAAAGACAAATCGCTGCATGATGGTGGCTCCCTTGCGTTCAGAACGCATGTGCGCCATGAGCCCCGAGGCTCATGATGTACTGCAGGAAAATCTGGTTGTCGGCGACCCCGGGACGGCTGCGGTCACGCGCAAGCTGCAGGCGCAGGCGGCTGAATTCGGTTGGCGAATACTCGAACATCAGGCTGGTGCGCGCGGGTTTGTAACTGTCCAGCACCGGAAAATCGGTGCTCGCGCGGACGCCGGTATCGACCAGGCCGATTTGGGCGCGACCAGCGGCAAGCCGGTCGACACGCAGACCAGTACGCCATGACGCCATGAACTGATATATGGCCTGCAGATAAGCACCGGATTGTGCCGAACGATAGTCGCCGGTCGCCGTGCCCAGTGACTGTGCCTGACTGTCGTAGGTCAGGCTGCCCGATTCGGTGCGCCGGAAATATTCGCCCTGTAGCTTGAAGTGACGCTGCGTAGCATTACCTTCGGGTGCCCATTTGTAAACGGCATCGGCCACCCAGAGACGGCTGCGACCGGTGAAGGTATTGCTGATGCCGGTACCCGTGCTGTCAACATCGTCATACGCGCGATCGGCAGCCGCGGTACGCAGATACGACAGTCCGACGCGCCAGCTTGAACTCGCGCCCAGATCGTCGCCAACATGCGCAAACAGGGTGGTCGCGCCCACGCCATTGCGGTTGCGGTCGCTCCCCGGAAAGCCCGCGCCGTTACCCACTTCGAGTCCGGCTTCGATAAACCGCTCGGTCGGCGCCAGCCAGCGAACCTGCAAGCCATCCTGACGGTATTGCCCGCCAAGAAAAGCCTGGTAGGCCAGCGGTGCATCGACAAAATCCCAGACATGACGATGTTGCGCGTTGAGATAACCCAGCGAAGACAAAAAGCGCCCTGCCTGGACATTCAAGCCATTCGCCAGGCCGCGGCTTTGCACCAGTGCCTCTTCCACGGCCACGCTGTTGTCGCCACCGAGTGCGGCGGTGAGCCGGCCCGAGAACAGTGGATCGATATTGGCACTGAACCTCAGTTCCGATTCACCGAGGCTGAAACTGCGCGCGCCGGGTCCGGTCTCGCCACCGGGCGGCACGAAACCCTGGATGCGAAACTGCTGCGGGTCACGTGACAGATTGGCGTATGTACCACCGAGGATCAAGCCGATTTCGGGATTGAAACTGTTTGCGGCGGAGCGGGTGGCCGGCGACGGTGCTACGGGCACGGGCAGCGCTACTGCCGGTGCCGGTGCCAGTCTGGCTTCCGCTTCCTGCAAACGCTGCTCGAGCGCCTGAATACGGCCTTCATACGCCTGGCGCAGTTGCGCAATCTCGGCACGGATGCGCGTTAACGCAGCCTCGTCATTACCTGCGGCCGTGCCCTGCGCACGAACCGGGCCAGCCGCGGCAGCGGCCAGCATTAAAACGAACACTATGGTTCGGTGGAACATGGATTTCCCCTGACTGAACAGACATCAAAGCCGCATCCTCAACGGATACGGCGTCGAAACACGTCACTGCATCAGGGGGCGGGAGGGGCGCGCGAGCGATACGGCGCGTTGTAGACAGCAAAGAAAGAACGGGGCGCCAGCAAGACGACCGGATCGTCGGCGGTGACAGGCAGCAGCAGGCCATGCTCGACCGCCACCGTGCCAGCCAACTGGGCGTGGGCCAGACATTGTTCGCACACCTGGTCGACCAGCATGCCTTCGCGCTGAACCTTGGCGGGCCGGTTTTCAAAGAGGTGATAAACCGAATGCGCGACCGCAATTTGCTGTGCGAACAGCAGCAGCAAGGCCAGCAGTACACGCAGAAAAAGGCGGCTTTTCATGAGCGGGAGTGTACAGGACTCGCGCGGCCCTGGTCCATCGGACGCATCGGGCGCATCAGGTGCGCATCGGCGGCACGCGCCGCGCCAGCAGGAAACTCATCACGGCCAGCACCCAGGCGAGCCAGTAAGCCGCATGCACGCCGTCGATCAGGGAATCGCGCGCCTCGCTGATGGTGGTTTCCAGGGCGGCGGCCGCCTCGGGGC
>CANJOT010000336.1 GCA_947475815.1 Burkholderiales bacterium | reverse complement strand
CGCGAGCGCGTGCTCATCAAGATTGCCGCCACCTGGGAGGGCATTCGTGCCGCTGAAATTCTGGAGCGCGAGGGCATCCACTGCAACCTCACCCTGCTCTTCAGTCTGGTGCAGGCCGTCGCCTGCGCCGAGGCGGGTGTCACCCTGATCTCGCCCTTCGTCGGCCGCATTACCGACTGGTACAAGAAATCCACTGGCACGGCCGACTACGCCCCTGCCGACGACCCTGGCGTGCGATCGGTGCAGAGCATCTACGCCTACTTCAAGATTCTCGGCTACCCCACCCAGGTGATGGGTGCGAGTTTCCGCAACAGTGGCCAGATCCTGCAACTGGCCGGCTGCGACCTGCTCACCATCGCCCCGCAACTGCTCGCCGAACTCCAGCAGACCGACGCCCCTGTTCCCGCCCGCCTCACCCCCGCCTGGGCGGCCACCCAAAACGTCGAACCGCTACTCCTGAACGAATCCGGCTTCCGCTGGAAACTCAACGAAGACGCCATGGCCACCGAAAAACTCGCCGAAGGCATCCGCGTCTTTGCCAGCGACGCCCTCAAACTCGAACACCTCCTCCAAAATTAAGAAATTAAGTGGGGTCAGATTCGATTTAATTGCAAAACGTTAAGTGGGGTCAGATTCGATTTAATTGCAAAACGTACCAAGGCCTGCGCAGATGAGTTTGAAAAAAATATATGGGGTCAGATTCGATTTAATTTGTATATGGGGTCAGATTCGATTTAATTTGTAAATTGGGACGTGAGGCCCCACGGTTCGTCATTGTCGAGCCGTCATATGAAAATTTTTCAATTAAATCGAATCTGACCCCACTTAATGTTTGCTTATTGGGAGCGGCGGTCGAGGACTGCCTGGGCGATGGTGCCGGCGTCCACATATTCCAGCTCGCCGCCGGATGGCACGCCACGTGCCAGGCGGGTGACCTTGATGCCGCGGGCTTTGAGCATCTCGCCGATGTAGTGGGCAGTCGCCTCGCCCTCATTGGTGAAATTGGTCGCGAGGATGACTTCCTCCACCACGCCGTCGGCGGCCCGCGCGGCCAGTCGGTCCAGATGAATTTCCTTGGGGCCAATGCCGTCCAGCGGTGAAAGTTTGCCCATCAGCACAAAATACAAACCCCGAAAGGTCATGGTCTGTTCGATCATGACCTGATCAGCCGGCGTCTCGACCACGCACAACACGCTGCGCTCACGCCGGTCGGACGAACAGGTCTCGCAGATCTCCGCTTCCGTGAAGGTATTGCACAGGGCGCAATGGCGGATTTTTTCGACTGCGTCCAGCAAGGCAGTACCCAGCCGGGCGGCACCGGTGCGGTCATGTTGCAGAAGATGAAAGGCGATGCGCTGCGCAGACTTGGGGCCAACACCCGGCAGCAGGCGCAAGGCTTCGGTCAGATGATCGAGAACAGAGATGGGTTTCATGCGCGCATGATGGCGTAAATTACAAATGTTCGCGCGCCGATCGGGAGATCAGCGGCGCCAGCAGCATGCCGGCCATGCGCCAGTGTGATTCGCCCGGCCCTGACAAGCCACTGCGGTACAATGCCACGCTTTCACGCCAGCCGTCCCCCGGCCCACCTGCCCGCTCATGTCCGACGAGTCCATTCCCGCTGAAGTACGGCGCCGCCGCACTTTTGCCATCATCTCTCACCCCGATGCGGGCAAAACCACACTGACCGAAAAGCTGCTGCTGTTTTCGGGCGCGATCCATATTGCCGGCAGCGTCAAGGCGCGCAAGGCGAGCCGCCACGCCACCTCCGACTGGATGGAAATCGAAAAACAGCGTGGCATCTCGGTGGCCAGCTCAGTCATGCAGATGGAATACCGCGGCTGCGTCATCAACCTGCTCGACACGCCCGGCCACAAGGACTTCTCCGAAGATACCTACCGCGTGCTGACCGCCGTCGATGCAGCACTGATGGTGATCGATGCTGCCAATGGCATCGAAGAACAAACCCTGCGTCTGCTGGAAGTGTGCCGTGCGCGCGGCACACCGATCATCACCTTCGTCAACAAGTTTGACCGCGAAGTGCGTGACCCCCTCGATTTGCTCGATGAAATCGAACGCAATCTTGGCATGACAGCTGTGCCCTTCACCTGGCCGGTGGGCATGGGCAAGACCTTCGCGGGCGTATTTGATATCGGCGAAAACCGCATGCGCGTCTTCAAGGCCGGCGCCGATCGTGCCGGTGCTTCGTTCGAGATGATCAGCAGCGTTGACGAAATCAACGCCCGCTTTGCCGGTGAATCCGCCCGGGCGCGCGACGAGATTCACCTGCTGCGCGAAGCCTCGCCACTGTTCGACCACGCGGAATTTCTCGCGGCACGCCAAACGGCGGTATTTTTCGGCTCGGCGGTCAACAATTTTGGTGTGCAAGAGGTGCTTGATGCGGTGGTTGACCTCGCCCCGCCGCCACTGCCACGCCGCGCCATCCAGCGCGAAGTGCTGCCGGAAGAAACAAAATTCACCGGCGTGGTCTTCAAGATCCAGGCCAACATGGACCCGGCGCACCGCGACCGCATTGCCTTCGTGCGCGTCTGTTCGGGCCACTTTGAACGCGCCATGCTGCTCAAGGTGGTGCGCAGCGGCAAGTCGATCAAGCCCAACAATGTGGTGACCTTCCTGTCGCAGCGACGCGAACTGGCCGAGCAGGCCTACGCTGGCGACATCATCGGCATCCCCAACCATGGCACGCTGCAACTGGGCGATACCCTGACCGAAGGCGAGATCCTGCAGTTCACCGGACTGCCCTTTTTCGCGCCGGAGATTTTTCAGGGTGTGGAAGTCTCTGACCCGATGCGCGCCAAACAGCTCAAACACGGTCTGGCCCAACTCGGCGAAGAAGGCGCGATTCAGGTCTTCCGCCCGCACGCGGGTGGCATGCTGCTGCTCGGCGCTATTGGTCAGCTGCAGTTTGAAGTGGTAGCGCACCGCCTGCAGCACGAATACGGCGTCGGCGCGCGGCTCATGAGCACGCGCCATACGCTGGCGCGCTGGATCACCTGCGACGACGAGCGCGAACTGAAACGCTTCATTGATTTTTATCCGAACCGCATCGCCTACGATGCGGTGGATGCGCCTACCTATCTCGCCTCGCACTCGTCAGAACTGCGCGTGGCCGAGGCGGAATGGCCGAAGATCAAATTCCACGCCATGCGGGAACATGCCGGCCTGATGTTTCAAACCCAGCTTTGAACAGGGCCGGCAGTCAGCCGGCCCGAGCACCCTGACGGAGTCTTGCAACAGCCCGCTTAAAACGGCAGCTTGAATCCCGGCGGCATGGGCATGCCGGCCGTGATGGCGGCCATTTTTTCTGCCGACGTGGCCTCGGCCCGGCGCACGGCGTCGTTCATGGCCGCAGCGATCAGATCTTCGAGCATGTCCTTGTCATCGGCCAGCAGCGATGGATCGATGGACACGCGCTTGACGCCAAACTTGCAGGTCATGACGATCTTCACCAGTCCGGCACCGGATTGTCCCTCGACCTCGATATTGGCGAGCGACTCCTGCATGTTCTTCATGTTTTCCTGCATTTGCTGGGCTTGTTTCATCAGCCCGGCCAACTGGCCCTTCATCATGGAAATGCTCCTGGTTCGGTGTTAAATGTGGTGAATTCAGAGTGGCCGTATCGAACCCGGCACGATGCTGGCACCAAAGTCCTTGACCAGTGACTGCACGAAGGGATCGGCATCGATCGCGCT
>CANJOT010000335.1 GCA_947475815.1 Burkholderiales bacterium | reverse complement strand
GGGGCGATGTTGAGCGCCGCGTCGGTGATCAGCAGTGGCTTGGGGTAGGCCGGCACGTCAAAGCGGAACACATGCGACATGCGCCGTGCGGTGCGCAGCGCCGGCTCGGCGAGCACGGCGTGAATCAGCTCGTCGGTGTGCAGGCTGCCTTTCATGAGTGCGCCAAGCTGGTTGGCGGCCGCCATGCTCGCAGCCATTGCGGCGGCGGCGTGGCTGTGCTCGACGAACACCATCTTCACGTCGTGCAGATCGACGCCGGCTTCTTCGGCGACGGCACGCAGGCGTGCCTCCGGCGCGATCAGCACCGGCTCGATCAGGCCACGCTGCGCCGCCTGCATGGCGCCGCGCAACGACTCGGCATCGCAGGGATGCACCACGCCGCACAGCACTGCCGGCAGCTTGTTGCCGAGCGCCAGCAGGGCCTCGAAGCGCGCCTGCGGATCGTTGATCTGGATTTGCGGATGGAACAGTCTCTGATGGCGCACCTTCACCGTCGGTGCCAACACGCGCGCCATGCCGTAGAGCACGCGTTCGCCGCGCTGATTGAGCACCACGCAATCGAGCGTGATCTGCTTGCGTTCCGGGTCGCGCGAGGTCACGGTGACGTTGACGTCGAGCGTATCGCCAATGCGTACCGGCTCACTGAAGTGCAGGTTCTGTTCGAGGTAGATCGTGCCCGGCCCGGGAAACACGGTACCGAGCAGGGCCGAGATGAGCGAGCCGCCCCACATGCTATGGGCAATCACGCCATGAAACAGGGTGGCATCGGCGTAGGCTGCATCCAGATGGGCCGGATTGGTGTCGCCCGAGACGGCCGCAAAGGCCTGGATGTCTTCGAGACGCAGGGTGCGCAGCAGGCGCGCGCTCTGGCCGATATGGATTTCGTCGAAGGTGACGTTCTCAAGGACTTCGAGCGCGGCGTTGCTCATCATGGCAGGTCGTTGCCTCCGGCGGTCGGCGCGGGTGTCAGATCACCAGCTGGGTGCCGAGTTCGACCACCCGATTGGTCGGAATCTTGAAGAAGTCACTGGCGCGGGTGGCGTTTTTCGACATGAACGAAAACAGCAGCGCGCGCATCGGCAGCATGCGCCGCGTCATCGACGGCACGATGGTTTCACGCGACAGGAAGAAGGTGGTTTCCATCAGGTTGAAGGGCTGACCGTAGGATGCGCACAACTCCAGCGCCTTGGGGATGTCCGGGGTTTCCATGAAACCATAACGCACGATGATGCGCATGAATTCCTTTTGCAGCAGCTCGACCTGTATGCGCAGACTGGCGTCGACATACGGAGAGTCGGTGGTTTCCACCGTCACCAGCGCAACGCGCTCGTGCAGCACCTGATTGTGCTTGAGGTTGTGCAGCAAGGCGGCTGGCACGCCCTCCCGGGAACTGGTCATGAATACCGCCGTGCCGTAGACCCGGTGCACATCGTAGATGGCATCGATGAAATCGTTGAGCGGAATACTTTGCTTGGCCATTTCCTCGGTCACCAGATAACGGCCCCGCCGCCACGTGGTGAGAGCCACGAACGACACCAGACCAATGGCCAGCGGGAACCAGCCGCCCTCGGGAATCTTGATGGCGTTGGCTGAGAAAAAGGCAATGTCGACGAGCAGCAGGGAGCCGGCCGAGAGCGCAATCCAGATCTTGTTCCAGCGCCACAGCAGCGCCATGACAAAGGCAATGAGGATGGTGTCGATGAGCATCGTGCCGGTCACGGCAATGCCATACGCCGCTGCCAGGTTGGACGAATTGCCAAAACCGATCACCAGAGCCACCACGGCCACGTACAGTGACCAGTTGGTGAAGGGCACGTAGATCTGGCCTTTTTCATTGTTCGAGGTATGGATGATCTGCATGCGCGGCAGCAGGCCCATCTGGATCGATTGCCGCGCCACCGAGAAGGCGCCTGAGATCACGGCCTGCGAGGCAATCACCGTTGCCATGGTGGCCAGCAGCACCGCCGGAATCAGTGCCCATTCCGGCACCAGATGGAAGAAGGGGCTGGCAATTGCTTCCGGTTTGGCCAGCAGTAACGCACCCTGGCCAAAATAATTGAGCACCAGCGCCGGCAGAACAAATCCAAACCAGGCCAGCCGTATCGGGAAGCGGCCAAAGTGGCCCATGTCGGTATACAGCGCCTCACCGCCGGTGACTGCGAGCACCACCGAGCCCAGCGCCAGAAAGGCCAGCCCCGGATGGGTCATGACAAAATGCAGGGCATACAGTGGGTTGAGCGCCAGCAGCACGCTCGGGTTATTGATGATCTGTAAAACGCCCAAGGCGCCGAGAATGGCGAACCACACCAACATGATCGGCCCGAAAAATGCGCCGACGGCGCCGGTGCCGCGCTTTTGTACTAAAAACAGCCCGGTCAGAATGACCAGTGTGATGGGGATCACATACAGTTTGAGGGAGGGCGCGATGATTTCCATGCCTTCTACGGCGGACAGCACCGAGATGGCAGGGGTAATCATGCTGTCACCAAAAAACAGTGCCGCCGCGAAGATGCCCAGCAGGGTGACCACCCAGGCCAGACGCGGGTTTTTGGCTTTATCGGTGATCAGGGCGAGCAGGGCGAGCGAGCCGCCTTCGCCGCGATTGTCGGCGCGCATGATCAGGGCGACATACTTGATCGTCACCAGCACCATGATGGCCCAGAACACCAGCGAGAGTACGCCGAGGATGTTGTCCGGCGTGACCGGGATGGGGTGGTGCCCGCTGAAGATTTCCTTGAGTGCGTACAGCGGGCTGGTACCGATATCCCCGAACACCACGCCAATGGCGGCAACCGTGATCGTGGGCAAAGACTGCTTCGAATCCGACATGATTCCTCTTGGTGTTCGCTGCGGGCCAGATGTTGCCTGCTTGGTTGACCGCTGGCGGGCGTCGGCTACAGACCGAACGTGCCAGATGCAGAGGATACCGCATTGCAGCATGGGCGGTCTCCCGCAAGGTGGGAAATCGACCAGTCAAACAGGCGATCGGGCCATTTTAACCCCGCAGGCGTTGCGTGGCGCACGAAACATGGGCAGAGGGCTGGGCCCCGGCGCGGGCTGGAACAAGGGCGCCGGGGCGGCGGCAAATGCCGCCCGAAGAGGTGGAAGCGCGTCACTGGAGGCCGGCCCGCAGGCCAGCTTCCACGTCGCGATTATTTCTTCCGTGACTGCGTGGTCGTGTTCAGGGCCGGCACACCGCCGACCACCATCTGGACCATTTTGAAAAACACATCGGTATTGTCGATCACCCCGGTAAAGCTGTAGGCGCCCGGACCGAAGGCCGACAAGGGGATATCGGTGGCCGTGTGCACCGCCGATTCGCCCGGGACCTGGCCGGTGACCAGATAACCGCTGTTTTTGTCGCGATCGAGCGGGCTGGCCGGGTAGGTCGACATTGGTGCGCGCTTGACGAAGGGCTGCTGGCTGTCCTGCAGCGGCCGGTCGTTGGTGCGCCAGTCTTCGTTGCGGTCGGCATTGGCGCCGTAACCGACGAGCACGCGGTAATCGACGTTGGTGGCTTGCGGATAGCCATCGGCCGACATCGTGTAGCGTGGGAAGCCGGCCTGTTCATAGATGCCGACCACCGGATCGCGCAGGTTTTCTTTGGTCGCCGGGCCTTTGTCATTGGCCGTCTTGATGGCGCTTTGCAGGCGCTGGTCGGTCAGGCGTGAACTGCCGATCAGGGCGACGCCCGAACACTCGTGGTCCGCCGTGATGATCACCAGCG
>CANJOT010000334.1 GCA_947475815.1 Burkholderiales bacterium | reverse complement strand
TCCGGGGATGATCCATCAGGGGTATATCGGAAAAAATGCCATGAAACGTTTCCTGCGTTTCCTTACGGTGGGCGGCACGCTGGTCTGGGGTGCTTTCATTTATACGCAAGTGCCTGTCATGGCGCAGACGGGGCCGGCTTCGCCGACCATCCGCGGCGGGCTGGCGCTCACGGATGTGATTGCGCCGTCGTGGCTGGAGAGTCAGAGCATTTATTACCGTCTGGAAGGTGTTGAGCAGCGCGCTTATGCGCAGTCGCACTGGGCGGTGTCTCCGGCGCAATTGGTGGCAGCGCGCGCGCGGAACAAGCTGGCCCGGGTGATGAATGCGATGTCGGACAAGACCGATGGCGAGACTTATCTGCTCAAAATTGAGCTTGATGATTATGCACAGGTGTTTGAGACCCCCAGTACCAGCATCGGTCGGGTGCAGTTGCGTGCGACGCTGTTGTCCAATGGCCGCATGCTGGCGCAGAACAGTTTTTCGGTGGCTCGCCCCGCGCCGACCGCCAACGCCCTGGGCGCGGTACGCGCCCTCACCGACGCGACCGAGTCGGCGCTCAACGACCTCGCCAACTGGGTTGAATCACAGGTTGTGCCGCAGATGGTGAGCCGCTAGGCCGCTGGTCTGCCTCCCCGCCGCCGCCCCGGCGCCGGTCGCCCGGTGACGTACGCTGAACAGACAGCGTGCGTGCACCCGGCTACAATCGGACTCCCGATTTCTGACTGAATCCTCCATGTCCCTTTTTGCATTGCCGGCCTTGCGCCGGTTGCTGTTGCCATTGCTGGCGCTGTCGCTGGCGGCTTGCCAGACCACAAGCCGCATTGCCGTCGACACGCCTGCCGCGCCCGCGGTGCCGGGCGGCGTCGTCACGCGGACCGGACCGGCGCGTGCACCGCTCATCGCTCTGGCACTGGGCGGCGGCGCGGCGCGTGGTTTTGCCCACGTGGGCGTGATCAAGGCACTGGAGGCGCGTGGCATCTATCCGGATATTGTCGTGGGCACCAGTGCCGGCAGTCTGGTGGGTGCGCTGTATGCCAGTGGCATGACCGGCATCGAACTCAATCGCGTGGCTTTGACCATGGACGAAGCCTCGGTGTCCGATTGGACGCTGCCTTCGCGCGGCATCTTTAAGGGTCTGGCCCTGCAGGATTATGTCAATCGCGCGATTGGCAACCGTGCCATTGAAAATTTTCCGCGGCATTTTGCCGCCACGGCGACCGATCTGCACAGCGGTGAGCTAATTGTGTTTGAGCGTGGCAATGCCGGTCAGGCGGTGCGTGCGTCGTCGGCCGTGCCGGGGGTGTTCGAACCGGTGCGCATCGGCACGCGCGAATATGTCGATGGCGGGCTGGTCACGCCGGTGCCGGTGCGTGTGGCGCGGCGGCTTGGAGCGGATATCGTCATTGCGGTGGATATTTCGTCGCGGCCGTCGTCGGGTGATCCGACGGGTCTGATCTCGACGCTGCTGCAGACCTTTGCCATCATGGGTCAGACCATCAGCCGCATGGAAACGCCCGAGGCCGATGTGGTGTTGCGGCCGAATCTGGGCGCCACCCGGGGCACGGATTTTGCGTCGCGCAGTGCATCGGTGCTGGCTGGGGAGCAGGCGGTGAGCGTGGCGTCCGACCAGATCCGCGCGCTGATCGAACGCAAAAAGCGCGAACTGGGTGGCTGAATTCAGGCCACTGAATCCGGTTCGCGCATTCAGCCCGTCATTCCGGTCTCTGTAAGCTGGCAGTAATCCGGCGCTTGTAATGTTGGGCGTGCGGCGGGCAGGGTGCCGCGCGGCACGGGTGGCTTAACCGTCGGTGTTGACGCGGCGCGCGCCGTTGAAACGTTTGGCCCAGTAGGGCATGTCCATGCTTTCAACGCGCACTTTGCCGTTGCTGGCGGGGGCGTGGATGAAGCGGCCGTCGCCCAGATAGATGCCAACGTGCGAGAAGGTGCGGCGCAGGGTGTTGTAGAACACCAGGTCGCCGGGTTTGAGGTCGGTTTTCTTGATGACTTCGCCGACGCGGCTGATTTCTTCGGCGCGGTGCGGCAGCTTCATGCCGAGGGCGTCGCGAAACACAAAGCTGACCAGGCCGCTGCAGTCGAAGCCGGTGTCGGGGTTGACGCCGCCGCGTTTGTAACGCACGCCCATCAGGCCGAGGGCGCGCATCACGAGTTCGTTGGCGTGGCTGGCGGCAGACTGGGCGACATCGGCGCCGGCAGTGAGCAGGGCCATGCCGGTGTTGGGATGTTCCTGCCGGATTTGTTCGGGTGATGCAGTGGGGGTGTGATCGATTTCGCTGGCGTGCGATGCGGTATAGGGCAAGCCTGCCAGTAGAATGCTCAGCAGAAGGCCAACCAGCAGACGGGTGGGCCGCGCTGGAGAGCGCAGCGGTCTGGCGGGCAGGTTGGTCCAATGGTTCAAGGGCATAGGCAGGGGTTTTAAAACCGCATTTCAGAACACGTAAAGACATCAACTCAAGGAGAGCCGCATGTCAGGCCAAGCGTTGTATGACCAATACTACCGCAAGTCGGTTGATGATCCCACCGCCTTTTGGGGCGAGCAGGCCAGCCTGATTGACTGGCATGTGCCGTGCACGCAGGTGGTCGATGACAGCCGTCCGCCCTTTACGCGCTGGTTTGTTGGGGGCCAGACCAATCTGTGCCACAACGCAGTTGACCGCCATCTCGCCACCCGGCCCGACCAGCCAGCAGTAATTTACATTTCCACCGAAACCGGCGCCGAACAGACCTGGACCTTCCGTGAGTTGCACGCCGAGGTCAATCGCGTGGCCGCGATGCTGCGTTCGCTCGGCGTGGAGCAGGGCGACCGGGTGTTGATCTATATGCCGATGATTCCGCAGGCGATGTTTGCCATGCTGGCCTGCACGCGCATCGGCGCCATTCATTCGGTGGTGTTTGGCGGCTTTGCCGCGACCAGTCTGGCCACACGCATTGACGACGCGCAGCCGCGCGTGATTGTCGCCGCCGAAGCCGGTTCGCGTGGCGGCAAGGTGATTGACTACAAGCCGCTGCTCGACGAAGCCATCGAACTGTCGCGCAACAAGCCGGCCAGCGTGCTGCTGTTTGAACGCGGTCTGGGCGATGCCGCGCTGCCGCGTGTGGCCGGGCGGGATGTCGACTGGGCCACCCTGCGTGCCGAACACATGGATGCGCAGGTGCCCTGCGTCTGGCTCGAATCGAGCGCGCCAAGCTATATTCTGTACACCTCGGGCACCACCGGCATTCCCAAGGGCGTGCAGCGCGATACCGGCGGTTACGCCGTGGCGCTGGCCGCGTCGATGAAACACATCTACTGTGGCAACCCGGGTGAAACCTTCTTTGCCACCAGCGATATTGGCTGGGTGGTGGGGCACAGCTATATCGTCTACGGCCCGCTGATCAACGGCATGGCGACGGTGTTTTACGAAGGCACGCCGATCCGCCCGGATGGCGGCATCTGGTGGAAGATCGTGCAGGACCACAAGGTGACGGTGATGTTCTCGGCGCCCACGGCCATCCGCGTGCTGAAAAAACTCGATCCCGCATTGCTCACCAAGTACGACATTTCCTCGCTGCGCGCGCTTTTCCTGGCCGGTGAACCGCTGGATGAGCCGACTGCGCGCTGGATTTCAGAAGGCATCAAAAAGCCCATCATCGACAACTACTGGCAAACCGAAACCGGCTGGCCGATCATTGCCGTGCAGCGCGGTATCGAGCCCGACATGGAGCCGCGC
>CANJOT010000333.1 GCA_947475815.1 Burkholderiales bacterium | reverse complement strand
TGGCGAGATGGGTCTCCATGTCCGGGATATTCCTAGAGGTCCGCGAACATGCGGCCCGGGTTGAAGATGCCAGCCGGGTCAAAGCTGGCCTTGAGTCTTTGGTGGATGCGCGCCAGTGGCAATGTGAGCGTCTGGAAGACGGCCGTCTGCTGGCGCATGGTTTCACTGGCGCGAAACAGCGTGGCGTGGCCCGTCACGGCGGCGCTGCGCACCGTGGCCGCGTCGGCATCGGTTTTCCACCAGCGCTGACCACCGCCCCATTCGATTAGTTGCCGGCCGGGCAAGGCGATGGCGGGCGCCACCGACGGCATGGCCAGGCGCCAGAGGCTTTCGTTGCCGTCAAAAAATTCGAGCTGCTGTTCACGCAGGCTGGTCCACCAGAGGCCGGCCTGTTCGTCGCTCAGCACCGTGCCGCCCAGTTTGAGCGCTGCCGCGCTGACCGCTGCCTGCGCGCCCGACAGGCGCACGCTCAGCAGCCCGGCCTGCCAGGCCGTCGCACTGATGGGCAAGGGTGAGCCGGCCCATTGATTGATCTGGGCCAGTGCGCCCACTTCGTTGAGTTCAAATTGCAGCGTGCAACTGGCCGCCGGCCGGGGCAGCACCTTGACCGAAATCTCGGTCAGTACGCCCAGCACCCCGAGCGATCCGGCGAGCGCACGTGCCACATCATAACCGGCGACATTTTTCATCACGCGGCCGCCAAAGTTGAGGAGCTGCCCGCGACCATCGAGCAACTGTGCGCCGAGCACAAAATCGCGCACGCTGCCGGCGGCCTGACGGCGCGGGCCCGACAGGCCGCTGGCGACACAGCCACCCAACGTGGCCTGCGTGCCAAAGTGTGGCGGCTCGAAGGCCAGCATCTGGTTCTGTCCCTCAAGCAGGTCTTCAATCTCGCGCAGCGGCGTGCCGCACCGCGCGGTCAGCACCAGTTCAGTGGGTTCATAATCGACCACGCCGGCATGGCCGCGTGTGTCGAGTACGGCACCCTCCAGCGCCTGACCGTAAAAATCCTTGCTGCCACCGCCGCGTATGCGCAGCGGCGTGGCGTGGGCCGCGGCCTGAAGGACCTGTTCCTGAAGCTGTGCCAACATCAGAAACGCTCCAGTTCGGCAAAGGGCAGGGCGCCGCCATGGACCTTCATCCTGCCGTATTCGGCGCAGCGATGGTGGGTCGGGATGAGCTTTTCCGGATTGAGCAGGCCGGCGCCATCAAAGGCACGCTTGACCGCTGCAAAGGCATCGAGTTCGGGGCGGCTGAACTGCACGCACATCTGGTTGATCTTTTCGATGCCCACGCCGTGCTCACCGGTGATCGTGCCCCCTACCGCCACGCATAACTCGAGAATTTCGGCGCCAAAGGCATCGGCGCGTTGCAGTTCATCGGCATCGTTGGCGTCAAACAGGATGAGCGGATGAAGGTTGCCATCGCCAGCATGAAAGACGTTCATGCAACGCAGGCCATATTTTTCTTCCATGGCGCTGATGCCATTCAGGACTTCGCCAACACGCTTGCGCGGAATGGTGCCGTCCATGCAGTAGTAGTCGGGCGAGATGCGGCCTGCCGCCGGGAAGGCATTTTTGCGTCCGGCCCAGAAACGCAGGCGCTCGGCTTCGCTCTGCGAGACCTGTACGCGGGTCGCGCCGGCGCTGCGCAGCACCGCTTCCATGCGCTCAATCTCTTCGGCAACTTCTTCCGGCGTGCCATCGGACTCGGCCAGCAGGATGGCGGCGGCGTCGAGGTCATACCCGGCGTTCACAAAGGGCTCGACGGCACGCGACGCTTTCTGGTCCATCATCTCCAGACCGGCCGGTATGATGCCGGCGCCGATGATGGCGGCGACCGCTTCGCCGGCCTTGACGACGTCATCGAACGAAGCCATGACCACTTGCGCCAGCTGTGGCTTGGGCACCAGCTTGACCGTGATTTCGGTGACGATGGCGAGCATGCCCTCCGAGCCAATGAGCAGCGCCAGCAGGTCCAGACCGGCGGCGTCGGGTGCCTCCGAGCCGACCTCGATGACTTCGCCATCAATGGTGATAGCGCGCACGCGCAACACGTTGTGTACCGTCAGGCCGTACTTGAGGCAATGCACGCCACCGGAGTTTTCGGCCACATTGCCGCCGATGGTGCAGGCAATCTGCGAGGACGGATCGGGGGCGTAATACAGGCCGTGCGGCGCCGCCGCCTCGGAGATGGCGAGGTTGCGCACGCCCGGTTGGACCACGGCGGTGCGCGAGGTTTTGTCGACCTTGATGATGCGATTGAACTTGGCCAGGCCCAGCAGCAAGCCCTCGCCGTGCGGCATGGCACCGCCCGACAGGCCGGTGCCGGCGCCGCGGGCCACCACGGGCACATCGAGGCGCTTGCAGGCCAGCAGGATGTCGATGACCTGTTGCTCGGTTTCCGGCAGGGCCACCACCATCGGCAACTGGCGATACATCGACAGCCCATCGCATTCATACGGCCGGGTATCTTCCGCCTGCCAGAGCAGGGCATGCGCGGGCAGCAGTTTGCGCAGGGCGTGCACCAGAGCGCGCTGGCGTTCGGCGTGCGGGGCCGGGCTGGAGGAGACGGTCATCAATGGCTTTCTACAGGATGTCGGAAGTTAGCATGCCCTTGAGACGCACGCCAGTGTCACAGTCTTGTCCGGGGTCACTTTAGTGCAGTGCGATCACCTTGCCGGGATTGAGGATGTTGTTCGGGTCGAGCGCCAGTTTCACCTGACGCATCAGGTCGAGCAGGTCCTCGCCGTGCTCAAGGGCCAGAAAACCCATCTTGTGCAGGCCGACGCCGTGCTCGCCGGTGCAGGTGCCATCGAGCGCGATGGCGCGCGTCACCAGACGCTCGTTGAGGGCCTCGGCGGCGGCAAACTGGGCCGGATCGTTCGGGTCGACCATCATCTGCACATGAAAATTGCCATCGCCGACATGGCCGATCATGGCGGCTGTGAGGCTGGAGTTGGCCAGATCGGCATTGGTGTCGCGGATACATTGCGCCAGTCGCGAGATGGGCACGCAGACGTCGGTGCTGATGGCGCGTGAGCCCGGCTGCAACTGCAGCGTGGCGAAATAGGCGTTATGGCGCGCCGTCCAGAGGCGATTGCGGTCCTCGGGCTGGGTGGCCCACTCAAAGTCCATGCCACCATGTTCGCGCGTGATCTGCTGCACGGTCTCGGCCTGTTCCCTGACGCTGCCTGCGCTGCCGTGGAATTCAAACAGCAGCAGCGGTGATTCGCGCAGCGTCAGCTTGCTGTACAGGTTGACCGCCTTGACGCCCATGCGGTCCATCAATTCGACGCGCGCCACCGGCACGCCCATCTGGATGATTTCAATGACGCTGGCGACGGCCGCATCGACGGTTTCGAAATTGCAGATGGCCGCCGAGATGGCTTCCGGCAGCGGATAGAGCTTGACGGTCACTTCGGTGATGATGCCCAGCGTGCCTTCGCTGCCGACGAACAGCCGTGTCATGTCATACCCGGCGGCAGATTTTTTGGCGCGGCTGGCCGTGCGCACCACCTTGCCGGTGGCGGTGACGACGGTCAGGGCGACGACGTTCTCGCGCATGGTGCCGTAACGGACCGCATTGGTGCCCGAGGCGCGCGTGGCCGACATGCCGCCGAGCGTGGCGTCGGCGCCCGGGTCGATCGGGAAAAACAGGCCGGTGTCGTGCAGGTGGCTGTTGAGTTGTTTGCGCGTCACGCCGGCCTGCACGGTGGCGGTCAGGTCGGCGCCATCGATGGCCAGCACTTTGTTCAGACCGCTCATGTCGATCGACAGGCCGCCATGGATGGCCAGCAGCGC
>CANJOT010000332.1 GCA_947475815.1 Burkholderiales bacterium | reverse complement strand
GGGTGGTGCAGATCGATACCGGGCAGGACCAGCATGGGTATCTGGCAGGCGGCAATCTGCGCTGGCGAGGCGCTCATGACCGGGTCGCCGCACCACATGCGCCGGCCAAAATCGGCCAGGCTGGCGGCATCCGGGCTGTCGGGCAGGGCGGCGACGCGCTCGGCCCATTTTTGCCAGAGCGCTTCCAGCGTGGCTTCATTGTCGGCCACCCGTCCTACCGGCTGGATCAAGACCATGGCGGCGATGCGTTCGGGCGCGCGCACGGCCAGACGCAGGGCGTGCGATGAACCGATGCAGCAGCCGATCACCAGCACGCGTTTGAGGCGCAGCCGGTCGAGCAGGGCGATGTGGTCGTCGGCATAGACATCCCAGGGATTGCCGCTCGAGAGCGATCCGGTGGACTGGCCGGCATTGCGCTCGTCCTGGGCGATCAGGTCGAACTCGCCGGCGTAGGCGGTGAGCGGGTTGATGGGAATGTTGCTCCAGCGGCTGATGCTGGCTTCCATGCCACCGGGCGAGAGGAGTAGCACGGCGGGGCCTTTGCCCTGGCGCTGGTAATGAAGGGTGGAGTTTGGGGTCTTCAGGAAGGGCATGGAATTCTCGGATGGGAACGGTCAAAGACCGCATCGTGCTGTGTGTTGTGCATTCGCGCAAGTCGGGCTTCATGGGGCTGATCTGAAAACGGCGCCTTGATCGCGGTATTTTGAAGCTGCCGCGGCGGTGCTGTACGGTTTGCCGCTAGCCCTTGTTCGGAACTTTGAAGTGGCTTGCGGCTGCTTGCCCACCGTATACTCGGGGCACAATATCAAAGCAGGTGAAGCAGCCTGCCATACCAGAGGAGATGAAATTGAGCACGACGGTGATCGGAAAACGCGCCCCGAGTGGCACGAGCCTGCGCGCGATTTATACCCACGAGCAGCTCAAGCGCCTGATTGCACCGCGCAGCATTGCCATCGTCGGCGCCTCGCCACGGGCGGGGGCCTTTGGCGAGCGCACTCTGGCCAATCTGTCCGGGTATGCCGGTGAGGTTTATCTGGTCAATGCCCGCTATCAGGAGATCAGCGGCCGGCCCTGTTATCCGTCGGTGGCGGCCTTGCCGCAGGTGCCCGATTGTGTGGTTATCACCGTCGGCCGCGAGGCTGTCGAAGACGTGGTGCGCGAGTGCGGCCAGTGTGGTGTGGGTGGCGTGGTCATTTATGCGTCCGGCTATGCCGAGCTGGGCACGCCCGAACGGATCGCCGAGCAACAGGCGCTGACCGATCTGGCGCGCCAGCACAATGTGCGCATCGTTGGGCCGAATTGCGTTGGCCTGATCAGCATCGACCAGAGTTTTGGCCTGACGTTTTCCGGCGGCATCCGGTTTGCCGAGCTGGGTGCGCATGCCGTGGCGCTGGCCTCGCAATCGGGCGCGGTCGGCAATGCGGTGTTTCAGGGCAGCCACATGGGGGTTGATTTCAGCCACCTGCTAACGGCCGGTAACTCCTGCGATGTGGATGTGGCCGACTTCATCAGCTACCTGGCGGGAGATGCCAGTTGCAAAGCCATCATCTGCATTTTTGAAGGACTGTCGAATCCGGAGCGTCTGCTCGAAGCCGGCGACATCGCACGGCGTGCCGGCAAGCCCCTGATCGTGCACAAGATCGCCACGGGCTCGAAGGGCGCGAAGATGGCGATCTCGCACACCGGCACCATCGCCGGTTCGCAGGACGGCTGGCGTGCCCTGTTTGAGCGCATGGGCGCGATTGTGGTCGAGGAGTTTGAGGCGCTGGCGGAAACCGCCGCGTTTTTTGCCCGGGCGCCGCGGCCGCGCGCCTTTGGCGCTGGCGTGGTGTCGATCTCGGGTGGCTTTTGTGTGATTCACGCCGACAAGGCCGAGGAGCACGGCGTCGCCCTGCCCGAACCGAGCGGCGGCGTGCGCGCGACCCTGCTGGCCAATCTTCCTGACTTTGCCCTGCCGAGCAATCCTTGTGATGTCACCGGTGCAGCGGTCAACAACCCCGGTTCGATGGACAACTGCTGCGACGCCTTTCTCGCCAGCGAGGATTACGACACGGTCGTGCTGACGCACAGTTATGCCTGGGATCTGTTGATCCCGCGCATTGCCTGTCTGGGGCCGCTGGCAGAGCGTCGCAACAAGATTGCCTGCGCGACCTGGACCAGCGGCTGGCTGGACGGGCCCGGCGCCTTCGAAGCGGCGCAGCATCCGCACGTTGCCGTTTTTCGTTCGGCTGAGCGTTGTTTCAAGACGCTGGCGCTGTGGTTCGCTCACGAGCGTGCGCGTCGCCAGCGCGAGGCTGATGCCGCCGGGGCGGTCGAGACCCTGTCCAATCAGGTGTCCGAGTCGGCCAGGCAGACGGTCGCGCATCTGCTGGCCGATGCCAGCGCGGGCGTGTTGCCGAGCGCGCAGGCGCGCGCCGCACTGGATGCCTACGGCATCGCCATGGCGCCGGTGCAGGTGGTCACCAGTGGGGAAGCGGCCGCGGAAGTGGCGGCACGGCTGGGTTTTCCGGTGGCCCTGAAAATCGAATCCGCGGACATTGCCCACAAGACCGAGGCCGGCGGGGTGATCCTCAATGTGCATGATGCGGCGGGTGCGCGCCATGGATTCGCTACCCTGATGGAAAACTGCGCGCAGCATGCGCCGGGCGCGCGCATCGATGGTGTGCTGGTACAGCCAATGATGCCGGGCGGGCTTGAAGTGCTGGTCGGCGCGCGTGTCGATGAACTGTTTGGGCCGGTGGTGGTGCTGGCGCTTGGCGGCGTGATGGTCGAGGTACTCAAGGACCGGGTGCTTGATTTTGCGCCGCTCGACATGACGCAGGCGCGGCGTTTGATCGGGCGACTGGCCAATCAGGTCCTGCTCGATGGCTTCCGGGGTCAGGCGCCGGTGAATCGCGAGGCGCTGGCCAAGGTGGTGTGTCGCATGTCGCAGCTGATCGCCGACCAACGTGAGCGGATCACTGAACTGGAAGTAAATCCCCTGATCTGCGTGGCGGGCGAGCCGGTCGGTGTGGATGCCTTGATTGTGGTCAAAGCGCCTCCCGCCCCCTGATTTCTTTTAAAATTTACCAACCCGGAGACTCCCCTACCATGAGCGCAGCTGTCCTCACCCACGTGGCCAACAAGGTGGCCACCCTGACCCTGAATCGTCCCGAGGCCATGAACGCCATGCTGCCTGAACATCTGGCGCTGTTCATCAGCGAACTGCGCGCCGTCGAGGCGCGCAAGGATGTGCGCGTCATCGTTGTGACCGGTGCAGGGCGCAGCTTCTGTTCGGGTGGCGACCTGAACTTCCTGCAGACCGTGCGCAAGATGTCCGAGGCTGAGGTCAAGGAAGTGGTCTATGAAGGCTTCGCCGGTGCTTCGCGCGCCCTGCGCCTGTGCAACAAGCCGACCATCGCCGCGGTCAATGGCCCCGCGGTTGGCGCGGGTTGCGAGTTTGCCATCTCGTGCGATCTGCGCGTGGTCAAGCGCAAAGCCTTCTTCTCGGAAGCATGGATCGAGCTGGGCACGGTGCCGGCGCTGGGTGGCATGTTCATTCTGCCGCGGCTGATTGGTCTGGGCCGCGCCACCAACATGATTCTGCGCGGTACACGCGTCTATGGCGAGGAGGCCCGTGCCATCGGTCTGGCCGAGGAAGTGACCGATGAGGAAAACTTCCAGGAGGTAGTCGATGCCATGGCCGCCGACCTGGCGCGCCGCCCGCCGCAAACGATGGCGGTGGCCAAGCAGGGTTTGCGTCGTGGCCAGGAATCGAGTTATGCCGCCGAGATGGAATTCAACGTCTACGCTCAGGCGATGCTGATCAAGGG
>CANJOT010000331.1 GCA_947475815.1 Burkholderiales bacterium | reverse complement strand
GTCCTACGGCACGGCCGGCGTCGGCACCATCGCCCACCTGACCAGCGAAGACCTGGCCTTCAACCTCGGCGTGCAACTGATGCACATTCCGTATAAAGGTTCCTCGGCGGCCTATGCCGACGTGCTCAGCCACACCCTGAGCATGATGATGACGACCTCGACCTTCGCCGTGCCGCAGGTACGCTCGGGCAAGGTGCGCGCGCTCGCCGTGGTCGGCACCAGCCGGCTGCCTTCAATGCCCAACGTGCCCACCTTTGGCGAACTGGGTTTGACCGAGTTCAGCGTGTACGACTGGAAAGCCGTGGCAGGACCGCGCGGCATGCCGCCCGATATGGTGGCCTTCCTGAACCGCGAATTCAATGAAGTGCTCAAGACGCCCGCCGCGATCGAACGCCTACAGGGTGATGGCGCGCAAATCGTCGGTGGCACACCGGAACAGTTGATGCAGGTGATCCACGCCGACATCGAGCGCTGGAAAAGCCTGATCGTGCGCGCCAAGCTGAAGATCGGATAGGGCCTGCCCATGGCAACAAGCCTGTCCTGGACCAGCGTCTGGGCGGCCTCGATGCAGGCGGCCTGGCCGCTCGGCTCGCCGGTCGCGCAGCCCGACCTCAGCCGTGCCCTGTCCGATCCCGACCACGGCCTTGAGAATCAGTCCCTGCGCATGGTGGTGACCCCGGCGCTGTGGGGCCGGCAACTGCGCTTGCGGCTGTGCAATACTTTTGGTGACCGGCCGCTGCACATCCGTGGCGCCGGTATTGCCCTGCATCTGGGGGGCGGCGCGATCGAGTCGACGACCTGGCGCGCAGCCCGTTTTGCGGGTCAGGACGCAGTGGTGATCGCCGCGGGGGCCAGCCTCTGGAGCGATGCCATCACGCTCGACTGGCTCGATGATCCCGCATCGCTGCTGTTGCGCGGCCGGACGCTGGCGATCGACTGGCACATCGATGGAGCGAGCGGTCCTCTGAGCTGGCACGCCAAGGCCATGACCACGTCCTACCTGTCACTGCCGGGCGTGCGGGCAGCGGGTCAGCCGGGCGCGCTCGACTTTCCCTGTAGTACGACCTCATGGTTTCTGGTCGACGCGCTCGACATGATGCTGCCGGCCGACAGCGCCGCCATCGTCGCGTTCGGCGACTCGCTGACCGACGGCACCCACACCACCCTCAACAGCCCCGACCGCTGGCCTGACCTGCTGCAGCGACGCCTCTGGCAGGCCGGTCATGCCAACCTGGCGGTACTCAATGCCGGCATCGGCAGCAACCAGATTGCCTGGCCGCGTGCGCTCGACGGACAGACTGGCTGGCGCGGTGGCGTTGCCGGGGTCGAACGACTCGAGCGCGATGTGCTCAGCCTGTCGGGCGTGCGCACCGTGATCTGGCTCGAGGGTATCAATGATTTCAGCGACAACGGCCGGCGCGACCTTGACCTCGTGCTGGCCGCGCTGCGCGAGGGCGTGCAGCGCCTGCGCGCCGCCGGTCTGCAGGTGTGGGGGTGCACCCTGCCGTCGGCACTGCACAGCTGGCGCCCGGGCCATGGCAGCGCGCTGCAGGACGGCTTGCGACGCGCCTTCAACGCCGCCATACGAACACCGGGACTGTTTGACCATCTGCTCGATTTCGACGCCGTCACCCTTGATGCGGTCAGCGGCGGCCTGGCGGCCGAAGTCGACCAGGATTCGACCACCGGCAGCCGCGGTGACGGCATCCATCCCGGCCGCGGCGGCCAGCTGGGCATGGCCCAGACCATCGACCTGTCCGCCCTTGTTGCGACCACGCGGTAAAATTCGGCAAACCGGGAGAACCCCATGACACTGCGGCAGACCACACGTACCCTTCTGATCACCCTCGCCAGTCTGGCCTGCCTGCATGGCACGTCGGCCGTGGCACAAAGCGGCAAGCCGATCCGCATCATCGTACCGTTCGCGGCGGGTGGCCCGATCGACGTCACCACACGCATCCTCGGCGAGGCCACGCGCGATGCTCTGGGCGGGCCGGTGATCGTCGAAAACCGCGTCGGCGCGGGCGGCAACATCGGCATGGAAGCGATTGCCAAAGCCGTTCCGGATGGCACCACGCTGGGTATCGCCACCACCGCCTCGCACGGTATCAACCCCTGGCTGTTTTCGAAACTGCCCTATGATCCGGCCAAAGATTTTGTCGGCATCACGCAAATCCTGCGCGTCCCCAACGTGCTCGTCATCAACGCCGACAGTGCCAAGCGCCTGGGTATTGAAACCCTCGCCGATCTGGTGAAATACGCCAAGGCGAATCCGGGCAAGCTCAACTATGGCTCGGGCGGCAACGGCAGCGCCGGCCACCTCGCCGGCGAAATGTTCAATAACCGCGCCGGCGTCTTCATCGTGCACATCCCCTACAACGGCGGCAGCCCGGCGCAACTGGCCTTGCTGTCCGGTCAGGTTGACTTCAATTTCGACAACCTCGCCACGGCTGCGGGCAATCTGCGCGCCGGCAAGCTCAAGGCGCTGGCCGTCACCACCGCCGTGCGCAGCAGCCTGCTGCCGAAGGTACCTGCTGTCGCCGAAACCTACCCGGGCTTCGCGATTGACACCTGGTGGGGCTTGGTGGCGCCGGCGGGCACGCCGCCTGCCGTCGTGACACGACTCAATCAGGTGTTCACTCAGGCGCTCAACTCGCCGGCCATCACGACCCGCTTTGCCGAACTGATGGCCGAACCGGCACCCGGCACCACCCAGGCGTTCGAGCAGTTCATGGTGCAGGAGCGCGCCAATTATGAAAAAGCGGTCAAGCTGAGCGGCGCCAAGGTCGATTGAACAGAACACAATGGATCACAAACCCACACGCCTGCTGCTCAACATCGGTCATGCCATCGACCACGGTTTTTTGCTGATTTTCGCCACCGCAGTCACCAGCATCGCGCTGGAGTTTGGCATCAAGCACTGGGAAGACCTGATGCCCTACAGCGTGGCGGCGTTTTTCTTTTTTGGCATCGGTTCGCTACCGGCCGGAAAACTCGGCGATCTGTGGGGCCGCCGCCCGATGATGATCGTGTTTTTTATCGGCATGGGCCTGGCCGCCATTCTGGTATCTCTGGCCACCACACCGCTGCAGATTGCCGTTGCGCTGGCGCTGCTCGGCTGCATCGCCGCCATCTACCATCCGGTAGCGATTCCAATGCTGGTTGCCGGTGCCAGCCGGCCCGGCTGGACCATCGGCGTCAACGGACTGGCCGGCAATCTTGGCGTCGCCCTGGCGGCGGCGCTGACCGGCTTGCTGGTCAAGTATTTCGGCTGGCGCGCAGCGTTTTTCGTGCCCGGCGTATTGAGCCTGGCCTGCGGCTTGGTGTTCGCCTGGATCGCGCCGCGGCAAGCTGCCCCGGCGGCGAAAAAGAAAACCGGCCATGGCGAAGGTCCGGGTTTTTCGATGGCCAAACTGTTCTTGATCATGACCATCGCCGCGACCAATGGCAGCCTGCTGTTCAATTTCGCCACCAGCAGCAATTACGAAATGCTGGCCAGCCGCTTTCATGAAATATCGCACGATCCGGCACAGATCGGCCTGCTGCTGGCCCTCGTCTACGGTCTGGCCTCGCTCATGCAACTGGTGGTCGGCAGCCTGATCGACCGCATGCCGATGAAGGCCCTGTATCTGGGCATCATCGCGCTGCAAACGCTGTTTCTGCTGGTCTCGACCAGCATCGACGGCTGGGTGTTTTATGCCGTGCAGATCCTGTTCATGGCGACCATCTTTGGTTCGGTGCCCTTCACCGATGCGATGATCGTGCGTTACGTCGATGACGGCATGCGCTCACGCGTGACCGGCATGCGCCTGAC
>CANJOT010000330.1 GCA_947475815.1 Burkholderiales bacterium | reverse complement strand
TCCATCAAACAGCCACTTTTCCTGCACGGCGCCGAGCATGCTGCGTTCGGGCAGCAGGCGTTCGGGGCAGGTGATATTGGTTTCAAAACGAAAGTTACGGACCGTCTCGGGCGTCTGGCAGGCCGGGGCAGAGCGATACTGGCGGCCGTCGATCATGCTGACTTCGGCGAGCTCGCCAAAACGATAACGATCATAAACGCGCAGTACCGGACCGTCGGGCAGGCCACGGCTGGGGCGCACCGGCATGTGCTCATAAAACGCCTGATAGGCGGCGGCGCGGCGCAGCAGGAATTTGCGCGGATCGGCAAAGTCCTGCGACCAGCCGCCGGCGTAGTTGTTGTGCACCTCGTGGTCATCCCAGGTGATGAGCGCCGTGGTACTGGCGTGCAGAGCCTGCAGGTCGGCATCCAGTTTGTATTGCGCGTGGCGGTTGCGGTAGGTCGGCAGGGTGGTGGCGGCCACGCCATCGCTGTGCCGGCGCACCACGGGCTGGCGGCGGTCGATGTATTCGTAGAGGTAGTCGCCGAGAAACAGCACGGCGTCGACCTGTTCGGAAGCGAGGTGACGATAGGCCGAAAAATAGCCGTGCTCGTAATTGGCGCAGGACACATAGCCGAGGCGCAGTTGCTGCACCGGACTGGCGGGGGCGGGCAGGGTGGTGGCGCGTCCAATACGACTGGTGGCATCGCCACTCATGAAGCGATACCAGTAGGGCCGGCCCGCTTGCAGGCCGGTGACTTCCAGATGCACCGACCAGGCGTACAGGGCTTCGGCGGCCACCGTGCCGCTGCGGACGATGCTGCGCATCTGCTCATCGCTGGCAATTTCGTAGCCGATGGTGAGCGAAGGGCCGCGCATGCCCCCCGGGCTCTGGCGATCACCGGACAGGGGTTCAGGGGCCAGCCGGGTCCAGAGCACAAATCCGTCGGGCGCCGGATCACCGGCCGCCACGCCCAGACAAAAGGGATCAGCACCCTGCCAGCGCCGCGCCGTTTGCGCCGGGGTTTGTATCCATGGTGCGAGCAGCAGCGCGCCGCTGCCGAGGATCAGCTGGCGCCGCTGAGGATCAGGGATATTTGATTTTGGCGTGAGCATCCCACATTCTGGCATTGGTCTGAGCGATGCGCATGCCAGGGTGCGGTAAAATGGAAAAACAATGAAGGATAAGCAATGATCCGAATTCGCGAAATTGATCATGTCGTCGTGCGCGTGCGCGACATGGAGCGCATGCGTCGGTTTTATGGCGAGGTGCTGGGCTGCCTGCCGGCGCGCGAAGACCTTCAGCTCGGGCTGGTGCAACTGCGTGCTGGCCGCTCGCTGATTGATCTGGTCGACGTCAACAGCCCGCTGGGTCACAAGGGTGGGGCAGCGCCCGGTGCGCAGGCTCACAACATGGACCATGTCTGTTTCCGCGTCGAGCCCTGGGATGCCGCGGCCATACTCGCGACCCTGCAGGGCCTGCAGATTGTGGCGGGACCGGTAGAGCGCCGTCATGGGGCCGAGGGTTTTGGCCCATCGATTTACGTGCAGGATCCGGAGGGCAATACCGTCGAGCTCAAGGGCCCGCCCGAGCGTGCCTGAGGCCGCGCATCGCCCGGCGCATCCCACCGTTTCCTCTCTTGTAGTTCGCTCTGAAGTGCTTCATGCGTAAATCCCTGTTATTGCCCCTGATTATTGCCTGTGCCCTGTTCATGGAGGGCATGGACTCGAGCGTCATCGCCACCTCCCTGCCGGCCATTGCGCTGGATCTGCATGAAAATCCGATCGCGCTCAAGCTGGCCCTGACGTCTTATCTGGTGAGTCTGGCGGTGTTCATTCCCATCAGTGGCTGGTGCGCTGACCGCTTCGGTTCACGGCTGGTGTTTTCCAGTGCGATTGGGGTGTTCGTGCTCGGCTCGATCCTGTGTGCCCTGTCGAGCACGCTGGTCGGTTTTGTCGCGGCGCGCTTTTTTCAGGGTCTGGGTGGCGCGATGATGGTGCCGGTCGGGCGGCTGGTGTTGCTGCGTGCGGTGCCCAAGTCGGACATGCTGCGTGCGCTGACGTATGTGACCATTCCCGCCCTGATGGGGCCGGTGTTCGGGCCACCGCTGGGCGGCTTCATCACGACGTTTTTTCACTGGCGCTGGATTTTCCTGATCAACGTACCCATCGGCGTGATCGGCCTGATCATGGTGCTGCGCCATGTGCCCAATCTGTATGGCGACAAGAAAACCGCCTTTGACGGCATCGGTTTTGCGCTCTCTGGCCTGGGTCTGTCAATCATGATGCTCGGCCTCACTACGCTGGGGGGGCACATGCTGTCGACCGAGGTGGCGCTGAGCTGCCTGGTTGTCGGACTGGCCTTTTTGCTTGCCTATTATTTTTACGCGCGCCGCATCGAACATCCGCTGCTCAATCTGGGGCTGTACCGCATCAAGTCGTTCCGCGCCGGGGTGCTCGGCGGCAGTTTTCTGCGCATCAGCAGCGGCACCATTCCCTTCCTGCTGCCGTTGATGCTGCAACTGGGCTTTCACCTCAACCCGCTCGAATCCGGCCTGCTTACCTGCGCCACGGCCGCAGGGGCGATGTTCATGAAAACCCTCACACAGATTATCCTGCGTACCCTGAATTTTCGCCGCGTGCTGCTGCTGTCGAGTGTCATGAGCGCCGCCCTGATGGTGGTCATCGGCCTGCTCACGCCACTCACGCCGCATCTGGTGATTCTGGTCTTACTGACCGTGGGCGGCTGTTTCCGCTCGCTGCAGTACACGGCAGTGAATGGTATTTCCTACTCCGATATCAGTCATGCCCAAATGAGCCATGCCACCAGCATGGTCGCAATGGTGCAGCAGTTGTCGCAAGGCTTGGGCGTGACCTTTGGCGCTGCAGTGCTGCAGATCGCCATGGCCATCAATGGCGAGGAAGCACCCGGCATCAGTGAGTTTCACGGTGCGTTTGTCGGTGCCGGCCTGATCGGTCTGGTGTCGCTGATCTTTTTTGCCAAGCTGCACAATACGGATGGGGCGGAGGTGTCGGGTTATCGGGGCAAGCGCAAACCGGTGGCGTAGGTAAAAGCCCGGAGGGCCTGAGGCACGGGATGGCGGCTCAATAATCGCTGTATTAATCGTTTCATTAATCGTTTCATTAATCGTTTCAAATTGTTCTTGAAATTCGTTTTAAGTTGTTGTATTTAATAAATAAAGTAATTTATAGAATCGTTTCATGTTTAACTCGAATCGACTCGTTCAAACCCTGCGCATCTGGGGTCGGATGCCGATCCGGCGGCTGCTTGACCTGCTCCAGACCAATCGCACCATGCTGATGCGTGCGGTGCGTGCAGCCGGGCTGCAAGCGCTCCGGGGTGCGCCAGTCTGAGCATGCTGACGGACGTCGAGTGTCTCAGGCAACCGCCCGAGCATAAAAAACGCCGCGCAACAGCGCGGCGTTTTTATTGAAGCAGCACCGGACCGATGTTTTGGCCCGATGGTACCGATTCCCTGCTTCAGGCTGCCAGCAACTGGCGCAGCACGAACGGCAGGATGCCACCGTTGTAGTAATAATCGACTTCAATCGGCGTATCGATACGCAGCAGCAGGGTGGCTTTGCGTTGCGTGCCGTCGGCGCGATGAATCACCAGTTCGACGTTTTGCTGCGGCACGATGGTGCCGGTGATGGTGACGTCGAAGGTCTCGTCGCCCTTGATGCCCAGCGATGCGATGCTGTCGTTGCCCTTGAACTGCAGGGGCAAGACGCCCATGCCGACCAGGTTGGAGCGGTGGATACGCTCGAAACTGCGTGCCACCACGGCCTTGACGCCGAGCAGTTGCGTGCCCTTGGCGGCC
>CANJOT010000329.1 GCA_947475815.1 Burkholderiales bacterium | reverse complement strand
GTCATTTTCTCAACGCAACGCGCTCGATCCGTTCCCTTTGGTTCGTCATCAAGCGCCTGACAGTACTAGCGAAAGACCGCATTGCCCATGGCCGGTCAATGCAACTCGCTGGTGGCAACGCCCTCATCGCCCACCTGCTGCGCGCGGCGCTGAAGTCAGGCGTCACCATCCGCACATCCACTGCCGCGACACGCCTGCTCACCAGCAATGGCCGCGTCACTGGCGTGGTCTGCGACACCCGTGACGGGCCGGTGGAGTTTGGCGCGCGGCGTGGTGTGGTGCTCGCGGCCGGCGGGTTTTCACACGATCTCGGTTTGCGTGCGCAGCATTACCCGCATCTTTCCGGCGCGAACCAGCATGTTTCGCCCGCGCCTGCGGCGAACACCGGCGATGGTATCCGTCTGGGCCTGGCTCTGGGTGGTCACACGCCCACCCTGCAGGATGCCTGTTGCTGGGCGCCCGTGTCAGTGGTGCCGCACGGCAAAAACAAAGCCGGCGCCTTTCCTCACCTGATCGATCGGCAAAAACCCGGCTTCATTGCAGTAACCCGCAGCGGCCGGCGCTTTGTCAACGAAAGCCATTCCTACCACGAGTTCGGACGCGGCCTGATCCGCGCCGTCGGCTCCGACCAGGAACCGGCGTGTTACCTGATTGCCGACCATAATGCCGTGCGCCATTACGGCATGGGCTTTGCCAAACCAGCACCGGTGCCACTGTTTCCCTACCTGCGCTCGGGTTATCTGCTGCGTGGCAACAGCATTGCCGAACTGGCCGAGCGCGCCGGCATTGATGCCAAGACGCTGACCACCACTGTGGCGGCCTTCAACGAGCAGGCACGCCAGGGTCAGGATCCTGAATTCGGGCGCGGCAGCAGCGCCTACAACCGCTATCTGGGCAACCTTAGTCACCAGCCCAATCCCTGTGTTGCGCCCATCGAACACGGGCCCTACTATGCGGTCAAGGTCCACATGGGCGAACTTGGCACGTTCTCCGGACTGGCCACCAACGAGCATGCCCAGGTGCTGAACACGGATAACGTCGTCATTCCCGGACTGTATGCGGCGGGCAACGACATGTCGCACGTCATGGGTGGCAATTACATCGGCGGTGGTTCAGCCATCGGCCCGTGCATGACCTTCGGGTATATCGCTGCCTGCCATGCGGCCACAGCGAGTGGAAGTCGATAGCCTCATGAACACGAGAAAAAAAAGAGCTGATGTCGAACTCGGTGATGCCCTCACCTACAAGCTCTATCGCGTCCACAAACAGATCGACCGCATCAGCCAGACGTCCTACCTGGAAGGCAGCGGACTGCCTCTCAGCGAAGGGCGTTGCCTGGCCACCATCGGCACCTTCGGGCCGTTCACCCTGCGCGAACTCGCCGAACGCGCCAACCTGCATGCCGGCCAGGCCAGCCGCGCCGCGCAAAAACTGTTCGACAAGGGCCTGATCACCAAGGTGCAAAGTGCATCCGATGCGCGTGAACTGCGCATCACCCTCACCGAAAAAGGCACAACGATCTGGCACAAAGTGATGGGTGTGATTCACGACCACAACACAAGCGTGTTCGCCTGCCTGAGCGACGCCGAGCGCGACGCGCTGTCGACCATCCTCAGCAAAGTGATCGACGCCACGGCGCGCTGATGCACGACACCGTCCATTTGCACGGCCATCGGCTTGCCCGCATGCGCCTCTGGGTGCCGGCAAGCCCCCGACGACACAACATTGAAATGCCCGGAGGAACCTGAACATGCACCAACCCGCCACCGAACCACGGTTTTCGGTTTATTACCCATACAAGATTTTCCAGCCCTGGCTAGCCTCACAACAGGCGCCGCAGGAGCGCAAGAAGGTCGTCATTGTCGGGTCTGGTCCGGCCGGGCTGGTGGCGGCGCGGGAATTGACACGGCTCGGCGTGCCAGTCGTCATCGTGACTGCGGAACTGCAGGTCTCACAAGGCAGTCGTGCCATCTGCTTCACGCGTCGCTCGATGGAGATCATGCAGCAGTTCGGCGTGGCCGATCGCGTCACCGAAGGCGGCCTGCCCTGGCGCTTTGGCAACTCGTATTTCCGCGGCCAGCATGTGTTTCGCATGGAGGCACCCTACGATCCGGACGACCGCTTTTTTCCTATCATCAATCTGCAGCAGCAATACCTCGAGGAATACATGCTCGACGCGCTGTTCGAAGATCCGCTGATTGATTTTCGCTGGGGCAACAAGGTGGTTGGGGTCGAGCAGAGGGATGGTTATGCGCGCCTCGTGATCGACACACCCGAGGGCGAATACACGCTGGATGCCGACTGGGCCGTGGCCGCCGATGGCGGACGCTCGTTCATGCGCAGCGCGCTCGAACTGAAAATGGAAGGCGCTTCGTATGAAGGCATTTTCCTGATTAATGACATCAAGGTTGATTTACCGCTGCCGACCGAGCGACTGGCGCATTTCGACCCAGAGTGGCACCCGGGAAATACCGTCATCATGCATCGCGAACCGCACGGTATCTGGCGCGTGGACTATCAATTGCCGGAAGGGGAAACGCCCGAGCAAGCCCTGCGCCCGGAATCGCTCAAGGCGCGCATCGACGCCCATCTGGCGATGATCGGCTTTCCCGATGCGCCCTGGGAAATCGACTGGTGTTCGGCCTACTCGGCACGCACCCTGACACTGCCCGATTTCATCAGTGGCAATTTCATTTTCATCGGCGACGCCGCGCATCTGCTGCCCATCTTCGGCGTGCGTGGCGCCAACACTGCTTTTCAGGATGCGCAGTCGCTCGGCTGGCACCTCGGCTTTGTCGTGCGCGGTTTGGCCTCGCCCAAACTGCTGACCAATTACAGCACCGAGCGAGTCGCCGCCGCGCGCGAAATCATCGAGGAAGGCGGCAAAAGCACACGCTTCATGACCCCGCCAACGCGTGGCTTCAAGCTGTTGCGCGATGCCGTGCTGTCGCTGTCGCTGACCGAGGAATTCGTGCGTCCGCTGTACCATTGGCGCACCTCGCGACCGCACGAATATACCCACTCGGCGCTCAACTGCCGCGGTGATGACAATCAGATTTTCATCCATGGTCCGGCACAGGGCGCGGCACCACAGAATGTTCGCTTGGGCGCCGATGATTTCCTGCTTGATCATCTGGGCAGCGGTTTCAACCTGCTTTATTTCACCAGCGGCGAAACCATTCCGGCAGGTCTGCAGGAGGTGGTGGCCGGCACACGCGCACGCGGCGTGCCGATCAAGGTGACCGCCATCGGCACCAGCAGCGCCGTGACCGGAGCCGATCAGGTACTCGCCGACGGACAGGGCCGCATCCGCGAACGGTATGGCGTGCATGCCAGCGGTGCGGCGTATCTGTTGCGCCCCGACCAGCATGTCTGCGCACGCTGGATGACCCTCGAACCCAAGCGCCTGCAGGCCGCGCTCGACACCATCCTGAACCAGTAAGGAAAACGACCATGTCTGCCCTGTCCAACGGACTGCCCATCGCCGGCCTTGAGGCCGTCTTCGATCACCTCGCCCTGACCATCGATCAGGTGAGCGCAGACAAGCGTGAACTGTTTCTGGTCAAACTCGCCCTGCTCAACGCCAATGCAATCGGTGATGCCGAGCGGTTTCAGCAGAACGTCAATACCGCCCTGCTCAATCTGTAGACACCGGCAGGACGCGCCCCTGCCGGATCAGGTGTGCCTCAAAACTTGACCTGATCGCGTCCCTTGAGCTGCAGCATGGCGCGCGCTTCATCAGCGGTAGCGATTTCGAAGTCGAGCGTTTCCAGGATGTGGCGGATCTTCTTCACCTGATCGGCGTTGGAACGCGCCAGCACACCCTTGCCAACATAGAT
>CANJOT010000328.1 GCA_947475815.1 Burkholderiales bacterium | reverse complement strand
TCGGTGGCGGCAACGCGCGAGGCGCTGCCAGAGTTGCTCGACTGGTTATGGGCGGCCTGTGCGGAGTTGGGCATCGACGAGTCGATGCGCGGACGCATCACGATCGTGCTTGAAGAGCTGTTTCTCAACACGGTGGATCACGGCTTCGGCGGCAAGCCAGGGCCGGCCATCCTCTATCATCTGGCGCTGGCCGGCGGGGGGGTGATTGAATTGGGCCAGCAAGACAAGGCGCCGCCGTTCGACCTGTCGACGGCCGATACCCCAACCGCCGCCCTGGAACGGATCGGTGGCCTGGGCATCACCATGATTCATGGCATGAGCAAAGCCATTGAATACCGCCGCGAATGCGGCACAAATATCACGACGATCAAACTCTGAGGCGCGTTACACCAGCGCCGGACTGCACGCCGTGGGGCGTCGCCGGGGTGTTGCGTTCGCCGTCCCCGCGGTCTTTCGCTATGATGGCGTCTTACCGGAAAGACGCATGGATCCATTGCTGAAATATTTTTCCTCACTGCCCTTGGCCGTCGCGCTTGTCCTGAGCGCGAGCGCGGCGCAAACCACTTTGCGTGACCGCTACCCGGTGGGTGGTTTCAAGAGCGTCGATCAGGCTGCGCAGGCGGTGCTTGCCGCTCAGGCCGAGCGTGCGCGCGTTGAAGCCGAATTCATTGTGCAGCGGCGGCTCTGCCATCAAACCTTTCTGACGACCTCCTGTCTGCTTGACATCGAAGGGAGCCGGCGCGAACACCTTGCCGCTGCCAATGCCGTCGAGGTGGAGGCAAATCGCTTCCGGCGCGAGGCCCAGAGCGCTGAGCGCGAGCGCAAGTTGGCCGAAGACGAGCGCCAGCGTGTGCTCGATGCCCCACAGGATGCGATCGATCGGGCCGCCAATGTGCGGGCCTACAACCAGAAACTGGCAGACCATGCGCAGCGTGAGCGCGAACGCCTCGTCGAGGCGGCGGCAGCGGTGCCAACGCCCCCCGAGCGCGCCGAACAGCGCGCCCAGCGTCTGGCCGAGCGTGAAGCTGAACTGACGAAAAAAGAGGAGGATGCGGCCGCCCGTGGCGCGCAACGACAGGCACGGGCCGATTCGGTGACGCGGCGCATCCGTGAGCGCGAGGTGGAAAGCGCCCGTAAGGAAAAAGAACAAGCCGACCAGGCGGCCGAGCGGCAATTGCTTGCACGCCAGCAGGCGCAAAAAATCCGCGACGCGGAAATCCGTCAGGCCAACACGGCAAAAAAGCGTGCCGAGAATGAAGCCCGCCGGGCGCAGGAGCGCAAGGATGCGGCCGCCGCCGCGGTGCCAGCGCCCGCCGCCAGATAATCCCTGTGGGCAAACGCTGGCGGCATGTCCGCAGCGTGCGCCTTAAAAATGCTCGTCCGGCCCCAGATAGCGCCAGCTGCCAACCGGCAGGTCACCCAGCATGACTTTGCCGATACGCACACGTTTCAAGGCCAGAATGCGCAGGCCAACCATCTCGCACATGCGGCGGATCTGACGCTTTTTGCCTTCCTTGAGCACGAAGCGCAACTGGTCGCTGTTCTGCCAGTTGACCCGCGCCGGCAGCAGGGCCTGGCCATCCAGCGACAGTCCGTGATTGAGGCTGCGCAGCCCTTCCTCGCTCAGGTGTCCGGCGACGCGCACCAGATATTCCTTTTCCATCTCGGAGTCTTCGCCAATCAGCTGGCGGGCAATGCGGCCATCCTGAGTCAGGACCAGCAGGCCGGTGGAGTCGATGTCGAGGCGGCCCGCCGGAGCAAGACCGCGCAGGTGGCGCGGCTGAAAACTGATCTTGGTCGGGTCCGTGCGCCAGCGCGCGTTTTCGGTCACCAGCACGGCGGCCGGCTGATAACCATCCTCGGCTTGACCCGAGACATAGCCAATGGGCTTGTTGATCAGGACCGTGATGCGTTCGCTCTGCTGCTCGCGCGCCTGACGGTTGATGCTGATGCGCTGGCTGGGCAGGATGCGGGTGCCCAGTACGTCGACCTTCTTGCCATCGACAAAGACCCAGCCGCGCTCGATCCAGGCGTCGGCCTCGCGGCGCGAACAGAGTCCGAGTTCAGCCATGCGCTTTGACAGCCGCAGCGGTTCTTCGCCGGGGATGGCGGGTGTGACGGGTTCGTTCATACGGACAGCATTTCCAGCAACTCGGTTTCGAGTTGAATCTGCATCTTGGTGTGGGAGAGGCTGGGACCGTCCACGAGGAAAAAATCCTCGGCGCGGTCACCCAGGGTGGTGATCTTGGCAGTCTGCACGCTGACCTTGTGGTCGGCCAGCACGCGCAGCACCGAATATAGCAGGCCGGCGCGGTCCGCCGAGGACAGGTTGAGGTAGTAATAGCGGCCGCGCTCGTCGGGGCGCAGATCGATGGTCGGCTTGATCGGGAAGTGGCGCGACTGGCGCGACAGTCGTCCGCGCAGGGCGGCGCTCAGCGGCGCTGCCTTCTCGATGTGTGCCGACAGGCCGGTTTCGATCTGGTTGATCAGGTCGCGGAAGTGTACGCCGCTGCCCAGATCGATGACGTGGAAGGTGTCGAGCGCATAGGCGGGCGCATCGCCCACAGCCGTGGTGGTGTGCACGCGTGCGTCGAGAATGGCAAAGCGCCGGGTCTCGAAAAATTCGCAGATGCGCGCCAGCAATTCCGGCTGGTCAACGGTATAGACGGCCACCTGCAAACCTTCGCCAAGTGGCGACAGTCGGGCACGCACCCAGGGACGCGGCGGATTGAGGCGGGCGGCAAAGGCTCGCGTGACCCAGGCAATTTCCTGGGCGTCGTGACGCAGGAACCAGGCGACGTCGAGTCGTGCCCAGAAGGCGGCGCGCTGGTCGTCATCGAAGGCGTACAGGTCGAGGATGCGGCGTGCTTCGTTCTGCCGGTGTTCGAGTTCGCTGCGCTGGCTTTGCGGCGCGCCGGCAAGGGCGCGGCGCGTCGAAAAATACAGGTCTTCGAGCAGCTTGCCCTTCCAGGCATTCCACACCTTTGGACTGGTGCCGCGCACATCGGCCACGGTCAGCAGATACAGGCCGGCGAGCTGGCGTTCGTTCTTGACCAGTTTGGCAAAATTGCGGATCACGTCCGGATCGGACAGGTCTTCCTTTTGTGCCATGCGCGACATGGTGAGGTGATGCTCGACCAGAAAGAGCACCAGCGCGGTGTCGTCGTGGGACAGTCCGTGGTTGCGACAAAAGCGGCGCGCATCGGTCTTGCCGAGCACCGAGTGGTCGCCACCACGACCTTTGGCGATGTCGTGAAACAGGGCCGCCACATACAGGAGCCAGTGGTGTTCGAAGTTGGCGATCAGGCGCGAGCACAGCGGATACTCATGGCTGAACTCGGGCATGGTGAAGCGGCGCATGTTGCGCACCACCATGAGGATGTGCTGATCGACGGTATAAACGTGAAACAGGTCGTGCTGCATCTGGCCGACGATGCGACGGAATTCCGGTAGATAACGACCGAGCACCGAGAGTTGGTTCATGCGCCGGAATTCATGCACGATGCCGCGCGGTTGTTGCAGCAGACTTAGGAACAGGGCCCGGTTGGCCGGTTCGCGCCGGAACCTGGCGTCAATGTGGCGCCGGCCGTGCCAGATCGCGCGCAGGGTACGTGCGGTCATGCCGGTCAGTTCGGAATGCTGTTGCATCAGCAGGAAGGCTTCGAGCAAGGCCGGTGGCTGCACCTCGAACAGGTCTTCCCAGTTCATGTCGAGCAGACCGTTGAGGTTGGAAAAACGCTCGTTGAGCAGCAGCGCCACGCCGGCTTCGGCAGGGAACAGTTGCAGTTCGATGTTTTGCAGCAGGATGGTGTTGAGCTGGGTCACCATCTTGGCGGCCCAGTAGTACAGTT
>CANJOT010000327.1 GCA_947475815.1 Burkholderiales bacterium | reverse complement strand
GGCATACTTCACTCAGCGAGCTTTGCCGATGGCGGCATGAATCTATTCGAGTTACCCACCGACCTGCGGTCCAGGGATAACTCATCCCGCAGGGGATTCACTTAAAAAGCGACAGATTCTGTCTTAAACAACCGAGCCACCTCTCTGGCTGCCCGTGCCCATGGAATCGGTAGCACGGAAAATGATTGCGTCAACGCAATAACTCTCATAATATGGAATCAATGGAGGTCAACCCGCGCGACTGTTTTTGAGACAATTTGCCCAGTATAAATATATTTCGGAGCCCGGGTAAAGCAAGCCGGCAAAAATTTCAACGAGTCTCATCATATAAGAAATGACCAAAGTGCCATCCAGACCATCGTCTGAATCAGCCCTCGTTGAACCTTCCAAAGCGAGCGGCACGCAAAGCATCCTGCGCACAACATCGTTGCTGCGCCTCGTTGCCGCCAATAACCGCAGCGGATTGCGTCTGGTCGATATCACACGCAGCACCGGACTGGACCGCTCGACGGTGCACCGCATCCTGCAGTGCCTGGTCGAAGAACAATTCCTTGAGCAGGATCCGGACCGTCGTTATTTTCTCGGTGCGGTGACCTTCGAATTGGGACTGAGCGCGGCCCCCCGATTCAACCTTCGCGAACTGTGCGATGCCTCGCTGGAGCGGATCGCCCGCATCTCGGGTGACATGGCATTCCTGACCGTGCGCAGCGGCCATGACGCCGTCTGCCTCGATCGCAAGGAGGGTACCTACCCGATCCGTACCCATACGTTCGAAATTGGTGCGCGCCGCCCGCTGGGCGTCGGCGCAGGCAGCCTCGCGATCCTCAGCGCGCTGCCGATCGACGAAAGCCATCGCATCGTCACGCACAACGCGCGTCGCCTGGAGGACTACAGCGGCTTGAGCGCCAATAAATTGCTCGCTCAGGTCGACCAGACGCGCAAGCTCGGCCATGCTTTGCGCGAAGGCTCGGTCGCAGGCGCGCGCGCGATTGGCCTGGTGATTCGCAACCGCTTTGGCGAGCCGTTTGCCGCACTGAGCATTTCGGCGATCTCGAGCCGCATGACCAAGGAACGCCAACCTGAATTGATTGCATTGCTAAAGATGGAAGTCCGGGCCGTGGAAAAGCGGCTGGCTGCGGCGGGGTCGGATTAATGGGGCATTTTTTATTCATCGTGGCTGGCGAGGCAGCGTGGCGGACAGCGCGAAACCTTGCTACCAGACGCGAGGCGAGGTTCAAATGAGTTTGAGAATCGATGAGGGCCTGATTGCGGGCATTCTGCGTGGCGACAAACGCGCCATTGGACGCGCCATCTCGGTGGTTGAGGCGGGCAGGGGCTCAGGCAGGGAACCGGCCGAAGCGCTGCTCGATGCCCTCTTTGCGCATACCGGCCGCGCTTTTCGCCTGGGCATTACCGGCCCGCCGGGCGCAGGCAAGTCGACGCTCGTGACCGCGCTGACCAAACAGTATCGCAAGCGCGGCCTGTCGGTGGGCATCGTGGCGGTTGATCCGACCAGCCCGTATAGTGGCGGCGCGCTGCTCGGCGATCGCATCCGCATGCTCGATCTGGCCCTTGAGCCCGGGGTGTTCATCCGCTCGATGGCGGCGCGTGGCGCTCTCGGGGGCCTCAGTCGCGCGGCGCAAGGCGCGGCCGACGTGCTGGATGCGTCGGGCAAGGACATCGTCATTGTCGAGACCGTCGGCGTCGGCCAATCAGAACTGGAAATCGCCGCGATGGCAGATGCGACAGTGGTCGTGCTGGTGCCCGAATCGGGCGATGCCGTGCAGGCCATGAAGGCCGGCTTGATGGAGATTGCCGACCTGTTTGTCATCAACAAAAGCGACCGCCCTGGTGCTGAACAGGCCGCCGCAGCAGTGGGCTTGATTTTGAGTTTCCGCGTCACCCATGATCCGGCCCAATGGATTGCGCCCGTGTTGCAGTGCGTCGCCTCGGAAGATGGTGGCATTGTCGAGCTCGACGCTGCCATAGACGCCTATCGCGCCCATCAGATCGCGACCGGCGCGGTCACGGGAAAACGTGCGCATCAGGCGCGGGAGCGTGTGCGTCAAATCATTGAGGCTTATCGCCATGACGGTTTCTGGAGCGCGGCAAAACGCGCTCAGCTGGGCGCTGGCGTCGCCGCGGTGCTGGCGCGCCAGACCTCGCCCTACACGCTGGCGCGGCGTCTGATGGGCGACTGAGCGCAACGCATTGTGCAGGATCAGCGGACGCTTCGTGTGCGGTCGTGCGACGCTTCGGCCATGTTAGAATTCGTCCGCAGGCAGGCAGCGTATTTGATACCGAAAAGAAGAAAAAATGCACGGACTGGCGTGCGCGGCGGCAAAACCATCGGGCAGGATCTCAGGAGATTTCCGTCCCGGAAGCGCGCACGATTTGACACGCTTCACCATGAGGGGGTTTTCATGAACCTGATTCAGTTATCTCGCGCATCGATGCGCGCTGTTTCGCTCGCGCTTGGTTCCATCATTTCGGTGATCGGGTTCGCTGGCGTGGCTCACGCTCAAGGCGCGGCCGAGGCGGCATATCCCAGCAAGCCGATCCGGCTGATCGTCCCGTTCGCCACCGGCTCGTCGACCGACATCGCCGCGCGCCGTCTCGAGCATCATATGTCCCGAACGCTCGGTCAGCAGATCATCATCGACAACCGCGCCGGTGCGCTGGGCGTGATCGGTGGCGAGTTACTCAAACGTTCCGCTCCCGATGGCTATACCTTGATGCTGACCGCCGTGCCGACCTTTCAATCGGCACTGCGGCCCAAGACCATGCCTTACGATGTGGTCAAGGACTTTACGCCCATCGGCAGGGTCTTCACGACGACCAATTTCATTGTCGCCCATCCCAATGTGCCGGCGCGCAGCCTGCGTGAGCTGGTCGCTTATTCCAAGACCCTGCCCAACGGCCTCAGCTTTGCCAGCGGTGGCACCGGCAGCACCGGCCACATCGTCGGCGAGATGCTGCGCCTGTCGGGTGCAAAGCTGGTGCATGTGCCCTATACCGCGGTGTCGCAGGGCATCACCGACGTGCTCGGGGGCCATCTGCCCGTGATGATCTACACCGTGGCGCTGCTGCCGCATGTCAAGTCGGGGCGCCTCAAAGCCCTGGCCGCCGCATCTGAGAAACGCCATTTTCTGGCGACCGACATTCCGACCGTGGTCGAAGAGGGCTTCCACGATGCCGTGATCCAGGGCTGGACCGGTTTGTATGGACCCGCCGGCTTGTCGAACGCGATCCGTGACCGTGTGTATGCGGCCCTGCGCGGCGCGCTGGAAGACCCCGAAGTCAAGAAGGCCTATCAGGAGGCCGGACTGGAAGAGGGCTTGATGAAGCCTGACGAGTTTCGCGCTTTTATCGACAAGGATCTGGCCATGTGGAAAGATATCGTGTTCCGCGTCAAACTGCCAACCGATGCGGACCGCTAACGAGAACCCATGACCGACAACGAAAACCGCCCCGACACGGCGCAGTCCCATGCAGCACCCTTGCGCGTGCTGCTCGGCAAGCTCGGGCTTGACGGCCACACGCGCGGCATCCAGTCTGTGGCCGGCGTGCTGCGCGATGGCGGCATGGAAGTGATCTACACCGGGCTGCGGCGCAACTCGGCACAGGTGGCCGAAATCGCCCTGCAGGAGGATGTCGACGTCATTGGTCTGTCCTTCATGAGCGGCTCGCATCTGGAACTGACCGAAGACCTGTTTGCCATGATGAAGGAACGTAATATTGCTGACATTCCGGTGGTGGTCGGCGGCGTGATTCCGCGTAATGATGTGCAGACCCTGCTCGATCTGGGGGTGCGCGCCGTGTTCCCCACCGACTCTACCGGCGAGGAGATTCTCGCCTGCTTTCGCAAGGTTGCGCACCGGG
>CANJOT010000326.1 GCA_947475815.1 Burkholderiales bacterium | reverse complement strand
GTGATTTCAATGCCAACAATGGCTTTGAGCATGCCGTCGATGAACTCGGGGGCTGAATCTCCCATCTTCCAGGGTTTTGTTTCTATTGCTTCATGCTTGCGAGTCAGGCGGCCCACGATGCCACGCACAAACTTTTCTGTATCCTGTACGGCCATGCGTCCATGAACGTGCACGACCTCGTAATTCCAAGTTGGTACTTGACGATGGAATTCGTGTTTGCTGGGATACCAGTTTGGGGATATGTAGCTTTCTTCGCCGCGAAAAATGACCAATGCGTCCATCCCATTGCCGCATTGTTGCCATACGGGATTGGCCCTCGCCACGTGCGCCGTGAGTACACCACGGCCAATATCCAGTTCGAAAGGAATGTGATTGGCATCCAGGCCTTCGGGGGTCATAGTGACCAGAACCCCCAAGGGGTGGTTCTGGATAATCTTGTGCATAGCATCTGGATTTTTGATCGAAAAGTGGTCTGGGATGTACATCTTCTCAACCGGCCTCTGAAGGATTTGATGTGCAAATTTTCGGATAATTCTGGTTTACCATGAAGATCTATTTTTTAGTAGATTGAACATACCAGTTCATCATGCAAAAAATCGGATCGGGCCAGCGGGTCTGTGAAATTTTTCGACTCAAGATTCATGCAGGAGAACTCAGCCCGTGTGAGACGCTACTTGTTGGCGATCACCCAGAACTGAGCCACCGAGCGGGAAAAAGGAAAAGGCCGTGAGTTGCCGGCTTTCCGGACAAATGCCGGACACTGAAGATAAGAAAACACGCAGAAAAAACGGTCAGTCCCAAGACTGGCCTAACTCTCTGATACCAAACTTTGATTCTGGTGCGCCCGTCAGGATTTGAACCCACTGGCGGTGCGTTGTCCAGATTTTAGACGGTTCTGATTGGACCCGGATAGCGAGCGACCAGAGCATCCGCCGTCAGCAAGGTGATTCCCTCCACATTCGCTTGCGCGACAAGAATGCGGTCGAAGGGGTCTTTGTGGAGGGCCGGCAGTCCGACCACTGCCACCGCGTGTTCGCTGGTGATCGGTAACTCCGTGTAGCCATTGTCGAGCAGACTCCGACGCAGCACGCTCGGATCGATGCGAAAATCATCGCGATCCAGGCCTCGCTTGATCGCGATTTCCCAAAGACTGGCGGCACTGAACATCAGGTCGTTGTCCGGATCCGCGAGCAAGGCGAGCGCAGCGCTGGACAGTTGGTCCGGCTGTCCGGCCGCCCAGAGCAGCACATGGGTGTCGAGCAGCAGTTTCACGTCCCGGGACCCTCGAACAGTTGTTCGATCACCTCGCCGCTCATGCGATCAAAATCTTCCGGCACGCTGATTTGTCCGGATAGAAAACCAAGTCGCCGCATAGCCCCCGCTGCAGGGGCGTCTAGCGCCGTCACTTTGACGAGAGGCTTGCCGGCCCGGGCAATGACGAAGGAATCCCCCTTTGAGGCTTGCTCGACCAAGCGGGAAAGATGTGTTTTGGCATCGTGAATATTGACAATTTTCATAGCAGGCTTCCACATTGAACCAAGTTTTGTTAGTTTAGTTCAAGTGGGCGGGTTGAACAATGCTGGCCCCAAGAATTGGGCGAGATGATGGCGATCTCCCGAGTTCGCCGCTTAATCGTACAAACCAAAGAAAAAGGGCTTAGCGATTTATCACTAAGCCCTTGATTTTGCTGCGTATTTTGGTGCGCCCGGCAGGATTCGAACCCACGACCCCTTGGTTCGTAGCCAAGTACTCTATCCATCTGAGCTACGGGCGCATGTCTTACATGTTATCACAGCGGCGTTGCTTTGCATACGTCAGGGCGGATTGGGCCCCGGCAAAACTCCCGCTAAAACCTGATTGCCAATGCAAACAGGCTGCGCTGACCAGCTGGCGCTGGCTCTCCAAAACAGCACGGCCAGTGCGTCAGCGGAGCCGAAGAATAGCACAATTTTTCGGGCTCGCCGGGTGCTGCGTCATTTCTGATTTTCGACAGCGGCGGGCGGCGGTTTCTCAGACGCAACGATGCCGAGTTCTTGCAGTATCTGGGCCGCTGGCGCCTGGCCCTGAAGAACCGCCAGAGAAAGCACCGGGCCGCCACGAAGTTCGATGGGCAGAATGGCTTCGAAGGCCATGCGCGCGGCATAGCTGGTGTTATCGGCCTGGTAAAGGGCGTCTTGGATGGCTTTCCTTTGCTGGGATTTGGTACCAGTCTGTGTTTTGGAGTCAGGATCCATGATGTGGAGGTGCTTGAACCCCAGCAGTTCGCCCGTCTTTGGGCTGGCCCAGGCCTCGTCATCCTGGCACACCACGGCGCCTTCCGCGGAGGTGAGGAAGGTCTGGATCGCAGTCAGGCGTGATTGGCCAGCGCTGATTTCGGCGTCACTCAGGCCCGCCATGGCGGCAGTGAGTTGCGCCGGCTTAAGGTTGAGCAGGCTGTCGCGGGTCAGGGGATCGATCACTGCTGGCAGCCGGCAACCTTTGAAATGGCGCGATTGGCCGACTTCGAGATGACTGCGCGCGGCGTCGGCGCTCACCCAGTTGGGGTCGGTCAGGGCTGCGCCGAAAGACAGATCGTGGTCGATGCCGGTGGCCCGCCATTTGCCAGATGCCCCTGCTCCAGAAAAATGTTCTGCGCCGAGCGGTCAATCTGGCCGGTGAGGCAGTCAAACCATTGCAGACGCGTCAGAGCGCAGCGCAGCGCGCCGTTCTGGTAGTCATGGGCGATGGTGGTGTTGAGATCGGTGCGCTGGCTGGTGTGCTGACTGATGCGCTGGTGTTCGTCCAGTTTGGATTCGGGGCTGGCCCGGGTGATGCTGTTGATGATCCTGAGTTGATTGCCAGCGCGGGTCATGTCCTGCCAGCCGGCGCGCCGGGCCAGGCTGCTGAGGGCCGCAGGCTTGAGGGCCTCAAATTGCGCTACGGCGTCTTCGGGCAGGGTCAGGATGAAGTCACCGCTCTTGACCGGTGACATGCCCGGGGCGAGCGCCGCCACCGAACAGAGCTGGTTGTTGTGCAGCACCAGTCCGGCCGGCCCGGCACAATCGAGGCCGAGCGCCTGATCGACGCGGGCGCTGGCCAGCGTGCGGAACTGCCACATCGGAAAATTCGCGCTGATACCTGCGCCCGTTGCGGCCTGCGGGAAGACCTGCCGTGCGGGTGGGGGTTTGAGCACGGCGCGGCTCAGGCTGGATTGGGCATCCTTGTTTTGGGCATCCTTGCTCAGGGACTCCACCTCGACCGTGTAGACCGTTGTGGTTGCTCCGCTGCCCAGGAGCCTGGGCGTGGTGCCATGCACCAGTTGGTGGTCGGGCTGAAAGCGTTGCGTCACGGGCAGACAGGAAGCGTTGGCTTGGGCAATATGGTCGGGTGGCCGGCCTAGGTCCATGCCGGCAAACACATCGCTCTGGCGCAGGTTGGGGTAGAGCGGATGGGTTGCTTCGCCGTTCAGCGGTCCGTGCAGGGCGATGAGGTAATAGCGGATTGCCGATTCATCGTAGCCGGCAGCTTTGAGTCTGTCTTGCTGTCCGGTTACAAACGCTGCATTGTCCTTGAGATTCCCTGCCAGCACTTTAGGGGTGCTGCCGTTGTTCCATAGGTACTTGATCTGCTCGGTGCTCAGCAAGGGTTCCAGGCGGAGATAAGCCAGCACGGCGTCGTGAGGGACCGCGCCAAAGGGCTTGTGACTCACGTCCCAGGCGTCGATCATCTTCCCGATCAGCTCGAGTTCGGCGCGGGCCTGGGTGATCAGGGGCGCCACGCCCGAGCGGCGCGTTTTGGGCGAATCGAGATAGCGCTTGGCCTGGGCGACCAGGGTTTCATGGGCCTCTTTCAGTTGAAGCAGACCGGCCTGCGATGTTTGCTGGTCGGGACGGGCGATGGTGTTGTGCGCGG
>CANJOT010000325.1 GCA_947475815.1 Burkholderiales bacterium | reverse complement strand
TTTCCAAGCCGTGATCCATCAAGGCGGCGCGGGACTAAAGCGGACTTCACGCCAATCACCCTCGCTCCCAAGCCATTATCGCCGCGTCAAAAATTCGCCGATTATTTCTAAACGAACAGTATTGGGTCGGTACCGGATTTGTTCTGAACGCGGTGGGGGGTCGACAAAAACCGGTCGTTGCTCCAGCGGCGCAGCGTATCGCCGGCGTTCACGACGAAGGCTCCGGGCACGATGGGTGCGCCCAGCCATTCGCTGCGCGTAGTCAGAATCTCCAGGCCCTCCACGTCCGACTGCGCGACGAAAGTCATGAAATTGCGGTCGGTGTGTGCACCGTGGCCAAACACGCCGCTCTCGATCTGCTCGCGTGTGGCGGGCAGGTAATGCAAGAGCCGGGTCGACAGTTCGCCGTTATAAAAATACGGTGCAAAATAGTCTTCGGGCAGATCAACCGCGCGCGCAAACACACGGATCATTTTCTGGCCCAAACTTTCTAGCGCGGCTTTGTATTCGAGCACGGTCTCCTTGAAACCCGGCAAGTCGCGCGGCCATTGGTTCGGTCCGCGGAAATCCCTCCCGGCCTTTACGGCGGGGTCGTTCGGATCGCGTTCACGATGCGCGAAAAACGATTCGTTTTCGTTGGGCGCCGGATTCTTGTTCATTTTCGAGTGGCGGTCTGACGACCCCTTCACCGGCATGTAGCCATTGACGCTGGTGTTGAGCTTGATTTCCAACTTGCGCTCAAGGGGCAGGCTGTGAAAACGCCGCCCCTCGGCGAAGGTGCGGTCAATCAGACTTTGCGGCACACCATGATTGATCAGATAGAAAAAGCCCACGCGCTCCAGCACCTCGCGCAACTGTGCGGCGAGTTGATCCAGAGCACCCGGCTGCCCGGCAAGCCAAGGGCCGAGGTCCAGGGTCGGTACCTTGTCCAGGACCGCGTTTGCCGAGGCCTTGCGACCGATGTCTTCCGACCCGTATGCATGTTCCATTGATTGCTCCATGTCCGCCCCACACTAGCTTTTGTCCGGCCCGGCCGGCCCCATCACATGCTCACGGTAATAAGCAAGGATTTCCCTGCCCGTTGCCAACCACATTCCCGGATGGGAGCAGATGTACGCCAGGCGAAACCAGCGGCCGCGAGTCGCGCAACAACGGGCGCAAGCGCGCCGGTTTGGAAAGCGTTGACTCGTTGGTCATTTCATCTGTCCCGTGAGGATGACTATTGGGCGGTGATACCGCCGGCAAGAATGATTTTGCGCCATTTCTCGGTCTCTTCACGGATCAGCGTGCCGAATTCCTCGGGCGTACCTGGCGCCGGATCGAGGCCCATCTCAGCCAGCTTCTGGCGCATTTCCGCAGTACGCAGGATACGCACAATGACTTCGTTGAGTTTATTCACGACATCACGCGGCGTGCCCACCGGCGCGACAAAACCGTTCCAGGTCACAGCGACAAAGCCCGGCAGACCGACTTCGATCATGGTCGGCACTCCCGGCAGCGCATCGGAGCGTTTCGCACCGGTCACGGCCAACGCCTTGACCGTGTTTCCCTTGATCTGAGGCACTGCCGACTGCAGGACGTTGAACATCAGTTGCACCTGTCCGCTCATCACGTCGGTCACGGCCTGCCCACCACCTTTGTAGGGCACGTGAACCATGTCGACGCCGGCGCTCGCCTTGAACAATTCGGCCACCAGATGCAGCGAGGTGCCGCCGCCAGCAGAAGCGTAGTTGAGCTTGCCGGGATTGCGCTTGGCGTACTGGATCAATTCGGCCACCGAGTTCACCGGCAACGACGGCGTGGTGATCAGCACATTTTGCGCGCTTGCTACCAACGCGATTGGGATCAGATCCTTGAGCGGATCGAAGGAAAGATTTTTGTACAGCGCGGTGTTGGTCGCCAGCCCCGGCGCGCCAAGCAGGATGGTATAGCCGTCGGCGGGCGCGCGTGCGGTCATCTCCATTGCGAGGTTGCCCCCCGCCCCGGCGCGGTTCTCGACCACGACCTGCTGGCCGAGGGCAGCAGACATCGCAGGCGTCATCGCGCGCAGCAGAATGTCCGATCCTCCACCCGGCGCAAAACCGAGCAGCGCGCGTATCGGTTTGTCCGGATACGCAGCCCACGTGGATGTGGAAAACAATGCCGTCAGGCATATGGTGAGGACGCTGGAAAGCTTCATTTCAGTACGCTCCTATTTGACCCAAGCCGAAAGATTACTCTCTTAATACATCCCAAACATCTTTCCCTCAGAATCAGCGATGAGTCAGTATTGTTGCAGAACTTTCCGCCGATCACACGGTGCGCAAACTTCGCAAGTGCCAGTGGCCCCACCAAGGACCGTAGACATCCGATTAGCTATGTCACCGCGGCCGACCCGTTCAAGGTCATGAGCAGGTCGATGAAGTTGGTCGCCGCGCGTGACAGGGTCCTGTTCGCAAGAATCACGACACCGATATCCCGTCCTACCGATGGTTCATGAAGGGGCAGAACGCTGAGGCCGTCGGTGCCCATCAGCGACATGGCAAGGCGAGGCACTGCCGCCGCCCCCAAGCCTCTCCTGATCATGGCGCCGATCAGCGCCATGCTCGAACACTCGCATGCGGCGCCTACGGAAATGCCCGCCTGCGCCATAGCCTCTTCAATCGTTGCGCGGTATTGACCCTCCGCCGTACTGGCGATATACCCGTGTTTTTCAAACAGCCCCCAGCCTACGGCGGTCGGGTCCGATGGAGCGTCCTGCTCTTTGCACACAAAGCATATTTCGTCGCGCAGCAAGTGCAGATACTGGAAGCGCGGGTCATCCGGGGGGCGTGTCGTCAGGGCAAGGTCCAGTCCGCCATCGATCAGTCCTTCCAGCAGCAGTCGCGAGCGCGACTCCCTGCAGTTGAATTCCACATTGGGATGGTTCGCGCAGAAAGCCGCCATGGCCTGCGGCAGCAGCGCAACCCCGACCGAGGGCATGCAGCCCACCGTCACGCGGCCCGAAAAGCCATCGACAAACTGCGCTAGCGCACTGAAGGCCCCTTCGAATTCAGCCAGCAGTCGCCGTGCCACCGGGACCAGTTCGCGTCCGGATGCGGTCAGTGTGACGCAATGGGTGTTTCGGTCGAATAGCCGCGTTTTCAGCTGCCGCTCGGCAATCTGGATCGTTCGGGTCAGCGCGGGCTGAGACACGTGCAGCGCTTCGGCGGCACGTGCGAAGCTCAAGGAGTCGGCAATCTCGAGGAAAGCCTCAAGATGAACGAGGGTGACGGGAACGCGCATCGTGGCGTGGCATTACAAAAAATGGAATACGGTGATGCTCTTATTCTACTTCAGGGAACTCCGGGACGCGCGTATTATGAAAAAATGAACAATAAAGCAGACAATTCTCTGCGTTTCGCTTTTCACTCAGGAGTCTCATGCGTCCTCTAAGTGGCGTACGCGTGCTCGAAATCGGGCAAGTCCTTTCAGCACCCTACTCGGGGTCGATCTTCGCGGACCTCGGGGCTGAGGTCGTGAAGGTGGAGCGTCCGGAGGGCGGTGACGACGCGCGCCAGATGGGCCCGGCGTTTCGCGGTGGAGATTCGCTTAATTTCCACATCTTCAATCGCGGCAAGAAGTCGGTTGCCATCAACCTCAAGAGCGCGCAGGGGCGCGACGATCTCGAACGCCTGATCGCCGAATCGGACATCCTCGTCCATAACCTGCGCCCGGGGATCGCCGCCGAAATCGGCATCGACGGGCCGTCCGTTTGTGGGCGCCATCCGCGCCTGCTGTACTGTGAAATTTCTGCGTTCGGGCATGCGGGGCCCATGGCCATGCTGCCGGGTTACGAACCCATGGTGCAGGCCTTCAGCGGACTCTCCAGCACCAACGGCGGGCCGGATGATCCCCCCATCCGGATCGGGGCTTCCGTTTGCGATCTTGGCAC
>CANJOT010000324.1 GCA_947475815.1 Burkholderiales bacterium | reverse complement strand
TGCCCAGGGCCATCGTCCGTTTGGACCCTGGACCGCTAACGCAGGCCATGATCTGGTCCCGCTCGGGGTGGTGCCAGACGCGCATGCCTCCAAGGGGGGTCATGGGCGGAGCTCATCCATGTTCGATGGCGAGTGTGCTGGCCAGCCGGGCGCTTGTGCCATCGGCAACGGCCACGTCATTCCTGGAGCAGAAATCAATTCTTTGGTCATGATTGGATCATGACATCTGAGGACTGACCTGTTTCCTAAGAATATTTAAGCACCACCGATGATGATGGCCATGCGCTTGCCATTACAGAATCGGTTGGGCGGCCGAGACAGAGGTTCTGGAGTGGCATTGCCGTAGTTGCGTTGCAGTTGACCCAGACTGCTCCTATTTCTGGACTAAGAGTGTCTAGCGTAACCGCGGCCTGCGAATTCCAAAATGTAAAGTTTGGTGAATTCAGGGCGTGATCGCAGGCTCCTGAAGACAATCCCAAAATCTTATTTGAGGTCGTTTCCGCCGTTTGGGAACGAAGTGGCATGGTTGTTCAGAAGGGGGTGATGTACTCGAGAATGAGTCCGCTGAGGAGGGCGTCGTGGTTGGTCCTGGTCGCAGTGGCTCTTGTGCCTGTACCCTCCCTCTCTTCGGGCACCCTTTATGGAAGCAAGTCCGTCGCCAACGAGATCTCGGCGGCCGAAAATTTACTGGCTGGTCAGACGCGCCTGCACGAGTGGCGGGTCCTGCTTGACGGGTTGCAGGAGAGAGACCCCACCGAGCAACTACGAATGGTCAACGATTTCTTCAATACCAAGGTGCGCTACCAATCCGATGATCGCACATGGGGAGTGGAGGACTACTGGGCCACCCCGGAGGAACTGCTAATCAAGGGGCGCGGGGACTGCGAGGACATTGCCATTGCAAAGTACGTCAGCCTGCGCGCCCTGGGCATGGTTGAGGCAACTTTGCGACTGGCTTATGTCATGCAGCGCAGCCCAGGCACAGCCGATGCGGTGCGTGCACATATCGTGCTTACCCATGACCCGTCAGGTGAATGGCGGAGGCCCTCTGGGCGATGGGTTCTGGATAATATGACCAGCACTGTGGTGCACAGCGCCATGCGCGAGGACCTGCAGGAAGTGCTGCTGTTCAATCGCACCAACATCATCGTCAGCCAGACCGGACAGCGTTTCGAATCACGGGAATTCCTCCGCTGGGCCCGGTTTCTGGAGCGGCTTGACGCCACCTCGCAGGCGCCACTGCCATGATCGCCAGGACCGGTCGGACGTGATTGTGGTCGCTGCAGGAAAAGTGTTCATGCGGTGTGGCTGCTGGCGTTTGGTCAGCGAGATGCCAGCCATGGCGTTAATAATTCTTGACTCCAGGCCCCGGTAATCCACTCTATTCTGATCGGGTTGCATCAACGAGTGTAATTGACCATGAAGGCGCAACCATCATTGATGCTCTGTGAATCTGCAAGTGATATTTCCATACCAGACAGACGCTACACCTCCATTGGCGAGGTCAGCAAAATACTCGGAGTGACCGCCGCTACATTGCGTTATTGGGAGCGTTGCTACCCACGTATGCGTCCACTGCACTTCGATGTGGTGAAGCGCCGTCGCTATAACGGTGAAGAGCTGCTGAGGGTCGTAATAGTCCATCGGCTGATAACCGGAGTCGGAATGAAGGTGCAATCTGCTGCGGACCTTGCCGAAAAGTTGGACGTCAAGCAGTTCTGGTTGCAGATTGAACGAGCCGAGATGCGCAGCCTGCCCCACTCAACAGTCGGTGAGTGGATTCTTGGCGCTCTCTCGATCAGGCTGCTCAGTGCCGGACAGCCTTTGCTCGCATTCTGAGCCTCGATGAATTCGAACCGGCGCCTCGTCAACGCAGTGGCCTGGGTGTGCTGGATCGCACTCACCACGGTCCCCTTTCGATTGGGATCGCGGACGCGTGCCGGATCGGCCACCACCCCGTAATGCGCGAGCATCGCCTCATACACCGGGTTCAGCTCCGGGGCATAGATGTCCGGGTGGTAACTATTCAGCCTACCCGAATGGCAGCGGATTGGGAGGTTTGCCTTGAAACGCGAGGGTGAGGGCATGAAAGACATCGCGGTCCTGTTTGCGCAAGGTGGCGAGGTAGGAACGGATGGTGCAGAAAGACTGCGCAGCAGTGACGGTGCGGAAACACCCGGAGGTTTGTTGCTTGAGCTTTGGCATGCGGATATCGCGTTCGGCCAGATTGTTGTCGAAGGGCCAGCGCGTGTCGACGTGCCCACGCTGACGCAGCAGGATTTAGTTCAGCAAGTGGCCATTGGTCGGAGCGTTGCGCTGTCCGCCCGACCTGCTCAATACAATCGGCGCCATGACCTGCGATATCGAAGCCGCGACATGACCAGGTCCGCCCTGCCGGCGAGGCAAGCGGGCGTCACGGTTATTGAGTTGATGATCGCGGTGGTGATCGTCGGGATCATGGCGGCGCTGGCGGCCCCTGCGATGAAAGACATGATTTTCAATGCGCGAATGTCTTCCCAGGCGAGCGATCTGCTGACGGATTTCGCTTTTGCCCGAAGCCAGGCCGCCAATCGCGGCCAAAGAGTGACGCTGTGCTCAAGCAGCAACGGAACAACCTGTGCATCGGTTTCCTGGGCCCAGGGCCGCATTGTGTTCGCCGACGTCAATGGTGACGGCACGCTGGATGTCGGGGAAGAAATCCTGCGCGCTGTCCCCGCCATGCCTGGAACTATCACAGTTGCCACTGCGGGCCTGAGCAATACGTACAAGATCCAGTTTCGATCCTCCGGCATGGCGGCAGGTCTCTCGGCAGCGACCGCAACCTTCACGCTGTGCGATGACCGGACCGGGGCCTACGGGCGCTTGATAACGATTACCGCAACCGGGCGCACCCGGACTGCGACCCAAACGTGCTGAGGTAAAGGTGTCAAGCTACCCAAACCGTTGCGCAGGTTTCACCATGCTGGAAGTGCTGGTGTCGGTGCTCATTCTCGCCATCGGCCTGCTCGGCCTTGCCGGCATGTACAGCTTCAGCCTGAAGAACACCGCGAATTCGAACGTGCGCTCCGTTGCCACCACACAGGCCTACGACATCATTGAAAAAATGCGCGCCAACCGCACCGGCCTGGATTCGGGCTACTACATCAACCAGCAGGGCCAGCAGAACACCTCATGCTTTCTTTCCACGGGCTGCACCTCGCAGCAAATGGCACAGATGGATGTCTACCAATGGAATGAGTTAAATGCCCTGTTCCTGCCCGGCGGCGTTGGCGTTGTTTGCACCGACAACACCCCCAACGACGGCACGCCTGGGGCGCCCGCCTGCGACGGTCTTCCCAATTCGAATTACGTGGTCAAGATATGGTGGGACGAGCGCGTCGCCGATGGCTCGCTGCAGCGGTTCATTACGGTGTTCAAGCCATGAAGCCCCTTAAACGCCTGCCTATGGGCTTCTCCCTGGTCGAACTCATGGTCGCCATGACCATCGGACTTGTCCTGACGCTGGTTGTGGCGCAACTGTTCCTGGGATCGCGACAAACCCAAGCGACGCAGGATGACCTCGCCCGCATCCAGGAGGGTGCGCGCTTTGCCGTCGAACTCTTGGCGAAGGAGCTGCGCATGGCGGGGTACAAGAGCTTCGATTCGACTGGTGTTTTCGACGCAGCGAATCTTGCGATTACCGGCAGCAACGACAGCGGCATTAATTCAAGCGACCAGATCCAGGTGCGCTATTACGGCAGCAGCGATACCGCGGCGACCACGGTGGACAACACCGTGTTGAATTGCCTGGGCAACGCGGTGGGCCGCGACGAACGCGTCAACGACACTTTTTTGATTGCGGCAGATGCTACCAACGACAACGAGCCGACGCTGTTTTGCCGCTCCGTGGATACCCTGGGGGTCAGCACCGACAACGCGCTGGTTCCGGGTGTCGAATCCATGCAGATTCTCTT
>CANJOT010000323.1 GCA_947475815.1 Burkholderiales bacterium | reverse complement strand
GAAGGCTTTGCGCCACTCAAGGATCTGATGCGTGATTTCGTGGCCGCTGGTGGCAAGATTTTCATCTGCTCGCCCTGCTTCAAGAAACGCAAGCTCGACGAAAACAATCTGATCGATGGCGCGGCCATCGTCGGTGGCGCCAAGCTGGTGGAGTTTATGAGCGATAACTGCCCGAGCATCAGCTACTGAGTTTTTTTGATTTGACGTATTTCATGTCCTTAGAAGGAGACCCCATGAGCATTTCACGCAGAGACTTCATTCAAGGCACCGGCAGTCTGCTGGCCGGCTCCAGCCTGATGGGTGCGGCTACACTGGCCGGAGCGGCACAATCGAAAAAGCTGCGCATCGGCGTTGGCCCGCTGTTGCCCACTCCGGAAGACACCAAGAAGGCCTACGCACCGTTCTTCGAGCACATTGCCAAACAGCTGGGCATGGAGTTCGATCTGGTGGCCACGACCGACTGGGCCGGCATGGCCGTGGCCATGGGTTCGGGGCAGCTGGATCTGGCCTGGATGGGCCCATGGGGTTACATCATCGCCAACAGTATTACCGGCTGCCGCGCGATTGCTACCGCCAAGTATGACGAGAAGCCGACCTACCAGGCCATCATCATCGCCAAGCCCGGCATCAACGTGAAAAAATTCCCGGATGACACCAAGGGCATGTCGATTTCGTTTGCCGATCTGGGCTCCACCTCCGGCTGGCTGATTCCGAGCTACTACGCTCAGGAAGTCTGGAAGATTGATCCCAAGACCTACTGGAAGTACAGCGAAGGCGCGACGCACGCGGCCAATGAAATTGCCGTCTCGAGCGGCCAGGTCGACATGGCCACCGACTTTGATCGCAACCGCACGGCAATGATCGAAGGCGGCAAGGTTGCCGCGGACGCCAACAAGATCATCTGGACCTCGGCACCGCTGCCCAACGATGCGATTGTCGTGCCGAGCGATGCGCCGGCCGATCGTACTGCCAAGATCCAGAAGATTCTCACCTCGCTGACGCTGGAACAGGCCAAGGGTCTGCTGCCGAATCATTACACCGGCTTCATTGCGTCCAACCATGCGTATTACGCGCCGATTGAAAAGGCCGGCCTGGCGCTGGGCAAGATCAAGCGTCGTGGCAAATAAACACGGTGTGACCAAGGCATGAGCAAGCGGAGCCTGGCATGAAGATCAGCGAGCGTGCCGCCACGGCGCTGGAGTCCCTGGACACCAGGGCACAGCGCTGGACCCCGCGGCGCGTGTCGCTGTGGGCCTGCGTGGCGTCTGTACTGGTTTTTTACGTGGTCTGCTGGCAGCTCGCGCAGATCGACCCGGTCAAACTGGTGGAGGGCTTGCCCAAGCTGGCGTTCTGGCTGGCGCAGGCCTGGCCACCGCGCTGGGAAGAACTGCCGCTGTTTTTGCAGCGCACGGCCGAAACCATCGCCATGGCAGCCATCGGCACGACAGTGGCCACGCTGCTGGCGGTGCCGATGGCGGTGCTGGCCTCGCGCAACATCACGCCGTTTCCGGCACTGTATTATCCGGCGCGCTGGTTTCTCAATGCCCTGCGTGGCATTGATTCGTTTGTGTTTGCCTTGCTGTTCGTGGCGGCGGTGGGCCTGGGGCCGTTTGCGGGCGTGCTGGGCATTGCCCTGCATACCTGGGGCAGCGCGGCCAAACTGTTTGCCGATCATATTGAAAACACCCCGCTGGGGCCGATGGAAGCCGTCGAAACCACCGGCGCCGGGCGCATGACGGCGATTGCCTACGCGCTGGTGCCCGACGTGGCGCCGGTGATGTTGTCAACCACGCTGTTCTGGTGGGAATTCAATGTGCGCGCCTCCACCGTGCTGGGCGTGGTGGGCGCAGGGGGCATTGGCCAGGAACTCAAGAACAGCATGGACCTGCTCGATTTTTCCAGACTGTTTACCATCATTGCCGTGATTCTGGTGGTGGTGACGGCGCTCGATCAACTGAGCGGCTGGCTGCGCCGCAAGCTGGTATGACGGCGCTACCGGTGCGAACAGTCAGGCTGGCGGGTAGCGTCAAGCTGGCGGTACATGGACTGGGCAAACATTACGGCACGCAGGCGGCCATTGATGACGTGAGCTTTCAGGTCCATGGCGGCGAATTCGTGGCCGTGCTTGGGCCGAGCGGCGCGGGCAAGACCACACTGTTTCGCTGCATGACGGGCCTGACCCGGCCCGATGCCGGCAGCATCAGTGTGGCCGGTGTGGACGGTATGGTCAGTACGCAGTTCAGCGCGGCGCAGCGGCGCCGCATTGGCGTGGTGTTTCAGCAGTTCAATCTGGTGTCGCGGCTGTCGGCATTGTCAAACGTGCTGGCCGGCCGGCTCGGGCATGTGCCGGCGTGGCGCGGCTGGCTGCATTGTTTCTCGCGCGCAGACAAGCTGATTGCGCTGGAATGTCTGGATCGCGTTGGCCTGCTCGACAAGGCCGGCCAGCGCGCTGATACCCTGTCGGGCGGACAGCAGCAACGCGTGGCGATTGCACGCGCGCTGGCGCAGATGCCGGACGTGATCGTTGCCGATGAGCCGGTAGCCAGCCTTGACCCGAAAATCAGCGCCGGCATTCTCGAGCTGCTGCGCGGCATTTGCCGCGACGACGGCGTGGCGGTGGTCTGCAGCCTGCACCAGCTGGAGTTTGCCAAAAGCTACGCCGACCGTATCATCGGCATGGCGCACGGCAAAGTCGTGATCGATACCCCCGTCGAACGCTTTGATGTTCTGGCGGCGCAAGACCTGTATGGCATAGCGGAGAATTCTGATGACCTCAACAAGCCCTGACAACCTGATCCCGGATGTCAGTTTTGATGGCGGCGACCTCGATTGCGGCAATGGTTTGCTGCTGATGATCCGGCGCCATATCGACCCACTGGAACGCGGCGGCCTGCTGGAGATTCTGTCGACCGAAATTTCGGTGCGCGAGGATCTTCCGGCCTGGTGCCGCATGACCAACAACGAGTTGGTGCGCTCGGGCCAGAACGGCCGCCAGAGCAGCTTCCTGGTCTGCAAGGGTCAGCTGAGTGAACGCAAGGCCGTGGTGCTGCGCGTCGCACCGGTGATGTCGCCGATCATGGATGCCGCCTCGGTCTACATCCCAACGAGCCTGCCGCCGCCCGCGCTGGCACCGGCCATTGCGCCGCTGTCGGTGATGGGCATCGGCAGCTGGCCGCGGCCGCGCTGGATGTTGCAGGCCATGCATGATCACATGGAAGGCCGGCTCTCCGAGGCCGACTTCCAGGCCACGGCCGACGATGCCGTGCGCCTGGCCGTGGAGGCGCAACTGCGTGCCGGTGTGGATGTGATCACCGATGGGGAACAGCGGCGCGACAGCTACTCCAGCTTCGTGGCCGGCATTCTGGATAATTGCCAGCTCATTCCCCTCACCGACCTGCTGCCGCTGGTCGACGACCCGGAAGAATTTGCGCGCGAACTGCGTGCGCTCGATGTGCCGGCCGGCGATGTGCGCCACCCCGCCGTGTTTGGACGGCTGGGCCGCTCGCGGCCGCTGGCGGTGCATGAGTTTGAGTTTGTGCGCCGCCTGACCCCCAAGCCCGTCAAGATCGCCCTGCCCGGCCCCTATCTGCTCACGCGCACCATGTGGATGGAGTGCATTTCCGATCGGGCCTACGCCACGCGCGAAGCACTGGCCACCGACATCGTGCGCGTGATGCGCGAGGAGCTGGCCTTCCTGCTGGCGGCGGGCGTGTCGATGGTGCAGTTTGATGAGCCGGTGTTGAGCGAGGTGGTGTTTACCGGCGCAAAAACCCAACGCTCGTTCATGTGTGGCGCACTCTCGGAAAAAGGCGATGCCGCCTCGGAGCTGGCGTTTGCGCGCGAACTGGTCAACGCAGTGGTATCGGGCTTTCCGGCCGAGCGCCTCGGTGTGCACATGTGCCGTGGCAACTGGACCGCAGCCGAAGAAGCCTGCCTGTCCGGTGACTACGTGCCCCTGCT
>CANJOT010000322.1 GCA_947475815.1 Burkholderiales bacterium | reverse complement strand
GGAGGCTACTAAAAAATGCTTGATAGCAATTACCAAGTTTTGAAAGCCGATAGTGTTCAGCGCTTAAAGCGCTCCCTCGGTTCGCGTCCTGAAATGTTGGAACGTGGATTCGATCAGCTCTGCGAGGACTTACACTTAAGTTTTGTGATTACCGGTTATGCGGTTAACACAGATGTTCAGTTATTGTTACCTATAGGCATGAAGCAAGAGGAGAACCAGGACAGCGAAAACTGTAAACGTATTTTGCAGATACTCCCGCAACTTACACCAGCGCAAGCAACGGATGAGCGGCTATGGGCCACCTTGTGTCTGTCAGCGTATCCAGAATACGTTCAGGCACGGTGGCCGTTCCGTGCTGAAGACGGGGAAAAACTTAGTTCCCATATTTCCAATCACTGGTTTGCCAACGGTGTTCGAGGCCGTATGCGAGACAACGCAATATCGCGTTTGTGGTGGATGGGTTACACAGCCTCGAGAATCCCCGATATGTCTGTGGAGCAAGTATTTTCAATACTATTCGCGAATAGTGATTATCGGTCGAGCCTGTTAGAAAGGAATAGTTCCGCTAACTCTTTAAACGTACTGGTGGCTGTTTTGCGTGTTTCTGAAGCTGCTTACAAGGCGGGAATACCATACAAAAGAACGTCTTTTCGTAAATTCATGTCTCGCGTTGACACGCTTGGTGGCCGTTCAAGTCTGGCCGCACTGGATGTTAAGGCGCTTGTGGAAATGTTTTCTCCTATTTATCAAGAATGTTACGAGGATCCCAAGTTAGACGTGGTTGAAGCAGAGTCTGATTGATCTAAATTGGCATGTTAAAAGGCGGCTATGGCGGTTAAGTTGGTAATTTCAAGCCTTGACAGGATTAGCCGCCGCGAGAAGCACCGATTTCTGCTCTGACCCCTTCGAACTCCCAAAATAGTACGCGAGCACCTGTTCGCACTTGGCGGAGAGATACCCGACCAGCGTGCCAGCAAGCACCGATTCGACCTTGGCGTAGCCTGCGAGCGTAGCGCCCACCATCGCGATAAATGCGCCGACCACAATGAAGGCGAGCACCTTGTTCGTGTTGTCGCCGGTTTTGATTTCGCGGTCGCGCGCTGAGTTCCGATCCTGAAAAGCGAGGTCGGCATACTTAAAGCCCCGCTCCTGCTCCTCGGCCTGATATTGCAGTTCTAAGCCTTTCAGGTTCGCCACCTGTTCACCGGTCATCTGGCCGGCCAGCATGGCGTCCTTAATTTTCGCCTGCGTGGGAGCATCTATGCCGAGGATATTGCCCACCGCCGCTACCGCTGCACCGCCCAAGGGACCGAGCAATGCCACGCCAACGGTAGGCGCGATCGCTTTCAAAATAGTCGTGATGTCCATCAGGCGAGGCTCCCGCCGTGGTCTTGGTAGACCTGTGCGACGCGCGCAAAACTCTCGGTGCGCTGGCCTGCGGTTGACCCGGGCAAGCTCGCCCATTCGGCCGCACATTTCGAGATGGCATCGCCCAAGCGGCCAGCCTCGACGTCATCGAGCGCACCGCGCCCAAGAATGAGCGCCACCGCAGCCTCGTCCTGGCAGTCGGGCGTGAAATCCTCAAAGCCGTATTGCGCCTGCACCGCGCGCCAGGTGCGCCCGATGATCTGATAGGCGCCGGCGGCACTTGACCATACGTTGTAGCGCGGAATAAAGACCCGAATGTTGGGGTGTGCACGGTCATCATTGAATGTCCCGCCGCCGACGATGCGCCAGTATCCGGCGTCATCAATGGTGCCCTCGCCCAACCGGATCGCCATCAGGAAGGCACGCACGTTTGTGTTTTCGAGTGCGTCCTTAAGACGCTGGCGGTTCATTCGGCACCACCCAACACGCGGAGCTTAATGGCAATTCCCAACAGGAGAGCGAACAACAATCCGGTCGTCACCACCTTGACCACGGTCTGCAAGGCGGTGCGTCGCGCTGAGCGCCACGCGTCAATCAGGCTACGCAAGTCGCGGATATCGTCCGCGGCGTGCCCGTTTTCAAGGCCGAGGCTCGCCAGCGCGCGCCCTGCCCCACGCTCTGCAGCACGTGTGAGCAAGTCATCGAGATCCTCAGGACGCAGGTTCAGCAGGTTTGCGTGCACCTCATGCGTGGTTTTTTCCATCATCACCTCCGAGATTTACTGTTGATCAACACGGGTGCGTAATTCATTGATCGCGGCAAACGCCAGGGCAAGCAGTCGTTCGTAGCGAATCGTCAGGTATTCAGGATCGACCGGTGCGGGTGCCACCACCTCGGGCATCACCGCTTGGACTTGTTGCGCAGATAAGCCCACCTCTCGCACGGGTTCATAGCCCATCGACTGCGCGAGGGCGTTCGCCTCGTAGTAAAAACTGTCTAGGGTGGCCACCTTGTCGAGTGCGTGCTCGATAGCGCCGAGGCGGGTTTTGAGGCGATCGTCGGAATAGTAGGCGGTGATATTGCCCGCGCTGGTCATCGCACCGGAGGCCGTCACAGTGGTCGCGGTGACCGCGGCGACGTTAATCGCTGGCGTGCCAGTGAGCCCCGCTGCGGTTCCTGCACTGCCCGCGGTCCCGGCACTACTCGCATAGCTCACCGACTGCGCAGCGATATTGCCGGTCGTAATTAAATCGGTTCGATCTGGCGCCGGCGGACTGCCGACAGCCACTTCACTTGGCAAGGCCAGATAGCTGCCGGCGACCGCCTGCGTGTCCTTCGTGCGGCCCACGCAGCGAAACGCCACATTCGCGCGCGCTGTGGATGAATACATGAGCGAACCGCTGTCGGCGCCCCCTGCTCCGCCTTCTGACGTCGTCGATGCGATCCCGCTCAGCCCAAAGAAGGCGGAACTGACCGCCAATTCCTGCGCGCCAGCGTAGTCGATTAGATACCAGTAGGCGATTCCCTCGACGCCATTGCTGTGCCCGAGCGTCGAGCCTGCGCTAATTGTTAGCGATACTGCAGAGTTAATCAGCCGAAGCGCGAACGCGCCCACGCTCGCCGGCGTGGATCGCTGCGCCAGCATCACCGGGTCGGTATCTGAGGGGGCGGCATTGGCGAGGTTCTTGACCGTTAACGTCAACGTTCCGCTGCCGATGGTTGCCACCAACCGCATGTTATAGATCGCAAGCGGGTCGAGAATGCGCAGGCCCGCCAGCGCATCATTTTTGGCACCAGTGGTGCCAAGGGTTCCCGTGATGAAATCCCACAGCGTCCCGATGCCTGCCTTGAACTGTGCGTTGGAGGGAGCCGGATAGGTGTCGGCGAGCGCAGTGCGTGCGGGAGCGGCTGTCATGGTTAATACCCCTGAATGATGACGTCTGTATGGGCGGCGGCTCCCGCCCCTGAGGAATCAAGGCCCATGCAAAGCGGCCCCGATACGCTGCGGTCGAGCACTTCCAGCCGCACGGCACTGCCGCCGTCATGGATTTGCTGAAGGCTGACCGCTTTGATGGATTGATACGAACGCCGGATCGGCAGACGGGTGCCGACAGCCGAGAGCGCGACGTTCGACAGCGTTTCATTGATGTCCGGCGCATCAACGGTCAATACAAGCGCCGAGATAACGCCCCCGATGGCACCGTCGCCAATTCGCACGCGGAGGTTATAGGTGCCATTCCCGCCAATGATCGCGCCGGCCCATGTCGCCCAATCTGCACCGTCCTTGCGGTAGTCCACGAATATCGGCTGGCCGTCGGCGCTGATTTCCAGCGTCATGCGGCTCCCGACCAAGGCCCCGGCCACCACGAGATCACCGCTCTGATAGGTCAGCGCAGAAAACGAATCTGATTTGTAGAACGAGACGGCATCCGCCCCATACATCGGGGTGGCATCCTCGACGCTGTAAAAGGATGTGCCAGATTGAGCAGTCAGCGTATGCCCCGACACCGTGCCGCCGGTGATCGTGCCGGCGAAGCCGCCCGCCGCTAAATCATATTCCTCAACCACGTTAGCGATGAGCGGATCGCCGGTCGGCGAGAAGATCCGTG
>CANJOT010000321.1 GCA_947475815.1 Burkholderiales bacterium | reverse complement strand
TCTTCGTATTTGTCGATCTGCACCGTGGTGCCATAGGGCAACTCGTCACCCACCAGACGGAAGACTTTTTCGCGCACCATCTCGGCGGCGAGAAAACGTTCGTTGCGGTCGGTCAACTCGTCAGGACCAAACATTGGCGGCCCTTCGGGCAGGTATTTGGCAATCTCGGCGAGCAGCAGTTCGGTCTGCAGGCCGGTCTCGGCTGACACCGGAATGATGGCCGCATAGTTGCGCTCGGCGCCGCGCTTTTGCAGATAGGGCAACAGCTCGGTCTTGTTGCGCAGCAGGTCGGCCTTGTTGACCACCATGATCACCGGCCCGGTGTCGGGCAGCAGCTTCATGACGGCAGCATCCTCGGGGCCAAAACGCGTCGCGTCGACCACGTACAGGACGACATCCACCTCGGCCAGCGCCGCCTGAACCGAGCGGTTCATGCTGCGGTTGAGGGCGCTCTTGTGGCGCGTCTGATAGCCGGGGGTATCAACAAAGATGTACTGTGCCGCGTCGTTGGTGAAGATGCCGGTGATGCGGTGCCGCGTGGTCTGGGCCTTGCGCGAGGTGATGCTCAGCTTGGCGCCGATGAGGCGGTTCAGCAGGGTGGACTTGCCGACATTGGGACGACCGCAAATGGCGATCGTGCCAGTACGGAAGCCGGCGGCTTGGGTTTCGGTCATGGAGGGCTCAGGCGACCCGCGACCGGATGGTTGCGGCATGTGTTTCGGATTTTATTTCGGATTTTATTTCGGAATTGCCCGGCGCTTCAAACAAGCCGGCCGCACTGTCAGGCACGCTTGCGGCAACGGCCGGCAGCGGCGTTTGCCCGTCGTCACTGGGGGCGGCCGGCAGGTGTTGTGCATCGCCCGGGGTCTGCTCAACGGCCACCGGCAGGCTCAGCTGCGCCTGTTTGGGCCGGCGCGTCCGTTTGCCCGCGGCGAGCGCCAGCGCCTGGGCGGCCTCGAGCGCCTTCTTGGCCGCCGATTGTTCGGCGGCGCGCCGGCTTGCCCCGGTACCCAAGACCTGAATGGCGAGCTTGGGCACGGCACACTCGACCTCGAACTCCTGACTGTGCGCGGCGCCATGCGTGGCCACCACGGTATAGACCGGCAAGGCAATCTTGCGGCCCTGCAGATATTCCTGCAGCAGGGTCTTGGCGTCCTTGCCCAGTGTTTTCGGGTCGACCGTCACCAGCACCGGCAAATAAAGCTTGGCGATCGCCTTGCGGGCGACATCAAAACCGGCGTCCAAAAAAATGGCGCCGAACAGCGCCTCGACGGTGTCGGCCAGAATCGAGGGACGTCGAAAACCGCCGCTCTTCAATTCGCCCTCACCGAGCCGGAGATACTGACTCAACTCAAGCCGCTGGGCGATTTCGTAAAGCGACTGCTGTTTGACCAGATTGGCGCGCAGGCGCGACAGGTCGCCCTCGTCGATCTTGCCAAAACGCTCGTAGAGCAGCGAAGCGACCACACAGTTGAGCACGCTGTCGCCAAGAAACTCGAGGCGTTCGTTGTGCACGCTGCTGTGACTGCGATGGGTCAGCGCCTGCTCAAGCAGAACCTGCGACGCGAAGTCGTGGCCCAGAGTGGATTGCAGCGCCGAAATATCCATCAGATGTCGTCAGCGTCCCTTGGTGGTGCCCGAGTACTCAATGATCAGGCTGGCCGGCCCGACCAGCCTGATCTTGGCGGTATATGCATAGGAAATCACCAGATCGCCGCCATCCTTGGTGATGATCAGATCGTTAGGGCCAATGGAAGTGATGTCGTCGATCATGGACGCCCTGACAAAGGCGCGGCGCGCCTCGACATCGGTGGTCGAACCGCTGCGCGCCTTGAGGATGGCGCTGTCCATGGCCTTGGCTTCCAGAACGGTCGGCACGATCTTCATGACCAGAAGGCCGACCACGCACAACAACGCCACGCTGAACAACAGACCTGTGATACTCAGACCGCGTTGCCTGCTCAAAGTTGATGACATGATCTCTCGACCCCGCTATTGAATTGCGCCGATACGGCGAATGTTACCGAAGTTCATCCAGATGAAAAACGCCCGTCCGACGATGTTGCGCTCAGGCACGAAGCCCCAAAAGCGGCTGTCCATGCTGTTGTCGCGATTATCGCCCATCATGTAGTAATGGCCGGGCGGCACGGTGCACGTCACTTCCTGATTGCCATCGGAATACACGCAATTATCCCGGAAAGGCGAGACGTCGGGCACCATCGGCATGGAATTATTGTCGTTGAGGATACGATGCCCGACAACAACACCGTCACGTGGCAGCTTTTCCGTGAACTGGCGGGTGTAGCTGACGCGCTCCTCGTCAAAGTAATCCTCGGCGATGGCGATGGTTGAAACGGCCTCGTTATTAATCTCCAAGCGTTTGTTTTTATAGGTTATTTTGTCACCAGGAAGGCCGATGACACGTTTCACGTAATCGACCGAAGGGTCTTTCGGGTAACGGAAAACCATCACATCACCCCGCTTCGGACTGCCAATGTCGATGATTTTTTCGTTGATGACCGGCAAACGGACGCCGTAATTGAATTTATTGACCAGAATCAGATCACCGATCAGCAGGGTCGGAATCATCGAACCGGACGGAATCCGGAACGGTTCGAACAAAAACGAGCGCAACAGGAACACCACCAGAATAACCGGGAAAAAGCTCGCCGGGAACTCGATCCAACCGGGCTGGCGCAAGCCCCCCAGACGCAGGCTTTCGCGTTCCTCGGAGAGGGTTTGTGGTGGCACGCTGGTGCGCAGCACCACGTTGGCGTCAAAGCGGCGTAGCGCCTCCGCCGTAGCGGCGCGCCGGCGCGGCAGCAAATAGAAACGGTCGGCCAGCCAGACCACGCCGGTGCCAACCATCAGCCAGAACAGAATCAGGGCAAAGTTGAAGCTCATTTATCCTCCACTTGCAGGATGGCGAGAAAAGCCTCCTGCGGAATTTCAACGCTGCCGACCTGCTTCATGCGCTTCTTGCCGGCTTTTTGTTTTTCGAGCAGTTTCTTCTTGCGCGAGATGTCGCCGCCATAACACTTGGCCAGCACGTTCTTGCGCAAGGCCTTGACGTTTTCGCGGGCAATGATGTTCGAACCGATGGCCGCCTGGATGGCGACATCAAACATCTGGCGCGGAATCAGTTCGCGCATCTTGGCCGCCACCTCACGGCCGCGATACTGGCTGCGTTCGCGGTGCACAATGATGGCCAGCGCATCGACCTTCTCGCTGTTGATCAGCATGTCAACCTTGACGACGTCGGCGTGACGGTATTCCTTGAAGGTGTAGTCCATCGAGGCGTAACCGCGCGACACGGACTTGAGCCGATCAAAAAAATCGAGCACGATTTCGGCCATCGGCATTTCATAGGTCAGCTTGACCTGCCGGCCGTGGTAACTCATATTGGTCTGCATGCCGCGCTTCTGGATGCACAGCGTGATGACCGAACCGACGTACTCCTGCGGCATGAACAGATTGACGATGACGATGGGCTCGCGGATCTCCTCAATCTTGCTCGGATCGGGCATCTTCGAGGGATTGTCGACCGTCAGGATCGAGCCATCGCGCTGCACCACCTCATACACCACCGTCGGCGCGGTGGTGATGAGGTCCATGTCGTATTCACGCTCGAGCCGTTCCTGCACGATTTCCATGTGCAGCAGACCGAGAAAACCACAACGGAAACCAAAGCCGAGTGCCTGCGAGACTTCAGGCTCGTATTGCAGCGAAGCATCATTGAGCTTGAGTTTCTCGAGCGCATCACGCAGGGAGTCGTACTGATTGGCCTCGACCGGAAACAGGCCGGCAAACACCTGCGGCTGCACTTCCTTGAAACCGGGCAGCGGCGCGCTCGCCGGACGATTGGCCAGCGTGACGGTGTCGCCGACTTTGGCGGCACCCAGTTCCTTGATGCCGGCGATGATAAAACCCACCTCGCCCGCCGACAGAAAATCGCGCCCCTGGCTTTTCGGCGTGAACACCCCCACCTGTTCGG
>CANJOT010000320.1 GCA_947475815.1 Burkholderiales bacterium | reverse complement strand
CGGCGATGATCAGCGGGCGCTGTGCTGCCACCAGCAATTGACGCACCTGCGCCAGCGTGTCGGGCGCCGGCATGGCCGGTGCGTGGGGCACGGCGCGCCAGTCGGGCAAGGGCACGGGCTGCTGCTGCAGGTCTTCGGGGATCACCAGCACCACCGGGCCGGGCGTGCCTGACGTGGCCACGCGCACCGCCTTGAACGCCATCTCGGCCAGTTGTTCAGGATGGCGCGCCTCGTAGACCCACTTGGCCATCGAGCCAAACATCTTCTGGTAATCGATTTCCTGAAAGGACTCGCGCCGCACCGAATCCGCGGGCACCTGACCGATCACCAGAATGAGCGGAATCGCATCCTGCTGAGCGGTGTGCACGGCAATCGCAGCGTTTGACGCACCCGGTCCGCGACTGACCATCACCAGCGCTGGGCGGCGCGTGAGGCGACCGTCGGCGCAGGCCATGAAGCCGGCACCCGATTCATGCCGGCAGGTGACCACATCGATCGCGGGAAAATCGCAGAGTGCGTCCAGAACGCCGAGGTAACTCTCGCCCGGCACCAGAAACACCCGGTCCAGCCCTTGGGCCGCCAGCACGGATAAAAAAGCGTGCGAAGCACTCTTGGCAAGAACGGGATTGGTCTCAGTGGTCATCATTATTGTTCTGTAAGCATAAGGGCCTGTCTGGCCTGGCCGGCCGGACAGGCACCTCCCCGCCGGGCCGGTCAGGCCCGCGGGACATCACCGCTCAAAAACGCCGGATGCGGTTTTCGATGGCCCCGACGCCTTCAACTTCGGCGCGCACGACATCGCCATCCTTGAGCGCCTGCGGAGGTTCCATGGCGAAACCCACGCCGCTCGGCGTGCCGGTGGCGATGATGTCACCCGACTCGAGGGTCATGCCCTTGGAGAGCGTCTGGATGATGGCATTGATGTTGAAGATCATGTTGGCCGTGGTATCCGACTGACGCATCTCACCGTTGACGGTGAGATGGAGCGCCAGCTTGTGCGGATCGGCAATCTCGTCAGCCGTCACCACGAACGGGCCGATCGGGCAGGTGCCATCAAGGCCCTTGCCACGGAACCACTGGCCACCGTGCAGGCGCTGCACTTCACGCGCAGTGACGTCGTTGACGACGGTATAACCAAACACATGCTTGAAGGCATCTTCGTAAGCAATGTTGACACCGGGGGCACCGATCACAACCCCGAGCTCGACTTCATAATCGAGGCGCTTGGTCACGTCCTGATGCAGCGGCACATCGTCAAACGGGCCATTGACGGAGGTTGGCGGCTTGGTGAAAAAGGTCGGCAGTTCGGTGGTCTGCACCGCCGTGCCCGTGGCGCGTGCGCCTTCCTTGATGTGTTCCATGTAGTTGCGGCCCACACAGAACACGTTCTTGGCCGGACGCGGAATCGGCGACGTGAGCTTGAGTGCAGCCAGTGCCAGCAGGGGCGCGGCAGGCTTGCCGGCGAGGGCATCGCTGTGCGCGGCACGTACGGCAGCAAGACCAGCGTCGCCCTTGGCGATCAGGGCAGGCAAATCGAGACCGGCGCCAAACTGGCCAGCCAGGGCCACGTCGAGATCAAGCACGCTGTCATGGCCGACAACCAGGCCCAGGCAGGGCGCGGAGCCCTTCAAAAAACTCAGGAACTTCATGACGACTCCCGGTAAAAAGTGAATATTATTTTGGAAACCCGACTTTAATCGATTCGTCCCGGCCTGACCATCAGGACGAACCCGCGTCGAACACCAGAAACCACGAAAAAGGCACTAAAAAGGCAAGGCGGATCGTAACATCCGGGCGGGCAGCCCCAGCACAGAGAGAATCTGCCGATAGGTCTTCCCAAATGCAGCGGATGCTGGCATACTCGCGGGCTGATCAAAAACCGTGCAAGTGGCCTGCCCGCTTTCGGGCAGACTGGCTACCGACAGACCTCAAGGAATTTCATGAAAAAAGATATCCACCCCAATTACCGTGAAGTGGTGTTCGCCGAAGTTTCAGGCGACTTCAAGTTCATCACCCGTTCCACCGTCCAGACGCGTGAAACCATTTCGATCGATGGCAAAGACTATCCTCTGGTCAAGCTCGAAGTGACTTCGGAATCGCATCCGTTCTATACCGGCAAACACAAGGTCATCGACACGGCCGGCCGGATCGACAAGTTCCGCCAGAAATTTGGTACCCGCGCCGGCAAGGTTGCTGCGTAAGCCGCCTTTAGCCTACAGTGTTGCCCCAGCGATGCTGCACAGCGGCACGGACCTGAAAAAGGCAGCTTCGGCTGCCTTTTTTCATCACACCGTCTGAACCCGCCATGAAACCAGGTACCAGTCCACCTGCTCGCCTGACCGCCTCGGCCACCATGAAGCTGCCGCGGCTGGGCCTGTACGCCCTGTGCCTGGTGTACATCTTTGCCGGCCTGATTGGCCGCGACCCGTGGAAGGCAGAGGACGCCACCGGTTTTGGGGTCATGTGGACCATGGCCCACGGCAGCCTGAGCGACTGGCTTTTGCCCAACGTCGCCGGCGCGCCGATGATCGATGACGGCCCGCTCATGTTCTGGCTCGGTGCGCTGGCCATCAAGCTGTTCTCGCCGCTACTCGAAGCCGGCCACGCCGCACGCCTGGCCAATCTGGTGTTTTTCCTGCTGAGCGCGCGCGCACTCTGGTATGCCACCTATCTGCTCGGTCGTCGCCCGGCAGCCCAGCCTCTGGCACTGGCCTTCGGCGGCCAGCCCGAAGCCCACGATTATGGCCACGCTCTGGCCGACGCTGCGCTGCTGATTTTGCTCGGCACTGCCGGCCTGCTCACACGCATGCACGAAAGCTCGAGCGACGCCGCCATGCTGGCCATGTTGTGCACTGCACTGTACGGCATGGTGCGCTCGCTCGACCGGCCCGGCCAGGGCGCACTGTGGATGGCGCTTGGCCTGACCGGCCTGGGCCTGACTGCTGGCACGGTCATCACCGCCAGCGTCGCTTTGGCCTGGATCGGCCTGCTGATCCTGCACCCCGACGTGCGCGGCGCACGCCGCTTTTTCCTGATTCGCACCCTGCCCCTGACCCTGATCGGCCTGAGCGCCTGGCCGCTGCTGGCGTGGTGGCTGACGCCGGGCACCGAAGCCTATTTCGCCGCGCGTCTGGCCAACCGCCTCGTTGAAAGCAGCGGCACCAACCGCGCCGCGCTCGCCGGCCTGCTCAAAACGCTGCCATGGTTTGCCTGGATTGCCTGGCCGCTGGCCCTCTGGGGCGTGTGGAGCTGGCGGCGTCAGGCGCGCGCCGCACACATCGCCATTCCTGCCGCCCTACTCGGTGCGGCGCTATTGTTGCTGCTCTCGACGCCACGTCCGGCTGAAGGCGACCTGCTCACCCTGATGCCGGCGCTGATCGTGCTGGCCGCCTTTGGGCTGCCCACGCTCAAGCGCGGCGCCGCCAATGGCATCGACTGGTTCAGTCTGACCATTCATTCAAGTGCCGCCATGCTGATCTGGCTCGGCTGGATCGCCCTGACCACCGGCTATCCGGCACGCATCGCCGCCAACTTTGCGCGCCAGACCAATGGCTACATCCCCGGCTTTGACTGGATCGCCTTTCTGATTGCCCTGGCCGCCAGTCTGGCCTGGGTGCTGCTGGTGTACTGGCGCCTGACGCGCCACCCGAAGGTACTCTGGCGCAGCGTGGTGCTCTCGGGTGCCGGGCTGACCCTGTCGTGGCTGCTGCTCATGACACTCTGGATGCCGGCCATAGACTACAGCAAAACCTATCGCACTGTGGCGCACCAGCTCGCCAGCCGCGTGCCGGCAGGCGACTGCGTGCAGACCGAGAGCCTCGGTCTGGCCCAGCGCGCCTCATTTGCCTATTTTGCCGGCCTGCAGTTCACGCCCGTGGCTATCAATGGCGAGCAGGCCGATTGCAACTGGCTGCTGCGTCAGGACCATCAACGCCAGTTGCTGAACGCAGCACCCGCGGCACGGCCGGGCAGTCGCTGGACCCTGGTCTGGGAAGGCCAGCGGCCCTCTGACCGAGACGAACGCTTCCG
>CANJOT010000319.1 GCA_947475815.1 Burkholderiales bacterium | reverse complement strand
TGCGCCGCCTGGTATTCGGCGACCGTGTCGTAACACACCGTCGAGAAACGGTAGAGCGGCGGATTGACCGGGCCGGCCAGCACACCCGTCGGAGCGCCAGCGTGGACCAGCAGTGTTTCGTTGCCGGGTCGTGTGGCGCTGCTGTGGCGTGCAGGTCTGGAGAGTGGTTTCATGATCGTCCGGCTGAGGGTGAGCTGGGTGCCGCTGCGTTTGCGGTGGTGGCTGGTTGATGCATCTCAGGCAATGCGAAAGTGGATGCCGGGTTCCTCAGCCAAGTGATCGAGCAGGCCGGTTTCCCAGGCGATGTAGTCGCGCATCGCCTGCTCCTTGCCGTGATCGAGCTGGTAAGGCGAGTACCACGCATCATGCGGTACAGACAGGTATTGGGCGTCGTTGCGCGACACGTCCATGCCGGCCTCGGTCCAGGCAGCATAACCGCCATCGAGGACCACAGCGTCACAGCCGAGTGCGCGCGCATCGGCGGCAGCGAAGCGCGCCAGCAGCCCATCGTCGGAAACGAAGGTCAGCTTGCCCTGGCCGGCCAGGTCGGGCAAGACTGCGGCGAGTTCGGAACGGATCACAAACAACGCGCCGGCGATATGGCCATCCCGATACAAACGACTATCGCGACAGTCGAGCACCCGGGTCGAGCCTGCCGCCAGGCGGCGCGCGAGCTCGCTCGGGCCGATGACCGGCGTCGGCTCAGGTTCGACCAGCACCAGCCCTTGCCTGGCGCCCTGGGCGGAAGCGATTTTTTTGCTCGGGTCCGGCTGCAGCACGGCCACCTGCCAGCCCATTTGCGCGAGCCAGTGCGCCGTCATGGGCGCCTGCACCAGATCGTCGTCGACGAGCACGATACGCGCATGGCGCACCGGTGCGTACTGGTCGGTAGACTGGATGAGTTGTCCGCCGGGCGCGCTGAGCGCGTCGGCGCGGTGTGCGACGCGCCATGCTTCGGGCAGGCGCACATCGAACAGGTAGGTGGTGCGCTGGCAATCGGCGCGCATCGCGGCCAGCTCTGCTTCGCCGATCACGGCCACGCCGTGTTGGTGCATCAGGTTCAAGGCCATGGCGCGCGCCGCATCGTGGGCGCTGTCTTCGGGCAAGGGCGCCAGCGATTTGGCGCCGGTGTCGAGCGGCAGTCCGGCAAGATGCCAGCCCATCGTGCCGTTCTCAAGGGCATACACGGTATTGGGCAGGCCGGCATTGATCAGCGATTGCGCGCCGATGATGCCGCGCGTGCGCCCCGCGCAGTTGACCACGATGGTCACAGCGGCGGGGGTGCCGCTGGCCCGGGCCAGCAGCTCGGCGCCTGGACAGCCGCATGCGCCCGGCAGGCTGAAGTCCGCCACTTCGCTCATTGGCCGGCTGTCGAGCAGGCGCAACGGCAGCCTGGCGCGGGACATCTCCAGCAGGGCCTGCGCGCTGATGCGCGGCGTGTCGTGAAAATGTTCGACGCATTCGCCGAAGGCCTTGCTCGGCACATACAGACCGCTGAACAGGCGCAGCCCGGCTTGCGTCCAGGCCCGGTTGCCTCCTGCGAGCAGTATCACCTGGCGATATCCGCATTGCCGCAGAAGATGCGCGGCGCGTTCGGCGCGCGCCGCCACGTCGTCGATGAGCACGATGCGCGCGTCGCGGCAGGGCAGACGGACCGGCGCTTCGAGTTCGAGCAACGAGAGTGGCAGCGAAGCGGCGAGCAACAGGTGTCCCTCGGCATAAACGCCTTGTTCGCGCACATCGATCACGGCGATTTCCGCGCCGTCGCCGAGCATGGCATGCAGCGCCAGAGGCGTCACCGACGCGGCGGGCGCGGCGCTGTCGAAAGCAAGCGGTGCGGTGGATGGCGTCATGGCAACGGGGCGTTTTCGAGCAGGGCAGAGCGGAGGGCGGGCAGGCGCAGGGGGCCGCACCGGATGAAAAACCGAAACGCGAGTGTAGGTCTTCTGCTCATTGGTGAATAATAAGCAATTCGCATCATGATATAAGAAAATCACATAACTACAACCGGCCGGGTGCCACCGGACGGAACAACCAGGAAAGCGAGGAGTGCGGCATGAACACCATCAATCTGAGAACTCGTCTGAAGATGCGCCACCTGTTGCTGCTCGAAGCCTTGGGAGATGTGGTGTCGTTAAACCAGGCGGCGCGCCGTGTGTTCATCACCCAGCCGGCGGCGACTGTGGCGTTGGCCGAAATCGAAACCACGCTCGGCTCGCAACTGTTCGAACGTTCGTCGCGTGGGCTGTTGCCGACACCGATCGGACGCGTGGTGATGGCGCATGCCCGCCGCATCCTGGCCGCCGTCGACCAGGCGCAAGACAACCTCGCTGCCTTGGCGGACGGGTCGGCCGGCATCGTGCGCGTCGGCACCTTGCTGCCGCCTTCGATGGATCTGCTACCCGCAAGTATCGCGGCGCTCAAGGCGCGTTTTCCGCTGATGCGCATCACCGTCGAGCAGATGCCGCAGGACCCTATGCTGGCCCGATTGAAAAACGGCGATCTCGATATCGGCTTGCTGCGTCTGGTCACCGGACCCGATGAAGCCGAACTACAGCAGACCGTGCTGTATCGCGACGACTATTGCGTGATTGCCCATCCAAACCACGCGATGATGCAACGGCGCAGCGTCAAGCTGTCTGCCCTGGTCGATGAGCCCTGGATTTTGCCGCCGCTGGCCGGGCCCTTGCGAACGCGCCTCGACACCATGTTCATTGCCGAGGCGGGCCGTGTGCCGGTCCATCACGTCAGTTCGGTCTCATTGCCCTGCAACCTGCATTTGATCACCCAATATGCTTATCTGGGTGCGGTGACCTTGCGCACCGCCGCTTTTTACCGGGCGCAGGCGCGCGTGGCGGTGTTGCCGGTGCGGCTGGGGGACCTCATGGGCCCTTACGCGGCAGTGCTGCTCAAGGAAAAATATCGCGCACCAGCGGTGCAATTGTTTCTCGACGAGTTGTGCCGGCTTGCCGCCGGCATGCCGCCAACACATCTTCCGCCGGGTCGCGCGAAGTCGGGGCGAGGGGTATGAAGGTGCATGAGGCTGCATGATTGACGGTACGTTATACTGCCTCGCGTCGTACTGTCCCCACCGCCACATTCGATTCGCAACGAGCGAGGACTGCCGATTTCATGAACCTGGCACCGGGTTTGCACCGCCTCATGCTGCTCGCTTGTGTGCTGCTTGTTGCTTGCAAAGGCCCTGTCCTGCGTCAGTCTGTCACTGAGGAGAACCGCATGCCCCGAATGATCCACGCCTGGCCCCGTTTTGGTCTACTGAGCGTTTTCCTGCTGTTGACGGCCTGCGCCAATTTGGGCAACAGCCGGGACACCGAGAGTGATGATTTCGAACGGAGCCAGAAGCAGCTGGTGGGCGAATTGCCCTTGCCCAAAGGCGCGCGTCTGCTGTCCGATCAATCACTGATACTGGGTGTCGGTAACAACTGGGCCGGCCGTATTGTGGTGTCGGTGGCGCAAAGCCCGACGGAAACTTTTTCTTACTTTCGTGAGCAATACCCGGTCGCGGGTTGGACTCTGGTTTCCTCGACTCGAGCCAAAAACAGCATCCTGGTGTTTTTCAAACAAGACCGTACGGCAACGGTCGAGATCACCGAGGGCCCGGGGCTGATCGGCTCCAAGTCTCAGGTCACGATCACCATCGCGCCACGCAGCACGGTGACCGAGCCGCCGAAAAAATAAGCCAGCGATCTTGCCAGCCCCGATGTGAGTTATTCCGCACAGCAGGAGACACTGATCTGCCCAACACGAAGAGGTTGCGGGGTGCGCCTACGCTGGAGGTAGCGCTACGGACGCGATGCGCAGTTGTGATGAGGGGAAGAAGCCATACATCGGCACGCCGGTAGCCGATCAGCCGCCCGCCTTCGGCAAGTCGGCGGCGCGAACCGTACGCAGCACAGAGGTGGCTCGGTTGTTTAAGACAGAATCTGTCGCTTTTTAAGTGAATTCCCTGCGGGGTGAGTTATCCATGGACCGAAGGTCGGTGGGTAACTCGAATAGATTCATGCCGCCATCGGCAAAGCTCGCTGAGTGAAGTATGCCTCG
>CANJOT010000318.1 GCA_947475815.1 Burkholderiales bacterium | reverse complement strand
GTGATGTCTGTCATGAAATGTACATGTTTGCAGCCTACTCTGGCGGCTGATCTGGATTTGTATAGACAAGTGACAGGATACCACCCCCATGTTTCAATCCGTAGACAACACCAACCTATCGGGCCAGACCGCGCGTCAGGCCTGGATGGCCTTGCTGGCGCGCGCCCCGCTTGGCCTGCTCGAGACGGTCGTCGCACCGCTCGGTGATGCGGCCGCGCACTGGCTGCGCCGGCCCGAAACCGGCCTCATGATGGTGCAGGGCCGCGTCGGCGGCTCGGGCGAGCGCTTCAATCTCGGCGAGATCACAGTGACCCGCTGCGCCCTGCGTCTGGCCACAAGCACAGACACCACCCCGACCGTCGGCGTGGCCTGGGTGCTTGGCCGCAATCACCGCCACGCCGAACTGGCTGCGCTGGCCGATGCCTGCCTGCAAAACCCCGGCCTGCACGCCGACCTCGAAACGGCCCTGCTGGAACCACTACGCACCCATCGTACCAGCGCGAGTGCGCAGCGGCGCCAGCAGGCGCTGTCGACGCGGGTTGATTTTTTCACGGTTGCCCGCGAAGCCGGCAGCCCAAACTCTGAAAACAAATCATGAGCACGACACTGCACGACCCAAGATTGCAAGACCCAACGTTGCAGGACCCAAAGGTAACGCACGATCCGCACGATCTGCACGCCCTGCGCGCCGGCTTCACGCACGAAGCCTATGGGAGCCAGGCGGTGTTTCGTGCCGCCCTGGACGCGCTGTCGCGGCCGGGACGACTGGTAAGCATCGGCGATGTGTCCGAACTGCCGCGTGCCGGCTACGGCGCCGCCGCTGCCCTGCTGCTGGCCCTGCTCGATGCTGACTGCACGCTCTGGCTGTCGGCCAGCCTGCGCCGCGGCGACGCCGGTGCCTGGCTGCGTTTTCATACCGGCTGTCAGCTGGTGGAGGACATCGGCGCCGCGCAATTCGCCTGGGTCGCTCGCGGCGATATGCTGCCTGCGCTCGACAGCCTGCGCTGCGGCAGCGACGAGTTCCCTGACCACTCAGCGACCTGCATCATCGAGGTCGGCAGTGTCAACGACGGCGGCGCCAGCAGCGTCACCGACAGCAGCCACGCCGACAGCAGCGGCTGGACCCTCACCGGGCCGGGCATCGCCCATGCGCAGCACATCAGCGTGCCTGATCTGGACTGCGGTTTCGTACCGCAGTGGCAGCACAACCACAGCCTGTTTCCGCGCGGCGTTGATGTCTATCTGGCCACACGCCAGCACGTCCTCGGCCTGCCCCGCACCACTCGCATCACCATCGGCACGGAGGCCTGACCATGTACGTTGCCGTCAAAGGTGGCGAGACCGCCATCCTCAACAGTTACACCCTGCTCGAGGCGCAGCGTCGCGGCGAGACCGCATTGCCCGAACTGAGCGTGGCGCAGATCCGCAGCCAGCTCAAGCTGGCGGTTGACCGCGTCATGGCCGAGGGTTCGCTGCATGACCCCGAACTGGCCGCGCTGGCGATCAAACAGGCCAGCGGCGATCTGACCGAAGCCATTTTCCTGTTGCGCGCCTACCGCGCCACCCTGCCCCGTCTCGGTTCGACCTGCCCGCTCGACAGCGCGCGCCTGGAACTGGCACGGCGCATCTCGGCCACCTTCAAGGACCTGCCCGGTGGCCAGATCCTCGGGCCGACCTACGATTACACCCAGCGCCTGCTTGACTTTACCCTGCTCGCCGAGGGTCGGCCGGCCTGCACGCCGGCTAGCACTGTGGCGATCGGTCCGGCCGAAGCCGCGCCACGCGTCATCGACCTGCTCAATCAGGAAGGCCTGATCGAAACCAGCGCCACGCCGCCGGGTGATCCCGCGCCCATCGACCTGACACGCGAACCACTGCGTTTTCCGGCGAGCCGGGCCACGCGCCTGCAAAATCTGGCGCGCGGCGACGAGGGCTTCCTGCTGGCCATGGCCTATTCAACGCAACGCGGGTACGCCCACAGCCATCCTTTTGTGGGGGAGATCCGCCTCGGACTGGTGGCCGTTGAAGTAGTGCCCGAGGAGCTCGGCTTTGCCATCTCGATTGGCGACATCGAAATCACCGAATGCGAAATGATCAACCAGTTCGCCGGCAGCAAGACCGAAGCGCCGCAATTTACCCGCGGGTATGGGCTGGCGTTTGGCCACAACGAACGCAAGGCCATGGCCATGAGTCTGGTCGACCGCGCGCTGCGCGCCGAAGAACTGGGCGAAGCCATCAAGTCGCCCGCGCAGATGCAGGAATTCGTGCTCTCGCACAGCGACAGCCTGGAAGCTTCGGGCTTCGTGCAGCACCTCAAGCTGCCGCACTACGTTGACTTTCAGGCCGAACTCGATCTGGTGCGCAAGATGCGCGCGGGCATCAGCACAGATCACCAAAACGAGGAGACCGCATGAACCCGCAGGCCGAATCACATGCACACCTGCATGCCGAGCCACAAGCCGGCGTCAACTTTGCCTACCTGGACGAGCGCACCAAACGCATGATCCGCCGCGCCATCCTCAAAGCGGTTGCCGTGCCCGGCTATCAGGTGCCGTTCGGCTCGCGCGAAATGCCGCTGCCCTACGGCTGGGGCACCGGCGGCATTCAGGTCACCGCAGCCGTCATCGGCCCCGATGATGTGCTCAAGGTGATCGACCAGGGCTCCGACGACACCGTCAACGCCGTCAACATCCGGCGCTTTTTCGAGCGCACGGCGGGCGTGGCCACGACCACGCGCACCAGCGAGGCCAGCCTGATCCAGACGCGTCACCGCATTCCCGAAACACCGCTCGCCGAAGGCCAGATCATCGTCTATCAGGTGCCGGTGCCCGAACCGATGCAGCACCTCGAGCCGCGCGAAACCGAAACACGCACTCTGCATGGCCTGGCCGAATACGGCCTCATGCACGTCAAGCTCTACGAAGACATCGCGCGTTACGGCCACATCGCCACGACCTACGATTATCCGGTGCTGGTCAATGGCCGCTATCTGATGGCGCCCTCGCCGATCCCAAAATTCGACAACCCGAAAATGCATCGCAACGCCGCACTGCAATTGTTTGGCGCCGGCCGCGAAAAGCGCATTTACGCCGTGCCGCCGTGGACCTCGGTCGAGAGTCTGGGTTTTGAAGACCATCCGTTTGAAGTACAGAGCTGGCACAGCGCCTGTGCCCTGTGCGGCGCCACCGACAGTTTTCTCGACGAGGTCATCATGGATGACGCCGGCCAGCGTATGCACGTCTGTTCGGACTCGGACTACTGTCAGTCGATGCGCGATGTACAGGACATGCAGGTCGCCCTGACCCGGGAGGCCGCATGAGCATCCTCATCCGTGAAGCCGATGAACACGACCTGCAAGGCGTGCTGCGACTGTATGCCCAGCCCGACTTCGATGATGGCAAAGTACTCGAACTCGACGAGGCACGCCGCCTGCTCGCGGTGTTTCGCAGCTACCCGAACTATCGCCTGTTCGTGGCCTGCGACGATGACGGCAAAGGTGAGGTGGTGGGTACCTATGCCTTGCTGGTGATGCACAACCTGGCCCATCACGGCACGCCCTCAGCCATCGTCGAGGACATCGCCGTCTGCCCGCAACGTCACGGGCAGGGCATCGGCCGGCGCCTCATGGCCCATGCCCTCGCCCAGGCGCAACACGCCGGCTGCTACAAGCTGGCGCTGTCCGCCAACCTCAAGCGCCCCAAGGCACATGCCTTCTACCACGCGCTCGAATTCAAGCGCCACGGCATCAGTTTTGCCATCGAGACCTGACATGTCCTACTCCGACACCACCCTGCCGCTGCTGCGCGTATCCGGCATCGGCAAGCGCTATGGCGAGCGTATCGCCCTGCATGACACTTCGTTTGATCTCTGGCCCGGCGAAGTGCTCGCCGTGGTTGGCGAATCGGGCTCGGGCAAAACCACCCTGCTCAATGCCATTGCCGCACGCGACCGCCCCGATCATGGCACGGTGTCCTTTCTCGGCCGCAACGGCCAGCTCGAAGACATCCATGCCATGAGCCTGGCGCAACAACGGCTGCTGGCACGCACCGACTGGGGTTTCGTGCACCAGAACGCCACCGACGGCCT
>CANJOT010000317.1 GCA_947475815.1 Burkholderiales bacterium | reverse complement strand
TACCGCCTGAAGATCCGTGCGCCGGGGTTTGCGCACCTGCATGCGCTTGATGAAATGGCCAGAGGCCATATGCTGGCCGACGTGGTCACCATCATCGGCACGCAGGACATCGTGTTTGGTGAAATCGACCGTTAAGCCATGGCTCCCAACTTGCCGAACATCCTCCGAAACCCGCTGATCGCCCATGATGCTGTCTGAACAATCCCTCCAAAAAATCGGCCGCGAAGTCGCCAAGTTCCCGGCTGACCAGAAACAGTCGGCGGTCATGGCGGCATTGGCCATCGCGCAGGATCAGGTCGGCTGGTTGCCGCCCGAGGTGATGGCCGAGGTGGCCGTGGTGCTCGGCATGCCCGCTGTGGCGGTCGAGGAAGTGGCCACCTTCTACAATATGTACAACCTCAAGCCGGTGGGCAAGTTCAAGCTCACCGTGTGCACCAATCTGCCTTGTGCGCTGTCGGGCGGCGAAGGTGCTGCCCAGTACCTGAAAAAGAAACTCGGCATCGGTTATCGCGAAACCACCGCCGATGGCCTGTTTACGCTGATGGAAGGCGAATGCATGGGTGCCTGCGGCGACGCGCCGGTGGCGCTGGTCAACAACAAACGCATGTGCAGCCACCTGAGCAACGAGCGCATCGATGCGCTGCTTGCCGAACTGTCGGTCGCCGCGTCCGGCGCGGCGAAGGGTTAATGTCATGAGCACCTCCCTGCACGATCGTCACATCAGCCCGCAAATCATGGTGGGTCTGGATGGCAGCAACTGGCACCTGGCCGAGTATGTGCGCCGTGGTGGTTACGACGCCCTGCGCAAGATTCTGTCTGAAAAAATCACGCCCGAGGCGGTGATTGCCGAACTCAAGGCTTCCGGCCTGCGTGGTCGCGGTGGCGCCGGTTTTCCGACCGGCCTGAAGTGGAGTTTCATGCCGCGCCAGTTCCCGGGCGACAAATACCTGGTGTGCAATTCCGACGAGGGCGAGCCTGGCACCTTCAAGGACCGCGACATCCTGCGTTACAACCCGCACATCCTCATCGAAGGCATGATTATCGCTGCCTACGCGATGGGCATCCCGGTCGGTTACAACTACATTCACGGTGAAGTCTGGGATTGTTACGAGATTTTCGAGACGGCCCTCGACGAGGCACGCGATGCCGGCTTTCTGGGCAACGACATCCTCGGCTCGGGTTTCAACTTTCAGTTGCATGCCTTTCATGGCTACGGCGCCTACATCTGCGGTGAAGAAACCGCGCTGCTCGAGTCGCTCGAGGGCAAGAAGGGTCAGCCGCGCTTCAAGCCGCCGTTCCCGGCCAGCTTTGGCCTGTACGGCAAGCCGACCACCATCAACAACACCGAAACCTTCTCGGCCGTGCCGTGGATCATCCGCAACGGCGGCGAGGCCTTTCTGAAGGTCGGCAAGCCGAACAACGGCGGCACCAAGATCTTTTCGATCTCGGGCGACGTCAACCGCCCCGGCAATTACGAAATTCCGCTGGGTACGCCGTTCTCGACGCTGCTCGAACTCGCCGGTGGCGTGCGCGGCGGCAAGCTCAAGGCGGTCATTCCGGGGGGCTCGTCAGCGCCGGTGGTGCCGGGCGATATCATGATGGAAACGACCATGGACTACGACGCCATTGCCAAAGTCGGCTCGATGCTGGGCTCGGGCGCGGTGATTGTCATGAACGACACGCGCTGCATGGTCAAGTCGCTGCTGCGCCTGACATATTTCTACCACGAAGAATCATGCGGCCAGTGCACGCCGTGCCGTGAAGGCACCGGCTGGATGTACCGCGTGGTCAAACGCATCGAACATGGCGAGGGCCGCATGGAAGACCTCGACCTGCTCAATTCGGTGGCCGACAACATTCAGGGCCGCACCATCTGTGCCCTCGGTGATGCCGCGGCCATGCCGGTGCGTGCCTTCCTCAAGCATTACCGCGACGAATTCGTCCATCACATCGAGCACAAGCAGTGTGTTGTGCCGGCCTACGTTTGAAGCGCGAACCCCATACCCTGACCGAATATCCCCATGGTTGAAATCATTCTCGACGGCAAAACGGTGGACGTGCGCGAAGGCAGCATGATCATGGATGCCGCCAACAAGACCGGCACCTATATCCCGCACTTTTGCTACCACAAGAAACTGTCGATCGCGGCTAACTGCCGCATGTGTCTGGTGGATGTTGAAAAAGCACCCAAGCCCATGCCTGCCTGCGCCACGCCGGTGACCAATGGCATGGTGGTGCACACCAAGTCCGACAAGGCTGCCAAGGCCCAGCAGGGTGTGATGGAGTTTCTGCTCATCAACCATCCGCTCGACTGCCCGATCTGCGATCAGGGCGGCGAATGCCAGTTGCAGGATCTGGCCGTCGGTTATGGCGGCTCGACCTCGCGCTACAAGGAAGAAAAGCGCGTTGTGTTGCACAAGGACGTCGGTCCGCTGGTGAGCATGGAAGAAATGACGCGCTGCATTCATTGCACGCGTTGTGTACGGTTTGGTGTCGAGATCGCCGGCCAGATGGAACTGGGTATGGTCGGTCGCGGTGAACATTCCGAAATCACCACCTTCCTGGGCAAGACCATCGATTCCGAGCTGTCGGGCAACATGATCGATCTGTGCCCGGTCGGCGCGCTGACGTCCAAGCCGTTCCGCTATTCGGCGCGCACCTGGGAGCTGTCGCGGCGCAAGTCGGTCAGTCCGCATGACAGCCTGGGCGCCAACCTCGTGGTGCAGGTCAAGGCCAACACGGTCATGCGTGTGCTGCCCTACGAGAATGAAGACGTCAACGAGTGCTGGTTGTCTGACAAGGACCGTTTCGCCTACGCCGGTCTGAATACGGCCGAGCGCCTGACCAAGCCGATGCTCAAGCAGGGCGGGCAATGGCTCGAAGTCGAGTGGCAGGATGCTCTCGAGTATGTCGCCAAGGGCCTGCAGCAGATTCGTGCCGCCCATGGCGAAGCCGCCATCGGCGCGCTCGCCACGCCGCACAGCACGCTGGAAGAATTGCACCTGCTGCAAAAGCTGGTGCGCGGTCTCGGTTCGGACAACATCGACACGCGTCTGCGCCAGAGCGATTTCCCGGCCATGGCCGCGGCGCCCTGGCTGGGCATGAAGATCGCCGAGGTTTCGACGCTCGACCGCCTGCTGGTGATCGGCTCGTTCCTGCGCAAGGATCACGCGCTGCTGTCGGCGCGCATCCGCTCGGCCACCAAACATGGCGCCAAGCTGAGCGTGCTGCATGCTGCCGATGACGACCTGCTCATGTCGGTGGCCAACAAGATCATCATCGCGCCATCGGGCTGGGTCAATGCGCTGGCGCAGATTGCCGCCGCCATTGCCGCCCAGCAGGGCAGCACGGCGCCGCTGGCGATTGCCGGCGAACCGTCGGCCCAGGCGAAATCGATTGCCACCAGCCTGCTGTCCGGCGAACAGAAAGCCGTGTTCCTCGGCAACGCCGCCGTGCAGCACCCGGCCTACGGCCGCCTGTTCAGTCTGGCGCAATGGATCAGCAACGCCACCGGCGCACGCCTGGGTGTGCTGACCGAAGCGGCCAACACCGTTGGCGCGCATCTGGCCAAGGCCATGCCCTTGAGCGGCGGCCGCAACGCCGCCGCGATGCTGGGCGATGCGCCCTGCAAGGCCGTGCTGCTGTTCAATGTCGAAGCCGAACTCGACGCCGCCAACCCTGCTGCCGCGCGCGCCGCGCTAGCCCAGGGGGCGATGGTCGTCGCCTTCTCGGCTTACAAACATGCTGCGCTGGAGTATGCCGATGTCCTGCTGCCGATCGCGCCGTTCAGCGAAACCGGCGGCAGCTTCGTCAACTGCGAAGGCCGGCTGCAAAGTTTCAACGGTGCAACCCGGCCGCTGGGCGACACCCGTCCCGGCTGGAAGGTGTTGCGCGTGCTTGGCAACGTGCTCGATCTGCCCGGCTTCGCGTTTGATACCGTTGAGGCGGTACGCGCCGAAGTCGCTGCGGGCGCCACCGACCTGTCGGAGCGCTGTGGCAACCGGGTGGAGTTGCAGTCCGGCGCGGTCAATAACCTGTTGCCGGTTGAAGGTGCACTTGAGCGCGTCACCGATGTGCCGATCCATTTTGCCGACGCCATCGCGCGCCGCTCGCCACCGCTGCAGCAGACCGC
>CANJOT010000316.1 GCA_947475815.1 Burkholderiales bacterium | reverse complement strand
GCATGGTTATTCTTTCTGAATTGGGTTAGCGGCTGCCGGACAGGCGGGCGCGTTCGCGATAGGTCCCCGCACCTTTTTTGAGCAGAGTATTGGCATGGATATAGAGCAGCTGCACACCCTTGTCGATGGTGGCGCCAACGCTGTCCCAGTCGCCGGCGGCGGCAACGATCTTGCCCGCGGCGCGTATTTTGGCAATGGCATCGTCGAGCGCGGCGATGACTACCGGATGGTCTTTCTGGTTGGGATAGCCGAGGGTTTTTGACAGGTCACCGCGCGCCACAAAAAACGCGCTGATGCCGTCGACCTCGAGGATCTCGGGCAGATTGGCCAGCGCGTCGACGGTTTCGATCATCGCAATGATCATGACGTCGGCGTGGTCGTCGGGCCGCGCATAACGCACGATGTCGACCACCTCGCGTGCCGTCGCGGCATCGCCAATCAGAGGCACCATGATGCCGTCGATGCGGCAATCGAGATAGCGGGTGATGAGGGCGCGATGCATGTATTCCGGCCGCACGATGGAGCTCATGCCCGCGGCGCGTGCGGCACGGGCCAGGTTCATGACCCCTTCCACACTGAGTGTGCCGTGCTCGCAATCGAGCATGACTGATTCAAAGCCGAGGTCACCAAGAAAATCGACCATGGTGGGTGTTTCGAAGTCAGGATTGACCAGAACGGCGTGACCACCGTTGTTAAGAAGCTGCATCAGACGGTTCATCAAAACCTCTTGGTGGGTTTGCGCGGGCAGCCAGAATCATGGGAAGCGATGTCGTGGCCGGGCCAGTGGATTTTAGCCTTCAAGCATCATGCCACAAGTTGTTGCCGGCCCGCGATCAGGGGCCCCAGTTCTGTTGAAGACCATAGGGCGGGCTGGCTCGGGATTGCCGCCTATCGCTGTTGAAATAGATTAGTGTTGAGAAATTATAAGTTTTCAACACATTTTTTACTTAAATAATGTAAAAAACAATCGAAAGATGTATTATCCTGCCATGCTCATCGAATTCTCGGTTACCAATTTCAGATCCATTCTGAAGCGCCAGACGCTCAGCATGGTGGCATCCACTTACTTCAAAGAGTTGGAATCGCAGAATACCGTCCTGCCTGAGCCATCCGGCGGTCTGCCCCGGTTGCTGCGTTCCGCGGTCCTGTACGGACCCAATGCGTCGGGCAAAAGCACCCTGATCCAGGCCCTGCAGCTTGTGCGCGGGCAGGTACTCAGTTCGCAAAAGGAGAGCCAGGCGGGAGACGAGATTGACGTGTTGCCTTTCAGGCTGACTGCGAAGTCGCGCGCTGCCGACAGTGAATTTGAAATCACGTTCGTAGAACAGGGCGTGCGTTATGAGTATGGTTTTTGCTGCAACCGCGAGCGATTTACCGAAGAATGGTTGCTCGCTTATCCGCTAGGCCGGGCGCAGAAATGGTTTCATCGGGTTCTTGATGTCAAGACGGGCAAATACGCCTACAAATACAGCGCCGCCTTTTCCGGCGGACGGCAACGTCAGACCTGGGCGGCCCAAACGCGCTCGAATGCGCTGTTTTTCTCGACCGCGATGCAGCTCAACAATGAGCAGCTCAAGCCCGCGTTCAATTGGTTCAAGCTGCGCTTGCGTGTGATGGCATCGACGGGTGGGTTCAGTCCGGGGTATACCGTCCAACGGTGTAGCAAGGATGAGGATCGGCTGCGTGTCGTTGCGTTCATGAATGCGGCAGATCTTTCGATCGCCGACATTCAACTCAAGGAGACGGCATTTTCGGCGGATGCTTTGCCGAAGGCGATGCCTGCGGCGATCAGAGAGGAGGTCTTGAAAGATCTGGCAGGCAGAAAGCTGCTTGAACCTCTCTTCTTTCACCGTGACGTTGAGACGCAGGAGACCGTGGAATTTTCCGAAGACGAGGAATCTGACGGCACCATCGCATTGTTCAATATTGCCGGTCCGTGGCTCGATGTGCTCGAGAATGATCGAGTGCTGGTCATCGACGAACTGGATACCAGCCTGCACCCGCTGGTTGTACATCTCTTGGTGAAGCGCTTGCATCATGAAGGAACCAAGGCGCAGTTGATCTTCACAACGCATGACACCAGCCTGTTAAGCCAGAAATTGCTCCGTCGTGATCAGGTGTGGTTCATGGAAAAGGATGAACGCAGCACGACCCGGCTGTATCCTTTGTCGGATTTCAGTCCACGCGACAATGAAGCGGTTGAGCGCGGTTATCTGAATGGACGTTATGGCGGTATTCCGTTCCTGAAAGATCTGGACTTTTATGGGGTCTGAGGACTTGTTTCATCACCGCAAGGCGCGGAATGGCACTGCGCTACGGCGTCAAAAGGACGCACGCGCGCGGAGCCGGCGCTATCTCATCGTCTGCGAGGGCACGAAGACAGAGCCGCACTATTTTCTCGAACTGCTCGATGATTTGCGCATTGGCCGGCAATTGGTTCGCGTCGCGCCGAACGATGGTGCATCTCCGGATCGGGTAGTCGCGCGTGCCCTTGCCTTGTACGAAGAAGATGCGGCTGGCGGTGACGCGTACGACACCGTCTATTGCGTTTTTGACCGGGACCGACACGCCACCTTTGATGCCGCTATACTCCGTATCAAGAATTTGAATGCTGCGGCAAAGCCGCTGGTTGCCATTACCTCCACGCCCTGTTTTGAAATGTGGTTCCTGCTTCACTTTGGCTACACAGATCAGCCTTTTCATGCTGCTGGCAAGAAGTCGGTGGGCGATCAGGTACTTGCGGCCTTGAAGACGAAGCCGGGATTTGGTAAGTATGGCAAAGGCCAAAAGGGCACCTATGCCCGACTGAAAGACAGACGGGATGCTGCGCTTGTCAATGCCAGCCGGTTGCGCCAGCATTGTTTGGCGACTCGTAGCGTCAATCCTTCAACCGAGGTCGACAAGCTGGTGCTGGCGCTTGTGCGGGATTTTCGGTGAATCGGGGGATCGGCACCACCGGGGGGGCGGATCATCCGCTGGTCTTTCTTGTATCGTTCAGCCCACCTTGCCGACCTTCTCCAGCCACGCCGAGAACTCCAGCGGCCTGATTCCAAAGCGCACCGCATTGCCAGAATGCAAGGCCTTGAACTCCTGTAGCACAAGTTGGCTGAAATGCACCCGATCGTCCTGCGCCACCGTGGCCAGCATGCGCGCCTGCACGCTTGCTTCGGTCGCGGGTTCGCCGTTGCGCACCAGCGCCGCGACCACGGCGCCCAGTACCTGCCGGTAGCGCAGACGAAACAGGTCGGGCGGCACGAGCGTGTGCGTCACGGCCACATACTGTTGGCAGGAGCGTTCATAGGCCGACACAAAAACATCCTGCAGCAGTGCGGTCTGGTTTAGTTCATAGACGCCAATCATCGCATCCACGTAGGCTTGCGGCGGCACGTCGATGAAGGAAAGGGGGCACAGATTGTGGCGAATGAAGGGGATGTTTGCCGCCAGGCGCGAGACCCGTTTGTTGACATCTTCGAAGGGCTGCAGGTAAGGCAGATGCACCATCAGGAAAAACGCCTGTTCAAATGGATCGATGATCTCGGCGGCCATGCTCACCACGATGCCCAGCAGCTCTTCAAGCCGTTGCGGCAATGCCAGCGGCAGGTAGACGCTGCCGCTGATACCCACGGCGCGATGGCGGATGCGACCCACCGCGGAGGGGTCGGCCATCAGGCCATCGGATAACAACGCGTGCAAGGCGATGATGGTGTCGGTGCTCAGCCTCGCCGGCCCGGGCGCGAGGATCAGATATTCAATCGCCTGTTTATGGTTCAGGATCATCTGGGTTTCCAGTGCATCCTTGCCCTCGGCCGCCTGACCGAATTCGATCAGGCGCTCCGTATCAAGACGGCTATAGGTATTGCCCTCAAGTTGTGAAGACGCCCACGAGAGATCGATGAGCAGTCGATTGAGAATGTCACGCGCGAAGGTGCCTGCGGGTGCCTGATCGGAGGGCGAGCGCCCGAGACCGCGCAACTGATCACGCAAACCCTGGGGCAGGTAGGCGGTGTGATTGGGGTGGTACTGCTCGAGAAAGGCCAGGTTGTAGCCGACGGGCTGGCGCAGGTGCCGGGGCTGGCGCACGTAGGCTTTGATTTCCTCACCCTCGGGCGAAAGCGGCACATAGGGTTCGGCTATGCCATCTG
>CANJOT010000315.1 GCA_947475815.1 Burkholderiales bacterium | reverse complement strand
CACCGACTTCCCCTTCGTGCTCGGCGAAGGCCGCATGATGGCCGAGTTCGAAGCCGCCGTCACCGGCCTCAATGTTGGTGCAAGCAAGGTCTTCCCGCTGACCTTCCCCGAGGATTATCACGGCAAGGATGTGGCCGGCAAGACCGTTGAATTCACCGTCACGGTTAAGGGCATCGAATGGGCCCACGTGCCGGCGGTGGACGCCGAATTCGCCCAGTCGCTCGGCATCGCCGACGGCGACATGACCAAGATGCGCGCCGACATCCGCGCCAACCTCGAGCGTGAAGTCAACAAGCGCCTGCAGGGCAAGCTCAAGGAAGCCGTCATGGACGCGCTGCTCAAGGCGTCCTCGTTCGACGTACCCAAGACGCTCGTCGATGCCGAGGTGCAGCGTCTGGCCGAAATGGCACGTGAAGACATGCGCCGCCGCGGCATGAAGGTCGATGGCATGCCGATTCCGCCCGATCTGTTCAAGGACCAGGCCGAGCGTCGCGTGCGTCTGGGTCTGATTCTGGCCGAGCTGGTGCGTGCCAACAATCTGCAGGCCCATGCCGATCAGGTCAAGGCGCAGATCGACGATTTTGCCCAGAGTTATGAAGACCCGGCCGAAGTGCTGCGCTGGTATTACGCCGACCGCAGCCGTTTGGGCGAGGTCGAGGCTCTTGTGCTGGAAGAAAACGTCGTCAAATATGTGGTGGATCAGGCCGTTGTGACCGAAACGAGCGTGCCGTTCGACGAACTCATGGGTAACAATCAGGCCTGAACGCCGGGCTGAAAGAAGGCTGGCACCGGGGCGCAAGCCCGGGCGCCATTCCGGGCCGAAGCCAACTCAAGATACACTGACGGTGATTTCATTTTCCAAGGGACTCCAATGACTTCCCCGCGTTATACGCCGCAGGCGCATGCAGGTTTCGGCCAAACCAGCTTCGACCCTCAGGGTCTGGGCATGGTGCCGATGGTGATCGAGCAGTCTGGCCGCGGTGAGCGTGCCTATGACATCTACTCGCGTCTGTTGAAAGAGCGCGTCATTTTTCTGGTTGGTCCGGTCAATGACATGACCGCCAACCTGGTGGTGGCGCAACTGCTGTTTCTGGAATCGGAAAACCCCGACAAGGACATCTCGCTCTATATCAACTCGCCCGGCGGTTCGGTGTATGCGGGCATGGCGATTTTTGACACCATGCAGTTCATCAAGCCCGACGTCTCGACCCTGTGCACCGGCATGGCCGCCAGCATGGGCGCCTTCCTGCTGGCCGCAGGCGCCAAGGGCAAGCGTTTTTCGCTGCCGAATTCGCGCATCATGATTCATCAGCCCTCGGGTGGCTCGCAGGGGCAGGCTTCGGACATTGAAATCCAGGCCAAGGAAATTCTCTACTTGCGCGAACGTCTGAACGGCATTCTGGCCGAGCGTTGCGGTCAGAGCATTGAAACCATCGCCAAGGATACCGACCGGGATAATTTCATGTCGGCGGATCAGGCGCGCACGTACGGTCTGATCGATCAGGTGCTGGCGCATCGCTCCGGCGCGGCCGGCTGAAACGCAAGGCTGAAACGCAAAGCGGGCACGATTAAAGCAAGGCTGCTTCGAAAAATGTATATTTGCAGCATGGCTACACGGCGCGCCGGTATTTCCGGTGCAGCGCTGGTGACGGAATTGAACACGGGAACCCTCAGGCATGTCCGATAAAAAGACCTCAAGCGGCGAAAAGCTTCTGTACTGCTCGTTCTGCGGCAAGAGTCAGCACGAGGTCAAGAAACTGATCGCCGGTCCCTCTGTATTCATCTGCGATGAGTGCATTGATCTGTGCAACGACATCGTGCGCGATGAGGCGGCGCAGGCGGAAACGGCTGCCGGGGCGCCCAAGTCCGAGTTGCCCACGCCTCAGGAAATCTGCAATCTGCTCGACCAGTATGTCATCGGGCAGGAGCTGGCCAAACGCATCCTGTCGGTGGCGGTCTATAACCACTACAAGCGCCTCAAGCACCTGTCGCGCAAGGACGACGTCGAACTGGCCAAGAGCAATATTTTGCTCGTTGGCCCGACCGGCTCGGGCAAGACCCTGCTCGCCCAGACGCTGGCGCGCATGCTCAACGTGCCTTTCGTCATTGCCGACGCCACCACGCTGACCGAAGCGGGTTATGTGGGCGAGGACGTCGAGAACATCATCCAGAAGCTGTTGCAGAACTGCAACTACGAAGTCGACAAGGCCCAGCGTGGCATTGTCTACATCGACGAAATCGACAAAATTTCGCGCAAGTCCGACAATCCCTCCATTACCCGCGACGTCTCGGGGGAGGGCGTGCAGCAGGCCCTGCTCAAGCTGGTCGAGGGCACCATGGCCTCGGTGCCGCCACAGGGCGGGCGCAAGCACCCCAACCAGGACTTCGTGCAGATCGACACGACCAACATCCTGTTCATCTGTGGTGGCGCCTTTGACGGGCTGGAAAAAGTCATCCGCAACCGCTCCGAGCGCAGCGGCATCGGTTTTGGTGCCGAGGTCAAGAGCGTGACCGACCGCGGCGTCGGTGACGTGCTGCGTGATGTCGAGCCTGAAGATCTGATCAAATTCGGCCTGATCCCCGAACTGGTCGGCCGGCTGCCGGTGATCGCCACCCTCAACGAACTCAACGAGGCCGCGCTCATCGAAATCCTCATCGAGCCCAAGAATGCCCTGATCAAGCAGTATCAGAAGCTGTTTGCCATGGAAGGGCTGGAACTCGAAATCCGCCCGGGTGGCCTGAATGCCATCGCCAAAAAGGCGCTCAAACGCAAGACCGGTGCGCGCGGCCTGCGCTCGATCCTTGAAAGCGCACTGCTGGACGTCATGTTTGAGTTGCCGTCCATGACCGGTGTTGCTAAAGTGGTGATTGATGAGCCGCAAATCCTCGGCGATACCAAACCTTTGCTGATCTATCAGGATCAGCCCAAGGTGGCGGGTTCGAACTGATCGGCCGGATTGACCGATCTGATTGATCCCTTGATTGCTCCGTGGGTAGGCGTCTTCAATATAAAAATACCGGTCAGGCTTCAATCGCAAAGCCGTTCAAGCGTGATCACGCCTGAGCGGCTTTTTGTTTGCTGATCCGGCGCGGGGAGTCCGAACCGGAAGTCGTGCAGTGGTGTGGCCGGAAGAACAGCGCCGGTGATTTGAATAGGGCACTGAACTTGCAATATGGTTCCGTGTCACCATGTACGGGTTACTCCGTTTGAAAGGGTTACACATGTCTTCCACAACCATCCTGCCGTCCGAACGCCTGCAGCTGCCGTTGCTGCCCTTGCGTGATGTGGTCGTGTTCCCGCACATGGTCATTCCGCTCTTTGTCGGCCGTCCCAAGTCGATCAAGGCGCTGGAAGCCGCCATGGAAGCGGGCAAAAGTATCATGCTCGTGGCACAGAAAACCGCCGCCAAGGACGAACCGTCCCCCGAGGATATTTACGAAATTGGTTGTGTTTCCAACATCCTGCAGATGCTCAAGTTGCCGGACGGCACCGTCAAGGTCCTGGTGGAGGGGGCACAACGCGCGCGTATCCACCGCATTCAGGACCTCGACACGCATTTTGCGTGCGAACTGACGCCAATCCAGCCCGAAATTGATCCGAACGCCGAGACCGAGGCCATGCGCCGCGCCATCGTGCAGCAGTTCGATCAGTACGTGAAGCTGAACAAGAAAATCCCGCCCGAGATCCTGACCTCGCTGTCCGGCATCGACGAGTCGGGACGTCTGGCCGATACCATCGCCGCGCACCTGCCCCTGAAGCTCGAGCAAAAGCAGGCCGTGCTCGAAATGTTCAAGGTGTCCGAGCGGCTTGAGCATCTGCTCACCCAGCTCGAAACCGAACTCGACATCCTGCAGGTCGAAAAGCGCATCCGTGGCCGCGTCAAGCGCCAGATGGAAAAGAGCCAGCGCGAGTATTACCTCAACGAGCAGGTCAAGGCCATCCAGAAGGAGCTCGGCGAAGGCGAAGACGGTGCCGACATCGAGGAACTGGAAAAGAAGATCAAGGCCGCGCGCATGCCCAAGGATGCGCTCATCAAGGCCGAGGCCGAGCTCAAGAAACTCAAGCTCATGTCACCCATGTCGGCCGAAGCCACCGTGGTGCGCAACTACCTCGACGTGATGGTCAACCTGCCCTGGAAAAAACGCAGCAAGGTGCGT
>CANJOT010000314.1 GCA_947475815.1 Burkholderiales bacterium | reverse complement strand
GTATCAGCTTGATCTGGTGGCCTCAGTCAACCTGCTGTTTTTTTCGCTCGACGTGCTCGCCTCGCATAGCGAAGGGAGCATCGATGAACACGGCCTTGCGCCCTTGCGTTACACCGAAACGCCACGACGGCGACCGGCCGTCTCGACCAACTTCAACCGCGACCCGGCCAGCCCACTGGTCAACACCATCACCTTCAGCGCGGCGACCAATTCCTACCCTTTGGTCTCTGCCGCGCAGGACCGCCTGTCGGTGATTTTCCAGCTGGCGGCGCTGCTGCGCACCAATCCTGCGATGGCCGTCGAAGGACGGCAGATCACGCTGTTTGTCGCAGGCGTGCGTGGCGATGCCGAACACTGGAATTTTCAGGTCGTTGGCCGCGAGACGGTGTCCGCCGGCGGCACCAGCCTGAACACGCTGCGCCTGCAGCGTCTGGCGCGCACCGGCAGCAATGACCGCAGCCTCGACATCTGGTTCGGTCTCGACGCACTCAGCGGCACCGGATCGGGACCGTATCCGGCCCAGATCCGCTATACCGAGACCAACGGCAACCGCATCGACCTGATTCTTGCCGGATTGGAGCCGGCGCCCAAGTAGGGCGACCTGCGGCGCAACGCCCAAGCACCCACCCAGAGCACCCCTACGCCGCGACCTTGCCCGTCGCGCCGCTGGCACTCAATGCATGCACCGGCGCCTTGAAGGCTTCGAGCAATACCAGACGACGGGCGGCGGCAGCGACCATGCTCGCTTCCTTGACATGACCAAAGCCGCGAATCTGCTCAGGCAGACTGGCCACCTGCACCGCCATATCGAGATTAGCAGTGTCCAGCTTGGCCAGCATCATCAACAGGGTTTGTTCATATTCCACAACCAGCGCGCGCTCGGCGCGGCGTTCGGCGCTGTGGCCAAACACATCGAGACGCGTGCCGCGCAGAAAACGCAGACGCGCCAACAGACCAAACGCGTGCATCATCCACGGCCCGAACTCGCGCTTGATCAGATGACCGGCTGCGTCACGACGCGCCAGCAGCGGCGGCGCCAGATGGAATTTGAGCACGTAGTCCCCTTCGAACTGGGCCCTGATTTTTTCCATGAAGGCCGGCTCGGTGTACAGACGCGCCACTTCGTACTCGTCCTTGTAGGCCATCAGCTTGAACAGACAGCCCGCCACGGCCGTGGTCAAGCTGCTGCCGCCCAAAGCCGTTTCAGCATGCCGCACCTTGTCCACCAGATGGCGGTAACGCCGCGCATAAGCGGCGTTCTGATAGGCCGTCAGAAACTGTTCGCGCGTGCTGATCAATTCATCCAGCGTCTCGACCGCACGCGTGCTGCCACGGCGCAGTTCGATCACCTCGGCCGGTGTGGCGATGCGACGCACGGCCTCGAGATCAACGGCGGTGCGCCGGCCCCACAAAAACGCCTTGAGATTTTGCGCCACCGACACAGCATTGAGTTCAATGGCACGTTCGAGCGCGGCGCGCGTCAGCGGCAGCCAACCTTTCTGCCAGGCGTAACCCAGCATCAGCGGATTGGTATAGATGGCATCTCCCATCAACCCCACCGACAGACTGGCCGCGTCGATGAAATCGCACTGCGCACCCATGGCGGCCTTGAGGTCGGCTTCCATGTTGCTACCGGGGAACTGCCAGTCAGGATTGTGCACAAAATCGGCCGTGGGTGCGTGGGCCGAATTGATCACGCCGCGGGTATGGCCGGCACGCATGCGCGAGATGTATTCGCTGCCGGCGGTGACGAGCAGATCGCAGCCGATCACCAGATCGGCCTCGCCGGTGGCAATGCGGGTTGCATGCAGTTGCTCGGGATGGCTGGCCAGTTGCACATGCGAGGCAACCGCGCCACCTTTCTGCGCCAATCCGGCCATATCGAGGGCCGTCACGGCCTTGGCTTCGAGATGCGCTGCCATGGCCAGCCACTGGCCGATGGTGACCACACCCGTGCCCCCCACCCCGGTCACGAGCACGCGCCAGGGGCGCTCCAGCGCCGGCAATGCAGCTTCGGGCAAATCGGCGAAGCGACTGTCCTGCGCGTCGGCACCGGCCGGCGCGGCAGCGCTCCGGCCCCGTCGCACACTGCCGCCCTCGAGCGTCACGAAACTCGGACAAAACCCGTTGACGCAGGAAAAATCCTTGTTGCACGAGGACTGGTTGATGCGCCGCTTGCGACCCAGCGGCGTTTCCAGCGGCTCCACCGACAGGCAGTTCGATTTCACCGAGCAGTCGCCGCAGCCCTCACAGACCGCGTCATTGATGAAAGCACGTTTGGCGGGATCGGGAAAAGAAGGTTTGCCATCGACAATTTTCTTGCGCCGGCGGCGTTTTTCGGAGGCGCAGGTCTGGTCGTAGAGCAGCACGGTGCACCCCGGGATATCGCGCAACTGACGCTGCACGGTATCGAGATCATCGCGATGAAACACCTCGACATTGGCGGCAAACTGGCCGCGCGGATATTTTCCCGGCTCATCGCTGACCACCACGATCTTGCCCACCCCCTCGGCGGCCATCTGGGCCACGACCTTGGGCACGGTCAACTGACCATCCACCGGCTGCCCGCCGGTCATCGCCACGGCATCGTTGAACAGAATTTTGTAGGTAATGTTGACCTTCGACGCCACGGCGGCACGAATGGCCAGATAGCCCGAATGAAAATAGGTGCCGTCGCCGATGTTGGCGAAGACGTGCCTGCAGTCAGTGAACGGCGCCTGGCCGATCCAGCTCGCGCCCTCACCGCCCATATGGCTAAAGGTGCTGGTGCGGCGGTCCATCCAGATGCTCATGTAATGGCAGCCGATGCCGGCCACCGCACGCGAACCCTCGGGCACATTGGTCGAGGTATTGTGCGGACAGCCGGAACAGAAATAGGGTTTGCGCTCGACCGTCAGGCGCGGACGCGCCAGCGCCTTTTCCTTGGCGTCGATGATGGCCATGCGCGCATCGATGCGCGCGCGCACCTCGGCCGGCAAGGCAAACACCGCCAGACGCGTGGCGATGGCGCGTGCGATGATCGCCGGCGTCAATTCGTAATGCGCCGGCAGCAGCCAGCGGCCCTGCGGAATGGCCCATTCACCGCCATCCTTGCCGCCATTGTCGTCAAACTTGCCAAACACGCGCGGCCGCACGTCGTCGCGCCAGTTGTAGAGTTCTTCCTTGAGCTGGTATTCGATGATCTGGCGTTTTTCCTCAACCACGAGGATTTCTTCCAGACCCGTGGCGAAGGTGCGCACGTCGTGGGCCTCAAGCGGCCAGACCACACCGACCTTGAAGACACGCACACCGATGCGTGCACAGGTGGCAGCGTCGAGTCCAAGGTCTTCAAGCGCCTGACAGGTATCGAGATAGGCCTTGCCGGCCGAGACGATGCCAAAACGCGCATGCGGCGAATCGATCACCGTGCGATTGAGCCTGTTGGCACGCATGTAAGCCAGCGCGGCATACCACTTGAAATCGAGCAGGCGCGCTTCCTGATCAAGCGGCGCATCGGGCCAGCGGATATTGAGACCACCAGGGGGCATGATGAAATCATCGGGAAGGCGGATCTGCACGCGATCGGGATCAAGTTCGATCGAGGCCGAGGACTCGACTACGTCGGTCACCACCTTGAAGCCGACCCACAGGCCGGAGTAGCGGCTCATGGCATAGGCGTGCAGGCCGAGGTCGAGGTATTCCTGCACGGTAGCCGGATAAAACACGGGAATGCCGCAGGCCTTGAGCACGTGGTCGGACTGATGCGGCAGGGTCGAGGACTTGGCGGCATGATCGTCGCCGGCCAGCACCAGCACGCCGCCATGCGGACTGGTACCGGCGGCGTTAGCGTGTTTGAAGACGTCACCGCAGCGGTCCACTCCCGGCCCCTTGCCGTACCACATGCCAAACACGCCATCGTAACGTGCACCAGGATACATATTGACCTGCTGCGAACCCCAGACCGAAGTCGCGGCGAGGTCTTCGTTGACCCCGGGCTGAAACGAAATATGATGGCTTTGCAGATGGGCCTGGGCACGCCACAGGGTCTGGTCGACCGAGCCGAGCGGCGAGCCACGGTAGCCGGAGACAAAACCGGCTGTGTTCAGGCCGGCGGCGAGGTCACGCTGGCGCTGCAACATCAGCAGGCGCACCAGCGCCTGCGTGCCGTTGAGATAAATCCGGCCACGCTCCTGCGTGAACTTGTCTTCCAGCGTCACCGTGCCCAG
>CANJOT010000313.1 GCA_947475815.1 Burkholderiales bacterium | reverse complement strand
TCAGGTGCGCATCGGCGGCACGCGCCGCGCCAGCAGGAAACTCATCACGGCCAGCACCCAGGCGAGCCAGTAAGCCGCATGCACGCCGTCGATCAGGGAATCGCGCGCCTCGCTGATGGTGGTTTCCAGGGCGGCGGCCGCCTCGGGGCCACGCTCCTCGGCCTGTTGGCGCAACTCGGCCTGAAGCTGGGGATTGACCAGCACCTGCGGGTCGGCAAAGTTCTGCAGCAGCTGTGCCGGCCGGCCCTGCCGTGTCAAAACGTCATCGAGGCTGGCATGATAACCATTGATCACCAGCACGCCGGCGATCGCCACCCCGGCCATGTTGCCGAGCATGCGTGAAGACTGCACCAGCGCCGAGGCCATGCCGACATCCTGACGCGCCACGGCAGCCTGCATCTGGATGACGAGATTGGGAAACAGAAAACCAAGACTCAGGCCGGTGACGCCAAACACGCTCATGATGAGCGAGTGCGACATGCCTGGCCGCAACAGGATGATGGCCAGCCAGCACAAGGCAAAACAGCCCAGGCCGTAGGACAGCAACAGGTGCGGCTTGTGCACGCGCGTAAACAGCCGGCCGTTGATCAGGCTGCCGATGGCAATGCCGCCGACCAGCGGCGTGATCAGAAACCCGGAAGTATTGGGTGACACGTCAAAACCCGCCTGCAGCAGCAGTGGCGTGAAAAAGATCAGCACGAACAGCGAACTGCCGCCGCACAGGCTGACCAGCGCCAGCAGGCGCACGGCGCGCACCTTGAACAGGTGCAGGGGCAGGATCGGCTGGGCAACGCGAAGCTGCAGCCGGATGAACAGCCAGCCCATCAGGAACACCACCGTCAGCAGCGCCGCAAAACGCAGGCTCAGCAGACCATCGCCACCACGCGCCGCACCCTCCTGAATGGCAATCAGGCCGGTGCTGATCAGCACCCCGAGCAGCAGCGCACCCGACCAGTCAACGCGCACGCCCGGTTTGCGCGACCCGGCCACTCGCGGCAGAAAGATCAGCACCATGATGAAGGCCACAAAACCGATCGGCAGGTTGACGTAAAAGGTCGAACGCCAGCCATACTCCTCGGTCATAAAACCGCCCAGCGAGGGGCCCGACAGGTTGGCAATGGCAAAGGCGCTCGACATCATGGCCTGCCAGCGGATGCGCCGTTGCTGGTCGGGGAAAATATCGGCGACCGACGCGAAGGTGGTGCCCACCAGCATGCCACCACCCAGACCCTGCAGGGCACGCGCGATCACCAGCATGAGCATCGAATTGGCCATGGCGCAGGCCAGCGAGGCCAATACAAACAGAACGATCGCGCTCAGCACGAAGGGTTTGCGGCCAAACAGATCGCCCAGCCGCCCGGTAATCGGCAAGGCGATGGCCGAAGTCAGAAAAAAAGCCGTGCCGACCCAGGAGTACAAGGCGAAGCCCTGCAGGTCGGCGACGATGCGCGGCAGCGCCACGCCCACCAGCGCCTGGTCAAAGGCGGCCAGCAGGACCACAAAACAGACGCCCAGCATCGCCGCGAAGGCGCGCCGGCCCTGCAGGCCGCCGGACGGTGAAGCGGGAATGGAAGACGGCGAATTCAAGAGTCAGCGACCAATAGCAAACAAAGCGGGCAACAACACCTGCAATAAAAGTCAGGCCGGTCATCAGGCCGGCCTGCGGGCAATCAAACCATCAGGCTGGCCATCATTGCGGCTGGATGCCCATCATTTCATAAAGCGCTTTGTAGCGCCCCATCTCGGCCTTGACCCAGGCCATCGACTGTTCGGAGTTCATCACTTCAATGTAACCACCGCGCTCGGCGAAATACTCACGCGTCGCCGGCGCCGCGTTATAAGCGGCCACGGCCTTGCTGATCTTGTCGACGATCGCTGCCGGCGTGCCCTTGTTGGCAAACACCATGGACCACGATACGACCTGGAAGCCGGGGTAGCCCAGTTCATCCATGGTCGGGACATTGGGCAACACCTCAAGCCGCTTGGGCGAGACCATGGCCAGCGGTTTGAGCTGGCCGGCCTTGATGAGCGTCATGGCGGCCGACAGATCGGTAAACATGAAGTCGAGGTGACCGCCAATCAGGTTGGTCATGGCGGCCGTGCTGGCCGGGAACGGCACACGGATGCCGGTCTGCTTGATACGGAACAGGAAGGACTCGGCGGCCGCGCGCGACGACTCGCTGCCCGTGCCGTAGGACATCGCACCCGGGTTTTTAGCGATCAGGTCGGCCAGTTCCTTGGCCGTGTTGATCTTGTGTTTAGGTGCGGCGAACACCACTTGCGGCACGACCTCCATGCGCGAGATCGGGATGAAATCGGTGATCGGGTCGTAGGGCAGCTTTTTATACAGATTGGGGTTGGCAGCATGCGAGGTCAGCCCCCCCATGAACAGGGTGTAACCATCGGAACCACCGCGCATGGCGGCTTCAGCGCCAATGATGGAATTGGCACCGGGCTTGTTTTCAATGACGAACTGCCAGCCGGTGGCAGCAGAAATCTGCTGAAACAGGCGGCGGCCATTGACGTCGGTGGCCGCGCCCGGTGCGAACGGCACGATCACGGTGATCGGTTTTTCGGGCCAGGCGTCGACCGACGCGGCCACGGCGTTGCGCGGCGCGGCCGCAAACAGGCTGGCCGCCGCCACGAGGGCGAGGGTGAACGTCTTGACGATTGTGCGCGACGCCAGATGCATAGCGTGGTCGCTCGTTGTTTTTTGCATGATGTGTTGTCCCTCTTGCCGTATTTCGGATCGGATTGGTGATTGATGCGAACCACGCGTACTTGCCGCGGTCCGAACCTCGCGCATTTTCAGCCAGTGCGAAATGATACCCTCTCGCCCCGCACGGAGCCAGCATGGACCGGCACAACGTTAGTTGCCGAAGATGCGCGTTGCCTCGCGTTCGATGCGCGCAGCCTCTTCTTGCATGGCGGCGATGACCTCGGTGGCGCGCGTCACGGGGAAATCTTCGGCATGGCCGGAGACGGCGATCGACCCGTAAACCGGTCCGCCCGGACCATGCTCACGCAAGGCCACGCCGAACGAATGCACGCCCGGATTGGTCTCGCTCTGATTGAAGGCATAACCCAGACCCTCGGAGCGGCGGATCAGTTTTTCGAGCTTTTTCACGGCAGCATCGCCCAGACGCTCGATCTGCCTGAAGTTCTGATCAATGATCAGGCGCCGCTCGCGTAGCGGCAGGGCAATCAGGATGGCTACCCCGCCCGCCGTCGACACCAGTGGCCGGCGCGTACCCACCTCAAGACCGCCACCGACATACACCGATGGCCCGGAAAACGCCGCGCACACCCAGTCGGAACCGCTGCGCAGGTACAGGATGGACTGGGCGCCAAAGCGCTTGGACAGGCGCGCCAGCGGCGCGCGGCAGGCCGCCTGGAATTCCGCATAGGCCGGCATCGACAGGCTCAGCTCGAAGATCAGCGGACCGGGCAGATAATGCCGGTCCGTAGCACGCTGCACGGCAAGGCGTGCGCGCACCAGGGCGCCCAAAATGCGGTGCGTCGTCGCGCGGGACAAGCCACAGCGTGCCGCCAGATCCCACAAACCCCAGCCCAGACGGCCGCGGCTGGCGAGTTCGCGCAAGACCTGCACGGCGCGCTCGATGCTTTGCGTGCCGGTGCGCGGCTCGACCTCGTCGGGTGCTTCGCTCGGTGTCGGCATGATGGAGTATGGTGCAACGCGCAATCGGTTAAATTCACATTGTAGACTTTCCGTCGCCGGTGTACCACGCCAAGCTTGCGTACGCATACTCTTGATGTGAACAATATCTGTTCGCTTGTTTGCCCCCACATAAAATCAGGTCAACCGACCAGGAGACAATTCATGATGTCCAAAAATTTGCGCATCGCGGGCTTCGCGCTCGTTGTTGGTCTAAGCCAGTTTGGCACGGCAATCGCGCAGGATGCCTACCCATCCAAGCCGATCCGCCTGCTAGCCTGTTGCACCGGTTTTCCGGAAAATGCGGCGCGCGTCATTGCCCAGGCGATGTCCGAGCAACTCAATGGCCTCCCAGTGATCGTCGAGACCAAGGCGGGCGCCAACGGCATCATCGCCGCCGAGTACGTCGCCAAACAACCGGCCGATGGTTACACCATCCTGATCGGCACCAATTCGACCCACGCTGCCAATCAGACGCTCTACAAAAAGCTGCCTTACGACTACGTCAAGGATTTCATTCCCCTCGCTGGCGTGGCCAAGGGTTCATTGCTGTTCGT
>CANJOT010000312.1 GCA_947475815.1 Burkholderiales bacterium | reverse complement strand
GCGCTGCGCGCCGGTCTCAGTTTCCCGTATGAATGCAATGTCGGTTCGTGTGGTTCGTGCCGCTTTGAGCTGATCTCCGGAACGGTCGAAATGGCCTGGCCCGAAGCGCCGGCCTGGAACGACCGCGACCGCGAGCGCCAGCGTTTTCTCGGTTGTCAGGCGATTGCCACGAGCGACTGTGTCATCAAGGTGCGCCAGACCGACAAGTACACCCCGCCGCATCTGCCGCAGCGTCAGTCGGCCGTGCTGAGCGCGCGCCGTGTCATCACGCACGACATCAGTGAATTCCGTTTCGAGCTCGATGCGCCGATGTTTTTTGAACCCGGCCAGTATGTGCTGTTAACCCTGCCCGGCATCGAGGGCGCGCGCGCCTATTCGATGAGCAGCGTTGCCAGCGATGGCCGCAGCATCGACTTGCAGGTGCGGCTGGTGCCCGACGGCAATGGCAGCGCGACCCTGTTTCGTAGCGAGCCGGGCAGCCGGTTCGGCATCGATGGCCCCTACGGCATGGCATGGCTGCGCCGTGATGCGCCGCGCGACATCCTCTGTCTGGCCGGTGGTTCGGGCCTGGCGCCCATGATTTCGATTGCCCGCGCTGCCATGAACGAGCCGGCGCTGGCCGGTCGCAATCTGCATTTTTTCTATGGTGGCCGCACTGCGCGCGACATCTGCGGCGAAGACATGCTGCGGGAGTTGCCCGGTTGGGGCTCGCGTCTGTTCTTTCATCCGGCCATCTCGACACCGCCAACGCCGGAAGAGCCGTGGGCGGGCGCGGTCGGTTTCGTTCACGAACTGGCGCGCGAACGTTTTGCCGAGCGTCTGGGTGAAATGGAAATCTACTTTGCCGGTCCGCCGGCTATGGCCATGGCGCTCATCAAGATGCTGCGGCTGGCCAAAATTTCTTTTGACCAGGTGCACTTCGACCAGTTTTACTGATCGGTCAGCGGTCGACCAGCCGGGGGTGGAGCCTTCGCCACGGTCTTCATATTGCGGGCATATGATGGTTCACATGGCCGGTCAGCGCCGCGTCACACGGCGGTGCGACCGGGTGGTTGAATCCCGGCCGTACTTGCGCCGCTTGGTCCGAAGCCGCGAGTATGGCCACGCACACTTCAAGATTGGCCAGGCCCCATAGTCCGTCATGGGTCAGCGGCGCGCCGGTCAGGCCGCGCGCCAGTTCGTCAAGCAGCGCGGCGCGGCCGGTGGACAGGGTATCGACCGGTATCGACCAGCGCCCTGCATCGTCGTAGACCAGCACACCTTCGTCGCCGACGCGCATATCGCCGTGTTCGCAACTGACGATCAAGATGCCAAAGGCGGCATTTTTGCCCGGCGTGAGCATTGAGGCGCGGCGCGATTGTGCGACGCTGCCGTACTTGCGGGTCGCTTCCGCCTCGCCGGTAGTCAGCGCGAGGCGCCGTGACGTGCCATAGGAAGGCTGATCCTTGCTGCCCATCGGGCCGAGTCCGAAGGTCAGTTCGGTCGCCGAAAAATGATCGTAACCGCTGTAGAACAGCGAGCCCGTGACCTGATCCGGGAAGATGAAATGGGCGGAATAACTGCCATCCCCCGGACGCTGCGCATCCCACTGGCCGACCATGGCCTGAATGGCCAGCGGGCTGGTGCGTGTCAGGTAGCGCATGACGTCGATCTGATGCGCGCCCTGCCGGTAGACCACGCCGCCGCCGAGGGCGCGATCAAACTCGCTCTGGTCGCGCGGCTTGAACATCCAGTCGGTATAACACCAGTTGTTGATGGCGCGCAGCCGTCCGAGCCGGCCTGAGTCGATGACCGCACGCATGACGCGGATGGTCGCTTCAAAACTCTGGGAATGGCCGACGATCAGCAGGCGCTGGGCGCGTCGTGCGGCCTCGACCATGCTGCGCGCGCCGGCGACATCGACGGCCATCGGCTTTTCGACGATCACATGTTTGCCCGCGTCGAGCACGGCGATGGCGTGTTCGGCGTGCATCCAGGTGGGCGTGGCAATGTACACCGCATCGACGGCGCGGTCGGCGCACAGTGCTGCCAGCGTGGCATGGCAGCGCACGTTGCTGCGGGTCTGAAAGGCTTCGAGTGCGGCGGCGCGCGCATCACACACTGCGGCGAGCGTGAAGCGTGCGTCGGCGTCGACTTCGGGCACCAGGGCGGTGCCGGCGGGTCCGAGGCCGAGAATGGCGATGCGGATGGGGGTGTGCATCGCGCGACGTGCTTACTTGCGGCGTGTCAGGATAAGGCCGCGCTGCTCGAGGGTATCAATCTGTGCGTCGGTGTAGCCCAGATCGCGCAGGATCTCGACCGTGTGTGCGCCGCATTCCGGCGCCGGCTCGGCGATGCAGGTGGTCGAGCGGCTCATGTGCAGCGGCTGGCCGATGAGGGTCAGATCGCGGCCCATGGCCGGTGAGTAAACCGTCTGGGCGATGCCCAGATGCTGCACCTGTGGATCGGCGAACGTCTGATCGACCCGGTTGATCGGCCCGCAGGGCACACCGTGTTTGTTGAAGGTATCGATCCAGTGCGCGCTGGTGTCCTGGATGGTGATGGCACTGATGATTTCCAGAAGCTTGGGGCGGTTCGCGCGGCGCGCTTCCTGCGTGGCGTAGTCCGGGTCTGCGGCAAGGTGGTCCAGACCCAGCGCCTTGCAGCACTTGGACCAGCCGGCCGGCATGGGCGCGATGTTGATGTATCCGTCCGTGGTCTTGAACACCCCCATCGGCGTGAGCGTGGCGTGATTGTTGCCCTCTTGCACGGGCAGATCGCGCTCCATGGTCCAGCGCGCCGACTGGAAATCGAGCAGAAAGATCTGCGCTTCGACCAGAGAGGTATGAATCCACTGGCCACGTCCCGAACGCTCGCGTTCGAACAGGGCGTTCATGACGCCGTTGGCCAGCAGGATGCCCGAGAACACGTCGTTGATCGCCGCACCCGAGCGCATCGGACCGCGCCCCGGTTCGCCGGTGATCATCATGTGGCCGCCCATGCCCTGGGCGATCTGATCGAGGCCGGGCCGGTCGGCATAGGGGCCGTCCTGGCCAAAGCCGGAAATGCTGCCGTAGACGATGCGCGGGTTGACCTTGCTGGCCGCTTCGTAATCAATGCCCAGACGGGTTTTTACATCGGGCCGGAAGTTTTCCAGCACGACGTCGGCGCGCTCGACCAGCTTGAAAAAAATCTCCCGGCCTTCGGCGGACTTGAGATCGAGCCCCAGGCTGCGCTTGTTGCGATGCAGGTTCTGGAAGTCCGGTCCGTGGCGTTTGCCGAGGTCCCCCTCGAGCGAGTCGACCGGCCGTTCGATGCGGATCACATCCGCGCCCCAGTCGGCGAACTGCCGTGCCGTGGTGGGGCCCGAACGGGCGCCGGTCAGATCAACGACAACGAGTCCGGTCAGTGCGCTCGAGATGGCCTTAAAAGTCATGCAAACATTTCCTTGAGTTCGAATCCTGAGGTTGACGCTTGAGTATGCAATTACGCGGCGCGCTTGTTGCGCGCTTCGTCACGCTGCCGCACCATGGTCAGTGCGGTGTCCTCGATCATATCCTCCTGGCCACCAACCATGCCGCGCCGGCCCAGTTCCACCAGAATGTCGCGCGCCGGGATGCCGTATTTGACGCTGGCACGCTTGGCAAACAGCAGGAAGGAACCGTAGACGCCGGCATACCCGAGGGTCAGGGCATCGCGGTCGATGCGGATCGGGAAGTCCATGATGGGCACGACCAGATCTTCGGCCACGTCCTGAATTTTCCACACGTCAACACCGGTATCGATACCCATGCGGTCACACACGGCCACCAGCACTTCCATCGGTGTGTTGCCCGCGCCGGCGCCCAGCCCGGCGGCGGCGGCGTCGATGCGCGTGGCACCGACTTCAATGGCGGCGATCGAATTGGCAATGCCCATGGCCATGTTGTGGTGGCCATGAAAACCGAGTTCGGTTTCCGGCTTGAGCGCGGCACGCACCGCGATCAGGCGTGCGCGCACATCGTCGGGCAGCATGTAGCCGGCCGAGTCGGTGATATAGATGCAGTTGGCGCCATAGCTTTCCATCAGCTTGGCCTGCGTCACCAGACCTTCCGGACTGTTCATGTGCGCCATCATCAGGAAGCCGACGGTATCGAGGCCGAGCTTGCGCGCCAGATTGATGTGCTGCTCGGACACGTCCGCCTCGGTGCAGTGGGTCGCCACGCGTATGGTCGAGACGCCGAGTTCGTGGGCCATCCGCAGGTGATCAACCGTGCCGATGCCCGGCAG
>CANJOT010000311.1 GCA_947475815.1 Burkholderiales bacterium | reverse complement strand
TTTTCCAGTTCAGCGCGTTTGACTTCGAATTCCTTGATCGCGACATCGGTCGCACGACGGGCGCGGCGTTGCGGGATCAGGAAGTTGCGGGCGTAGCCGTCCTTGACCTTGACGATGTCACCAAGGTTACCGAGATTGACGACCTTCTCGAGCAGAATAATTTGCATAGGGTTCTCCGGGAGTCAGTCGCTTAGCGGTGGTGCAGGTCGGTATACGGGATCAAGGCGAGGAAACGCGCGCGCTTGATGGCCGTGTCGAGCTGACGCTGGTAATGCGCTTTGGTGCCAGTCAGGCGGGCCGGCATGATCTTGCCGTTCTCCTGCAGGAAGTCCTTGAGCAGTTCAGCGTCCTTGTAGTCGATCTGTGCAACGTGACCGACGGTAAAGCGGCAGAATTTCTTGCGCTTGAACAGCGGGTTTTGTGCCGGGCGCTTGGTTTTGTCCTTGCCGAACTTGCCAAATTTTCTTGGGGGTGCCATGTTGATTCCTTTCGGTTTCTGTCCGTGTGTTCCGCCGTCTCGGCGGATTCACTCGAATGCGGTAATGTGAAAAATGATCTGTCTGCTGTTGCGGCTCTTTTTTGCAATGAATCCGGAAAAACGGTAAGTCGTCAGCAGGGTCGCACGGTCCAACTGCCGGGCCAGCGCGCCGGCGGCTTTCGCCGCCATCACCACTTCAACCTGTCGCGACGTGCCGGCTTCGGCCTGGGTCGAGACATGCTGCAGTTCAAAGTCAAGAATCTCGACCCCGCCAGGCGAGGTGCGCAAAACATTTTTGGCCGTGATCTGCGCATTCAACATCAAGCTGTTTTGAACCTGCTCAGTCAAAACGGCCTCGCTGAAAAGGATGAACTGCCTGCAACAAACTCCGTTGTGTTTCCGTCCGGCTCAAACTCAGTCAGCGACAGCGACAGCAGCAGGCGCAGCAGGCGCGGCAGCAGGGGTTTCCGTACTGGCAGCCTTGCGTGCTTCGTCCTTCGCCACTTCCTTCATCATGGGCGAGGGGCCGGTTTCAGCCTTTTTCATTTTCACCGTCAGGTGACGCAAAACGGCATCATTGAACTTGAACGCGTGCTCGAGTTCTTCCAGCGTCAGCTGGTCGCACTCGACGTTCATGCAGATGTAATGCGCCTTGGACAATTTCTCGATCTGGTAAGCCAGTTGACGACGGCCCCAGTCTTCGATGCGATGCACAGTGCCGGCACTGCCGTTTTTCTCGGCCGTAACCATGCCCTTGTAACGCTCGATCATGGCGGGCACCTGCTCGCTCTGATCGGGGTGAATAATCAACACGATTTCATAATGACGCATGAATTCTCCTTGTGGTCTGCTTCATGGGCCACCCGTGATGCGTACACGGTGTGGCAAGGGTGAAAAGCCCGCTATTGTAGCGGCATTGACCGCCCCTTGCAAGACTGTTTGCAATCAATTCAAGGATTTACCGCCACGCCGCGTGCTAGAGACCGTCATCCTGCAGGCGAATCAGGTCGTCATCGAGGCCTTCGAGCAGATCGAGCATCGCCCCAACCTTGGGGAGTTCACGGCTGAAAAAATAACGACAGGCAGCCAGCTTGCCCGCATAAAAATGCGCATCCGACTGCTCGCCCACTGCCGCCACCCTGCCCTGCTCGAGCCAGATCCACGCCAGCACCACATGCCCGAACGCATCGAGATACACCGAGGCATTGGCCAGAGCCACCTGCCGATCCGCCGCATCACGCAGCACAGCGGTCACCTCGAGTAGGCGATCGAACCAGCGCGTGAGCAACGCAGCCTGATCGGACAACACTGCGGGCGCTGCCGCGATGGTCCTGCGCACCCGCTCGACTAACAGGGCCAGTGCGGCGCCTTCCTGCATGCCCACCTTGCGGCCCAGCAGATCGAGCGCCTGAATGCCATGCGTGCCTTCGTGGATCGCGTTCAGGCGATTGTCACGCCAGAACTGCTCCACATTGAAGTCCCGCGTGTAACCATAGCCGCCATGGACCTGAATCGCCAGATTATTGGCCTCCAGACACCAGGCCGAGGGCCAACTCTTGGCCACCGGCGTGAGCAGATCCAGCAACAGCAAGGCCTCACGCCGGGCGCCCGGCTCACCGGTGCGTTGTTCGTCAACCAACCGGGCGCAATAGAGATTGAGCGCCAGTCCACCCTCGACATACGATTTTTGCGCCAGCAGCATGCGGCGCACATCGGCATGACGCACGATCGGCACCTGCGCCGCGGCCGGATCGCGCGAGCCCTGCGGCCGGCCCTGCAGGCGCGTGCGTGCATACGCAAGGGCATGCAGATAAGCGGTATACCCGAGCGCCGTCGCACCCAGGCCGACACCGATGCGCGCCTCGTTCATCATGTGAAACATGCAGGCCAGGCCCTGACCCGGCTGCCCCACCAGAAAACCGCGTGCGCCCGCGCTACCGTCGGGCGTGAACCGGCCCTCGCCAAAATTGAGCAGGGTATTGACTGTGCCGCGATAGCCCATCTTGTGATTCAGGCCAGCCAGACAGACATCGTTGGCGATAGCCGGATTGCCCTTGGCATCCAGCAGATAACGCGGCACGATGAACAGCGACAAACCCTTCACCCCTGCCGCTGCGCCCTCGATGCGCGCCAGCACAAGATGGATGATGTTTTCGGCCAGTTCGTGCTCGCCGCCCGAGATCCACATCTTGTTGCCAAACAGGCGCCAGTTCGTGCCGTCTGCCACAGCGCGCGTTCGCATGTCGCCCAGCGAGGAACCCGCTTGGGGCTCGGACAAACACATGGTGCCAAAAAACCTGCCGGTCAGCATGGGGCGGGCATACCGATCAACCTGCTCGGGGCTGCCATAGGCCAGCAACAGGTTGGCATTGGCCATCGACAGCAGAGGGTAGGACGCGGTGGCCACATTGGCCGCCATGAACCAGGCAAAGCCGGCCTTTTCGATCACGGCTGGCAATTGCATGCCGCCCAGACTCGCGTCCAGCCCCGCGCAAAGCAAACCGGCCCCGGCGAAGGCCTGCAGGGCCACGCCGATTTCAGCCGGCAACACCACCCGACCGTCAACCAGATGCGGCTCCTGCTGATCACTGATTTTGTTGTGTGTGGCGAACAACTCGGTGGCCATGTGCGCACAGACATCGAGTACCGCGTCGAAGGTTTCGCGGCCATGCTCAGCAAAGCGTTCGCGAGCCGTCAGGGCCGTGACATCGAGCCACTCGTACAGCAGAAAATCAAGGTCACGCCGCGACAGCACCAGGGAGTCCATGCTCAGATCAACCGTCCGCCGTTCGCGGCCAGACGCGCCAGCAAAGGTGCCACTTCCCAGGCCTCGCCATGCACGCCATGGGAAAATTCCTGCATCCGCGCCACGACCTTGGCCAGACCCGCCGACTCGATGTGATACATCGGACCGCCGCGCTCTTTCGGAAATCCGTAACCGGCCAGATAGATGACGTCGATATCGGAAGCGCGTGTCGCAATGCCCTCCTCCAGCAGACATGCACCCTCATTGGCCAGCGAGTACAACAGGCGCTCGACGATCTCAGCGTCGCTCACCAGGCGTTGCGGCACGCCGGCCTCGCGTGCACATTGCCCGATCATCGCGTCCACCACAGCCGACGGCCAGGCCGTGCGGTCGCCCGGCTTGTAGTCATACCAGCCAGCAGAAGTCTTTTGCCCGAAGCGGCCCATCTCGCACAAGCGGTCCCCTGTTGCTGAATACGTGAATTCTGGCGCCTCAATGTAGCGACGCTTGCGGATCGCCCAGGCAATGTCGTTGCCGGCCAGATCAATCATGCGAAACGGTCCCATGGCAAAACCATAGGCCTCAATGGCCCGGTCGATCTGCTGTGGCGTGCAGCCCTCCTCCAGCAGAAAACCGGCCTGCCGGCAGTATTGCTCGATCATGCGATTGCCGATGAAGCCGTCACACACCCCAGACACCACACCCGTCTTGCCGATCGTCTTGGACAAGGCCATGACCGTGGCCAGCACATCAGGCGCGGTGTGTTGGCCACGCACGATCTCAAGCAGCTTCATGACATTGGCCGGCGAGAAAAAATGCATGCCGATGACGTCGCCTGGACGCGTCGTAAAACCGGCTATGCGGTCCAGATCGAGCGTTGAGGTGTTGGAGGCGAGAATGGCGCCGGGCCGGGCGATCGCATCAAGGCGACGAAATACCGATTCCTTGACAGCCATATCCTCGAACACCGCCTCGATCACCAGATCAACGCCCGCCACTGCCGACAGATCAAGCGCCGGAGTAATCAGCGCCATGCGCTCCTCGACCTGT
>CANJOT010000310.1 GCA_947475815.1 Burkholderiales bacterium | reverse complement strand
TTGAGCAACTCATCGGCCAGTTCGGCGCCGGTATTGGGCATGCCACGCACAAAGCTGCCGTTTGCCGGCTGGGTATGTGGCAAGTGGTCGGCCTCGATGCCCTGGCCAAACAGCTTGCGGTTGCCGACCATGCCGCCCACCGAGATGCCGCCAAAATTGACTCCGTGGTAGCCCTTGAGCCGGCCGATCAGGCGGGTCTTGCCGCCCTGCCCTTTGGTGCGCCAGTAGGCACGCGCCATCTTCAGCGCCGTGTCGGCCGATTCGGAGCCCGAACCGGTGTAAAAAACCCGATTCAGTCCGGCCGGCATCAGCTCGACAATCTTGTTGGCCAACTCGAACGACAGCGCATGGCCAAACTGGAAAGACGGTGAAAAATCGAGCGTCTGCGCCTGCCGGCCGATGGCTTGCGCAATCTCCTTGCGACAGTGACCGAGGCCGACACACCACAGGCCCGAGAGGCCATCAAACACACGCCGGCCATCGTGCGTGAGCAGATACGCGCCCTCGGCGCCGGTAATGATGCGCGGATTGGCTTTGAACTCACGATTGCCGGTGAAGGCCATCCAGTGGGCGTCCATCCAGCCGGATTCGTCCTGGAGCTTCTCCTGAAGTTGCGCATTGTCGATCATGACGATGATTCCCCGAACGATTGCATGGCAGATCACTTTACACGCAAAACCGGCAATCAGTCACGCCAAGACAGGTGCGCCATAAAACCGCTAAAATCAGCTTGTGTTGGTCAGTGGAGTAAAGGACGGACCCAACGGCGGCGGTGCCCTATCCGGCCGGCCACACGACAAAAAATATACGAGACCGATCATGACCATCACGCCTGTCCGTCACGCCATCACCCTGTTTGCGGCCGTGCTTGCTGCCTCTTTTGCGGGCTTCACCGGCCAGGTCGCTGCCCAAGACTATCCAGGCAAACCAATCCGCCTGATCAGCCCCTACCAGCCCGGAGGATCTACCGACCTGGCGCTCAACCTGTTCCGCGAGCGCCTGACCGCGAAGTGGGGCCAGCCGGTGATCGTTGAATACCGTCCAGGCGCGGCCGGCACCATCGGTTCGGAAATGGTGTTCCGTTCCCCGGCCGATGGCTACACGCTGTTGCTGGCACCGACTGCTACAGTGACGGCGACCAAGTACCTGTACACCAAAATCCGCTATGACCCGGCGCAGTTCACGGCCATCACGCTGATTTCGGAAATGCCCAACATTCTGGTGGTGCATCCGGGTGTGCCGGCGCAGAACCTGCAACAACTGATCGACTATGCCCGAGCCAATCCCGAGAAGATGAACCACGCGGTGGCCGGGGAAGGCGGGCCGGCGCATCTGGCAGCCGAAACCCTGCAGATCATGACCGGCACGAAAATCACCAAAGTGCCCTACAACGCCGGCGCCGGTCCGGCCATGACTGCACTGATCGGTGGCCATGTGCAGATGGCCTTCCAGTTGATGAGCATTGCCCTGCCACACGTGCGTGCCGGCACGATCCGCGCACTGGCCGTCGGCAGCGAAAAGCGCAGCCCCTTGCTGCCCGACGTGCCGACCATGAGCGAAACCCTGCCGGGCTTCATTTCGATGAATTCGAGCGGCGTAGTCGGACCACCCGACATGCCGCCCGCGGTGGTCGCAAAAATCTCGGCGGCGCTCGCCGAGATTCTGCGTGACCCGGCGGTTGCCAAACGCTTTCTCGACACCAGCGCCACGGCAATCGGCAACACGCCCGCCGAACACGCCGCTTACCTGAAGCGCGAAAGTGACATGGCTGGCAAGACGATCCGCGCGATCGGCCTGACACTCGACTGAAACCGGCGTCCCGTTTTCTGCGCGACGCCGCCACCACACCATTTTAGAGCGCTCATGAATCCTATCCAATTTGTCGACACCACCGTGCGCGACGGCAACCAGAGCCTGTGGGCTGCAGGCATGCGCACCGACATGATTCTGCCGGTGATCGAGCAGATTGACTCGGCCGGCTATGTCGCCATCGAGTTGTTCACCGCCGCCTTCATCAAGAAGATGGTGCGTGAGCTCAAGGAGGACCCGTGGGAGCGCATCCGTCAGGCGCGGGCGCGTGCCAACACACCGCTGCGCGCCATCCTCGGCCGCCATACCGGTGGGTTTGGCTTCACGCCCAAGGCCATGTCCGACCTCTACCTGCAGCGACTGGTGGCGCACGGCATCCGCGAAGTGCGCATCTCGGACAGTTCGAACACGCCGCATTACTGGGTTGAACGCCTGCGTGATGCCAACGCTGTCGGCCTGAAGTGTATCCTCAACCTGGTCTACTCGATCTCGCCGGTTCATACCGATGAGTACTACCGCGACCGTGCACGGCAAGCCGCCCGTCTCGACGTCTTCCGGATCTGTCTGAAGGATCCGGGCGGTCTGCTGACACCGGACCGCACGCGCGTGCTGGCGCAGATCGTCGTGCAGGAAGCCAACGGCATCCCGGTTGAGTTCCACACCCACTGCAACACTGGCCTCGGACCACTGTGCGCTCTCGATGCCATCAAGGCCGGCATCAAGATCATCAACGTCGCGATCCCGCCACTGGCCAACGGCTCGTCGAATCCGTCGGTATTCAACGTCGCCGAGAACGCCGCGGCGCTCGGCTACGATCCGCAAATCGACCTCGACAGACTGCGTCCGGTCAGCGCGCATTTCAACCGCGTCGCCGCCGCTACCGGCCTGCCCGTGGGCGCGCCGCACGAATATCAGGAGTCCCATTTCAGCCAGCAGGTACCAGGCGGCATGATCTCGAACCTGCGTCACCAGCTCGGCCTGATGAAAATGGCCGACCGCCTGCCTGAAGTCCTCGAGGAAATTGGCCGGGTGCGCGAAGACTTCGGTTTCCCGATCATGGTCACGCCCTACTCGCAGTTCGTCGGCGTGCAGGCGACGCTCAACGTCATTACCAGCCAGCGTTACTCCCAGCTTGCCGAGCAGACGGTACAGTTCGCGCTCGGCCTGTGGGGCGATTTCGAACGTGATGCCATGAAGCCGGAGCTGCGTGATCAGATCCTCGACAGTCCGCGGGCCAGAGAACTGGCCGGCTGGGTGCCGCCCGACCCGTCGCTGGCCGACATGCGCAAGGTGTATGGCGGCGCTGGAGTCAGCGACGACGAGATGCTACTGCGATATTTCGCCGGCGCCGATGCCGTCACGGCGATGCGTGCCGAACCGCCGCGTTCAGATCTGACCTACGATGCGCGCCGACCGCTGGTTGATCTGGTTACCGATCTGGTGCAGAAGTCGAGCCTGTCCGAGATCCGCATTGAACGGCCGGGCTTGATGCTGCACATGGCGAAGAGTTGAACAACATTGTCAGGCAGCATGCAATGCCGGTTTCAAATTCAACTTAAAATTTCTGAAAAATTGTAAATCCAATGCCTGCGAAACGATAATATGATGGCGGTGACGGCAGCAATGCCGCACCGCAGCCTGCAAATGATTCCCTCAGGGAACACTGGAGACCACCATGACGAAGTTCTTTACCCTGCTTGCCGTCGTGCTGAGCCTGATTGGCAGCAATCCTGCGGCAGCGCAAGCCTGGGAAGCGACCCGCCCCGTGCAGATCATCATCCCCTACCCGCCCGGCGGCGGACCGGACGTGGTGCTCGGCATCCTCATCCCGGAACTCTCCAAACGCCTCGGCCAGTCAGTCATCATGATGCACCGCCCGGGTGGCAACACCGTCATCGGCACGCAGGCGATCGCGCGCGCCATGCCCGATGGGCACACCATCGGCATTGCCACCGACCAGCTGGTGATCAACCCGCTGCTCATGAGCAGCTTGCCCTACAAACCCGACGATCTGATTCCCCTGACACAACTGGTCGAAGGCTTTTTTGTGCTGGCCGCGGGCACTGGAAAAACCTTCAACTCGCTGCCCAGCCTGATCGCCGCAGCCAAGGCCAGCCCGGATAAATTTACCTACGCCATTCCGGGCAACGGCTCGCCGCACCACCTGATGATGGAAGGCATGAGTCAGGCCGCGGGCATCAAACTCAAGGCCGTTCCCTACCAGGGTTCGTCACAGATGATTACCGACCTGATGGGCGGCCACGTTGACATGCTCCTGCTCGGCGCGGTCACCGCGGTGGAAAACGTCAAGAACGGCAAAATGATCGCGCTGGCCGCGATGAGCCCGACACGCCTGCCCCAGGCGCCTACCATTCCGACGGTATCGGAAAGCGGCGTGCCAGGCCTCTCGCAGTCGTTCTGGTATGGCCTGATCGCACCCAAAGGCGCACCGCCGGCGGCCATGGCGCGCCTCAATCGCGAAATCACGACGCTG
>CANJOT010000309.1 GCA_947475815.1 Burkholderiales bacterium | reverse complement strand
TCGACTTCCACACCCTTCATGCCGCCTTCGGCGATCTCCTGATCGGCGGCCACTTTTACAAACTTCATGACTTCTCCTGAATGTCCTGCCTGATCAAAATGTCCTGCTCAAACAGCCCGGCTCAATATGCGGTCCTCAACTGGCCGCGTCAAGCTGGATACGGCCGTCTTCCACAACCCGCTTCCACAGCGCCATGTCGCGTTTGAGCAGCGCCGCCATTTCATCGGGGCCGCCAAAATTGACAACGATGCCATTCTTCAACAATTCTTCCTTGATTTCACGCTGGTTGAGCACCGAATTGAGTTCGCGCGCATAACGGTCGACCGCCTCCTTGCTGGCCGCCTTAGGCAGAAAAGCGCCGATCCAGCTGTTGATCGTCACCCCATCAATACCCGATTCCTTGAGGGTCGGGATTTCCTGCGTCCAAGGCGTACGCGCATCGGTCACCGTGGCGATGATGCGCAGTTTGCCGGCCTTGACCAGCGGCATGACACTGTGCACGGCCTGAAAGGCAAACTGCACCTGACCACCCACCAGATCGGTCACTGCGCCGGCGCTGGTCTTGTAGGGGATGTGCGCCACATTGACGCCCGTGACCTGCTTGAACAATTCGGTCACCAGATGGTGCGGCGTGCCCACACCCGGAGTGGAGAAGTTCAGTTGGCCGGGTTTCGATTTGGCCAGGGCAATCAGTTCATTGATATTGTTGACCGGCAGACTCGGGGTCACCACGACGGCGTAATACAGGCTCGCCATGCGCGCCACCGGCTGGAAATCGCCCGGATTCCAGTTGAGGTCCTTTTGCAGCAGGTTGATCATGGCCATGGTGCTTGGGCTCATGAGTACGGTGTTGCCATCGGGTGCGGCACGCACCACGGCGGCCATGCCGATGGCGCCACTGGCGCCGGTGCGGTTTTCAACGATCACCGGCGAGCCAAAACGCTGCTGCAGGATCGGCTGGATCATGCGCGAGGTAATGTCGGCGGCGGTCGCCGAGGAAGTCGGCACGATCAGGGTGATCGGCTTGCCCGCCGTCTGCGCCTGAGCCGGCCCGGACCAGACGGCCCAGGACAGCACCACCATGGGCGCCAGCGCCCTCAGAAAATTGTTCATGCGCGTCTCCTCAAACTGCTTGTTATGAATGCCCGATGGCGAATGCGCCGTGCGGACAGGCCGGCACGGCGCACGACTGCACTGCAGCCTACATCGTGCCGGTTTCGATTTCGCCGAACTCGGACTTGCGCGCATCGCTGGGCGCACCCCAAAAATCAATGGACGCACTCACCGCTTCGAGCACACGCGGCTTGCGCGGCTTCTCTTCCGGGAACTCTTCCATGCCAAAGCTGTACTCGACCGTCAGGTTGTCGGGGTCGAGGTAGTAATAGAACATGCTGCCCGACGGTGGATGACGCCCCGGGCCATTCACAACCGGCACGTTTTCCTTCTGGAAACGCCACATCGCCTTGCCGATGTCGTCGACTTCGGTGACCATGAAATTGACATGGTGCATAGCCTTGCGTTTGCCGCGGCCAATGCCAATGCTGTGATGGAAGGGATTGGGCCAGCAGCGCATGAACGTAATGAAACCCTCGACTTCATCGGAAACACGGAAGTTGAGCACGTTCTTCATGAACTCGACGGCCGCTTCATACTCATCGGTCTTGAGCACAAAATGGCCAAGGCGCTGAATCTTGGCAACCGTCGGCACAAACGGACGGCCCGCATGCTCACGCATGGCTTCGTAGAAATCGAAAGTCGCGCCAATATGCGGGATCACGGCACGCACGCAATTGCGCAGCTTGTAATCCGCACATTCCTCGGCCGGCACACGCTGTGTCGCCACGCCGGCGGTCTTGAGAGCCGCTTCCAGTTCAAGCAAGGACTCCAGACTTTCCATCTCGAAGCCAATGCGCTTGAGGCCGGGCGTCGCGCCTTTGTGCAGGGCAATATCGTAGTGATGGCCGCTGCAACGCAAAAAGCGGCAGTCGTCCGGGCCACGCCCCATCGACTCAAGGCCAACCAGACGGCTGTAAAAATCTTCCGATCGGTCGAGATCGCTGACGTTCAGAGCCACATATCCGAGCCGCTTGTAACGAATTGCCATGGATGTCTCCTGTATTTTTGAATTGCTTCGCGCGTAGTCCGATGTCAGCGTCGCGATGTTCCGGGCACTCAGCCGCGCAGAAAATCGATATGAATACGATTGAACTGCTCAGCCTGCTCGGACTGCGGCCAGTGGGCACAATCATCCAGCACCACCATGCGATGATCCGGGATTTCACGCGCGCCGATGGCCGCCCGCTCTGCCGTCAGACCGGGGTTGTGAGTTGTCCACAATACCAGTGTTGGGCACTTGATGCCACGCATGTGCGCGGCATCGGAATACCGTTTGGCCCACTCGTCATTGAGAATCCCACCGATGATGCTGCCGGCAATCTTGCCCATCACGGCGGCCCGACCCGGTTGCGCATAGATGCGGTAGCGCACCTCGACCATTTCGTCGGTCAGGGTCTTTTCCGGATTGGCCATGAGCCATTCCATGCGCGTGCGCACGGTTTCCATGGTCAGATTGCCCGCCGCCCGCTTGCTGCGATCGACCACGTCCTGCAACTGCGCCTTGCCTTTTTCGTCGCGCGAAATCAGCATGCCGGTATTGAGCACCAGTCTGGCGACGCGCTGCGGGTTGCGGATGGCATACCAGGCCGACACCATGGCGCCCAGCGATTCGCCCGAAAGCATGACCTTATCGGCACCGATGGTGTCGATGAAATCACCCAGATGGGCAACAAAATCATCCATGGTGTACGGCAGGTCGGGCGCGTCGGTAAACCCGTGGCCGACCATGTCGATGGCATACACATGGAAATGTTTGGCGTGTTCGACGATATTGCGGGTATAAGCCTCGGCATACCCACCGGTACCATGCACGAGAATGAGGGGCGGGCCCTGTCCGGCCTCGAGCACGCGCGTACGCACGCCCTTGACATCGTAATAGCGCTGGGCGACTTCAGCGCCCAGCAGTTCTGTCCAGATACTCACGCTGGTTGTCTCCCCCACACTGCTCTTATTGAAACCGCATCTTGACACTGATTCGCACTTCGCCTGCAAGCTGCCAATGATACGATCCGGTTTCGACATTGTAAAGTCGCTTTCATGATTAGGAAATCAGCCGCCTTGTTCGAGCGGCGAATGGACCACACCCCACCACAAGGAGACCACACATGAACAGTCCCGCTACCCGCCCACCCTACCAGAGCATCTGGGCCGACCTGATGGGTGTCAGTTTCACTCAGGGCTGGCTTGAAGCCGGCGGCATCAAGACACGCTACCTGCAGGCCGGTGCGGCCGACAAACCCGTGCTGTTTCTCCTGCACGGCACCGGCGGCCATGCCGAGGCCTATGTGCGCAACCTGCAGGCGCACAGCGAACACTTCAACACCTGGGCCATCGACATGGTTGGCAACGGCCTGTCAGACAAGCCGGCGGTCGACCTCGAAATCAATGTGTATGTCGAACACCTGCGCGCCGTCATGGACAAGCTTGGTATCCAGAAAGCGTCGATTTCCGGTGAATCGCTCGGCGGCTGGGTCGCGGCGCGCTTCGCCCTGACCTACCCGGACCGCATCGACCGGCTGGTGCTCAACACGACAGGCGGCAACACCGCCTTCCCGGAAGTGATGGCGCGCATCTACAAGCTGTCGATGGAGTCGGTCGAGGACCCCAGCTGGGAACGGGTGCGCACGCGGCTCGAATTCCTGGTGGCCGACAAGTCGCGCGTGCATGACGATCTGGTCGCCACGCGCCAGCGTCTGTACGCGGCGCCTGGCATGGTCGAGAACATGAAACGCACCCTGGTGCTACAACTGCCGGAAATCCGCCAGCGCAATCTGCTCGGCGCTCAGGAATGGGCCAGCATCAAAGCACCCACTCTGGTGTTGTGGACCTCGCATGATCCGACCGCCAGCGTCGATGAAGGACGCAAGATCAGTCAGATGATTCCGGGGGCGAAGTTCGTCGTCATGGAGCATTGCGGCCATTGGCCGCAATTCGAAAAAGCCGACGAATTCAACCAGATTCACATCGACTTCCTGCTCGGCAGGTAACGGCCGGCGGGGCTCGCGCCCCGCCCGATCAGCGCGCTTCGTCGAGGTTGATGCGGCCCTGCTCAACCACGCGTTTCCACTGCGCCACGTCACCGCGCAACTGGTTGGCCATGTCTTCCGGTCCGCCATAATTGATGACAATGCCATTGCGCAGCAGATCTTCCTTGACCTCGCGGCTGTTGAGGATGGCGGCGATTTCGCGGTTATACCG
>CANJOT010000308.1 GCA_947475815.1 Burkholderiales bacterium | reverse complement strand
TCAAGGCGACGAAATACCGATTCCTTGACAGCCATATCCTCGAACACCGCCTCGATCACCAGATCAACGCCCGCCACTGCCGACAGATCAAGCGCCGGAGTAATCAGCGCCATGCGCTCCTCGACCTGTGCGGCGCTCAGGCGCCCCTTCTTGACGGTACTGTCATAGTTTCTGCGGATCGTGGCGATGCCCTGTTCGAGTGCCTCGGGGCGCGTTTCCACCAGCGTCACCGGCAGCCCGGCGTTGAGAAAATTCATGGCGATGCCGCCGCCCATGGTGCCGGCGCCGATCACGCCCACGCTGGCGATGCGACGCAGCGGCGTGGCCGGGTTCACGCCGGCAATATTGGCAGCAGCCTGTTCAGCACGCGCCACATAGGTCGATACGGCTTCGGCCGCGGCTTGTTGCAGTGGATCCATCATGAGTAAAACCCGTCCTGAAAATGCCGGAAAACCTTGATTGCAATGCTGCCAATCAATGCGCTGCGCCCTTGCGCAACTCCAGCTTGGCGATTGATTCGAGATGCACCTCATCCGGACCATCGGCCAGCCGGATGCTGCGCGCCAATGAATAGGCTGCCGCCAGCGGAAAATCCTGCGACACGCCGGCAGCACCATGGACCTGAATGGCACGGTCGATCACCCGGCAGGCCATGCGCGGCACGGCAACCTTGATCATGGCAATTTCGGCACGCGCCGCCTTGTTGCCAACGCGATCCATCATCGCGGCCGCATGCAAGGTCAGCAGGCGCGCCTGATCGATCGCCATGCGACTCTCGGCGATCTCCTGACGCAGGCTGCCCTGCTCGGCCAGACTCTTGCCAAACGCAAAACGCGAACGCGCACGCGCGCAAGTGAGTTCGAGTGCGCGCTCGGCCAGCCCGACGGTGCGCATGCAATGATGAATCCGTCCCGGCCCAAGCCGCCCCTGGGCAATCTCAAAACCGCGGCCCTCGCCGAGCAGCATGTTTCCCACAGGTACGCGCACATTGTCAAAGCGCGTTTCCGCGTGGCCATGGGGGGCATCATCATAACCAAACACATGCAGCGGCCGCACCACCGTCACGCCGCTCGTCTCAAGCGGCACCAGGATCATCGACTGCTGCCGGTGCGGCGCTGCCTCCGGATTGCTTTTGCCCATGAAGATGGCGATCTTGCAGCGCGGGTCTGGCGCACCAGAGGTGTACCACTTGTGGCCGTTGATGACGTATTCATCACCCTCACGCCGGATGCTGGCCTGAACGTTCGTGGCATCGGAAGAGGCCACTGCCCACTCGGTCATGGCAAAGCAGGAACGAATCTCGCCATCGAGCAAGGGCACCAGCCAGCGCTGCTTTTGTTCGTCGGTGGCATAACGCACCAGCACCTCCATGTTGCCCGTGTCGGGTGCCGAACAATTGAACACTTCGGCAGCAAAGGCAATGCGTCCCATGGACTCGCAAAACGTCGAATATTCGAGATTGGTCAGGCCGGGGCCATAATCACTCGCGGGCAACCAGAGATTCCACAGGCCGGCCGAGCGGGCCTTGGCCTTCAGTTCATGGAACACCGGCGGATGCTGCCAGCGATCAGCCTGCGCCGCATGCTGCGCCTCGTAGACTTTCTCGGCAGGCACAAGCTCCTCGGCCATGAATTCATCAAAACGCTTTTTGAGCGCGGCGACACGGGGCGACAGTTCATTGAACACGGTTGATCCTTTTCTTGTTCTGGAAAGACGCTTTAACGCACCGGCGCGCCGCCGTCGAGGGCGGCCAGCCCGGCCAGCGCACACAGTCCGGCCAGTCGACCACGCTCGATGGCGTCAGGTGAGCTGGCATGGCCGGCCTGTGCGCGCTTCAGTACACCCTGCAGAATGGCCGCCAGCCGAAAAAGGGCAAAGGCCATGTAAAAACCCCACGGGGCAACCGGTACGATGTTGGTGCGTTCAAAATACCGCTCGATGTACGCCGCCTCGTCGGGCACGCCACTGCCGGCAAAATCGACATCACTCACACCACCGAATGCCCGTCTGGGCAGGTGATAGAAGAAACAGTTGTAGGCCAGGTCGGCAAGCGGGTGGCCCAGCGTCGACAATTCCCAATCCACCACCGCGATCACTTCGGGCTTTTCCGGATGGTAGATCAGGTTCTCGATGCGGTAATCACCGTGCGCGATGGCCACACGCTCATCGACTGGCACGAGCCCGGGCAGACGGCGGATCAACTCATCCATGGCGGCGATGGTTTCCGTTTCGGTGTCGCGGTACTGACGTGTCCAGCGGTCGATCTGCCGACCAAAATAGTTGCCCGGGCGCCCAAACGCCGCCAGGCCGTTCGCCGCCGGATCGACACCGTGTATACGCGCCAGCGTCAGGTTCATGGCATCGTGGATACGGGCGCGTTCATCAACGCTCATGCCGGGCAAGAGCGGATCCTTGAACACGCGGCCGGCCATGAAGGCCATGATGTAAAACGGCGTGCCGATGACACTGGGGTCGTCGGCATAATGCAACATGTCCGGTACTGGCACGTCCGTCGCAGCGAGTGCGCGCATGATGGTGTATTCGCGATCAATCGCATGGGCCGAAGGCAATAACACTCCCCCGGGTTGCTTGCGCAACACATAACGTGCGTCGCCCGCCTCAAGCAGGAAGGTCGGGTTGGACTGGCCACCCACGAAGGGCCGCAGGCGCAGCGAGGGCCAATCTCCAGGCAGTCGCGCCGAAAGATAAGCAGCCAGGTTGCGCACATCAAAGGATGGGTCGCTGACAGCGGCACCAAGCCGGTTATTTTCACTCATGGGTCGTCATTCTTCGCGCGCAAAGTTCGGGATCAATCCGCATCGCGCGGCCATATTCAGTCATCCGCCAAGCCAAAAAGGCGAACACACTTTTAGCCCGACAATCGGATGATAGTGCCCCAAACTTCAGAGGTCAATGATTTGTCCCGCGAACACACGACCCGGTATGACAAGGCATAATGAAGACGAAACACATGTTTACGCCGCGTCACAGCGTGAAGACAGGACTGCCACGGAGCCACACCTTGACGAACCTGCTCGATCTTCACTGGCTTACCCTGCACGGCCTGATTGTCCTGATCGGCATGGGCGTCTACGCCTTCGCATCACATGCCTGGCACCAGCGCCGCCATCCCTCGGCGGCCATCGCCTGGGTCGTGTCGCTGGCCCTGCTGCCTTATCTGGCCCTGCCGCTCTACCTGCTGATCGGCAATCGCAAGATCGTGCGCAGCTTCAGCAGCCGGCTGGAGTTGCCGGCGCCCGGCACGGACCGTGCCGAACTGGCCAGTCCTCCCGCAAGCCCGGCGGACCGCCTGCGCCAGCTTGCCGGCGCGCTCGGCCTGCCCCCTGCGGCCACCTACCGCGATTTGCAGATTCATGCCAACGGTCAGGCTGCTCTCGAGGCCATCCGTACCATCATCGACAGTGCACACGAGCGGCTCGATGTCTGCACCTTCCTGCTGGGCCGCGACGCCTTTGGCCTGCAATTGAGCGACTGGCTCACCGCCCGCGCGCGCGCCGGGGTGCGCGTGCGACTGCTGATCGACAGTGTTGGCCTGTATCTGGCCGGACGGCCCAATCTGGCACCCCTCAAACAGGCCGGCGTCGAGGTGGTGCTGTTTGTTCCGCCCTGGCGCTCGGCGCTGCGCGGGCGCACCAATCTGCGCAACCACCGCAAGATGGTGATTGCCGACGGCGCCCGCCTGTGGACGGGCGGGCGCAACCTCGCGGCCGAATATTTTATCGGCGACCAGAACGCCACGCTGCGCAAGAGCGCCTGGACCGACCTGAGTTATGACCTCCGTGGCGAACTGGTCGATACGGCGCAACGGCAGTTTGACCAGGACTGGGCGTTTGCCTGCGGGGCCCCGCTGCCCGAACTGCCGCCCCGGCAGTTCGCCGATCCCAAGCAGCAAGGCGCGCAATTCATTCCGAGCGGCCCCGATCAGGCCGAAGACACCCTGTATGCCCTGCTGGTATCGAGCTGTTTCACGGCCCGCGACCACATCCTCGCCGTGACACCGTATTACGTGCCCGACGCCACCCTGCAGATGGCGCTGACGCTGGCCGCCCTGCGCGGGGTCAGGGTCGACCTGATTCTGCCCGGCCACTCCAATCATCGCCTCGCCGATGTCGCTCGCAATGCGCCGCTGCGCGAGTTGGCCACCGCCGGTGCGCACATCTGGCAAACACCGGAAATGATCCATGCGAAGGCCATCGTCATTGACGACAATCTCGCCATTGCCGGCTCGGCCAATCTGGATGAGCGCAGCCTGTTCCTGAATTACGAGATGATGATCGCCTTTTTTGCGCCGGCCGACGTGCGGCAGTTC
>CANJOT010000307.1 GCA_947475815.1 Burkholderiales bacterium | reverse complement strand
GAAAGGCACGTAATTGACCTTGACCGTATCGACGCCGGCATCGCGGGCGACCGCGACAATGCCGATGTGGTCGGTCGAGCCCTTCGAGCCGCCCGCCCACTTGACATTACCCGGGTCTTTCTTGAGGGCCGCGACCAGTTCCTTCATGTCCTTGAGGGGCGAATCCTTCTTGACCACAAAAACGTTGTATTCGGTGATCAGGCGGGCAATCGGTGTGACATGGGCCAGCGACAATTGCGGCTTGGCCTGAATGACGCCGGTGACCATGATGGCGCCCATGATGAGCAGGGCATTGGGGTCACCCTTGTTGGCGTTGGCAAACTGCGCCAGGCCCAGGGTACCGCCGGCGCCGGCCTTGTTTTCGTAGGTCGCGGTCTTGAAGGCCCCCGTTTCGATCAGGGCCTTGCCCAGGGTACGGCCGGTGCCGTCATAACCACCGCCGGCATTGGCAGGCACCATGACCTTGAGGGTTTGTGCAAACACCGGCGTGGCGGCAACGCTGGCGGCCAGCAAACCAGTGGTTAGCAGGCTGATAAGGGATTTACGCATAAGGCCTCTCCGGTGTTATAGATGAACTTCGACTCCGGCCATGTTCTGACAAAAAGGGCCAAAAAACAATGCGAGCGGAATCTCCGATGGCACGATGATGTAGCGAAACGGCCTGCAAAGCAAATCCTGCGCTATTTTTCGGTGCGCGTCAGGAAATACGACAACCAGCCCCCGAGAGCGGCGCAAACGGCCAGAAATACAAACGCCGAATGCAGGCCGGTGGTAGCGCCAGTCAGCCCGGCCAGCAGCGGCGCGGCGGTCTGCACGACCGCAAGGATGGTCGTCCGCAGGCCGGCCGCTTCGCCGGCACGGCCGGGCGGTGAGGCTTCATGCAGCAGGGCCAGCGACACCGGCGAACCCAGACCAAGCGCCAAACCGAGGATGACCGCAAACACCAGTTGCGGACCAAGGGTGTCAAAGCAGGGAACGCCGGCCAGTGCAAGCGTCATCATGACCATGTTGATGGTGACGATCTGCCAGGCCGAACAACGATGACGCATACGCACCAGAATTGGCCGGGAACAGATCGACGAAAACGCAAACAGGGCCAGCAGGGCGCCGATCTGGCTGGCACTCAGTCCGATGTAAGCGCCATGCAGAGGCATAAGAAAAAAATAGACGTTCCAGATGCCCTGCACCAACATGCCCACCACGTAGGCATGGCGCAGGGCACGCACACGCAACAACTGAAAGATGCTGCGTTTGCGCTCCGACGTGTCGGCAGGAGTGGTATCTGTGGCAGGCGGGCGCGATGCCCGCGCCGCATCGGCCGGCGGGAAGGGCATGCGATCGAGCAGGATCATGGCGATGGTCACCAGGGGCAGCAGGCCCAGGATGGCAAAGCTGACAGAAAACCCGGCATGGTCGATGAGCAGGCCGGTGATCAGCGGTGCGATCAGGCTGGACACCGACAACAGGGTCGAATGCATGCTGAAATTGCCGATTTTTTCGGTCGGGGTGCCCAACTGTCCCATCAACTGGACGTTGGCCAGATAACAGGCATTCCAGGCGGTGCCTGCCAGCAGACACACCAGAAACAAGGCGCCCAGTTGCTGCCAGACGACCGGCAGAAACACGCCGACGCCGACGCCGATCGAAGCCAACAGATAAGGCAGGCGTGCGCCATGGCGATCAACCCAGCGTCCCAGATACACTGAAGTAAAAATGCCCAGCACACCGAACAGCGCCAGCTGTAAGCCAATCACAGCCGGCGAGGCGCCCAGACTGACCGCGTATAGCGGTATGGCCATGCGCGCCCCGGAATAGGCGGCATGGTTGAACAGCGACACCAGAATCAGAAAATAGGCGGGCTTGATGGCGGGCATCAATAAAGACATCACGCGCGCTCCGGCCGAATCAGATGCGCACCGACCTGATTCAATCCAACGCAGCCCAGCATCGCCATGTCGGCGCTGATCTCGGCGCGCAGGATGTCGATGGCCCGCAACACACCGTCGACACCACCGGCCACGGCCGCATACGCGAACGGCCGGCCAACGAAGACATGGGCCGCGCCCAGCGCCATGGCTTTGAGCACATCGGTGCCACGACGCACACCGCCGTCGAGCAGCACTGGTACCGCACCGGCGGCAGCGACCACTTCAGGCAGCGCGCAGAGCGGCGCCAACGCGCCATCGAGTTGCCGGCCACCATGGTTGGAAACGATCACTCCATCGACACCGGCGACACGCGCGGCCGCCATGTCTTGCGGCGCCAACACCCCTTTGAGCAACAGCCGGTGTGGCCACTGATCGCGCATGCGCTTGAGGTCATCCCAGCACAGATCATCGCGGCCATGCGGGCGCTGGCGCACACGGCCGGTACTGAAGGCCGGCACCGGCACACCAGGCAGATTGACGAAATGCGGCAAACCCTCGCTCAGCAGACTACGCAGCAGCGTGGTGATGAGCCAGCGTGGATGACTGGCACCATCGATCGCCAGACGCAAGCTGGGCGTCATGGGCGAGATGAAGCCGTTGCGCTCATTTTCCTCGCGGTTGCCGGCCACCGGGACGTCGACCGTGATCATCAGAGTCTCAAATCCGGCCTGGCCGATGCGCGTCAGGAAGCGCTCGTTTTCCAGGCGCTCGGTCGACAGGTATGCCTGAAACCAGGCAGCTGGATTGGCACGCAGCACGCGCTCCATGGCAACCAGCGAACTGGTGCTGAGCACGTAAGGAATCCTCGCCTTGCCAGCCGCGGTGGCGAGCGCCAGATCGGCCTGAAACGCCGCGAGGCCGAGGCCGCCCATGGGCGCGATGCCGATCGGCGCAGCCCAATCGGTGCCCAAGGTCGTCACCGCGGTGCTGCGCGCCGACACATCCACCAGCGTGCGTGGCATGAACCTCAGACGATCAAACGCTTCGCGATTGCTGCGCAGCGACGCCCCCTCCTCAGAGCCGCCCTCAATGTAGCGGTAAATGGCACGCGGCAGGCGGCGCCGCGCCAAATCATTGAAGTCGTGCAGGTTCAGGTATTTTCTTGTCATGCCGAGCAGTATGGTTTTGAGCGGGCATCTTGTCCAGAATCGCATGACACGACACTACGCGCGCTCAGCAGGATGGAGCGCGCTTTGATAAGCTACCCAACCCGACTGCCAACCTGAGCGCCCGCATGAAAATCGACTTTGTTTCGGATGTTTCCTGCCCATGGTGCGCCATCGGCCTGAAATCACTGGAGGCGGCGATCGAACAGATCGGCCCCGAGCTCGATGTCGAGCTGCATTTCCAGCCCTTTGAGCTCAACCCCGACATGGCGCCCGGCGGTCAGGACATTGTCGAACACCTGACGCAAAAATACGGTTCCAGCGCCGAGCAGGTGGCCCGCAACCATGAAGGCATCCGCCAGCGCGGTGCGCAGGTCGGATTCAACTTCGGTGAAGGCAAACGCACGCGCATCTACAACACCTTCGACGCTCACCGGCTGCTGCACTGGGCCGGGCTGGAAGGTCGGCAGCAGGCACTCAAACACGCCCTGTTGAGCGCCTATTTCACCGAGGGGGAAAGCCCGGCCGACCATGAGGTGCTGGCGCGGCTGTCACAGCAGGCCGGTCTGGATGCGCAGCGCGCGCGGCAAATTCTGGCCTCGGATGAATACGCCAGTGAAGTGCGCGCGCGGCAGCGGTTTTACCAGTCGCAGGGCATCCATGCCGTGCCAGCGGTGATCATCAACGACCGCCACCTGATTGAAGGTGGTCAGCCGGTGGAGGTTTTTGAGCGCGCCCTGCGCCAGATTGCCGCCAAGACAGACTGACGTGATGCATGCGTATTCACCCCGCCGCAAAATAAATAAACGGGCGAGGTGACCCGCACTGACGCTGGCCTTGCCGGGCGTCGACCCGTTTTGGCCACTGCGCCTGCAGCCGGGTTCAGGCGGTGGCCACCCGTTCCGGTGTACGTGCCGCCTGAACCTTGACCATCAGGCTCGCCAGACTGATCACGCTCAGCGTGGCGACGTAAAACACGAACTGCATGCCACTGGGCTGGGCGTCGTAACCGATCAGCACGTGCAGAGTAGCGCCATGCAGTGTGTCGACAGGCAGCCAGGCCGAACTGTCCCACAATGGGGTCGCCAGAGACGGCAGCAGATCCGCTTGAATCAAAAACTTCGCCATCTGGCTGGCCAGTCCCGCAGCAAGCAACAGCAGCAGGAGATTGGTGACCCCAAAGAACCAGCGCATCGGGATGCGCACCAGACCCTGGTACATCACCAGGCCGAGCGCCGCGCCGGCAGCAAGACCCAACAGACCACCGCCGAGAACTGAGCCCACTGCATCCGCGCCGCCCGACAACATGCCGTT
>CANJOT010000306.1 GCA_947475815.1 Burkholderiales bacterium | reverse complement strand
TGAGCACTGCGGTGCGGCGCTGTTTCAGGCATCCTGTGTTCATGTTCGTTCCCTCGTTCAGGTCTTGTAATGGTGGTTGAAGTGCGTGTGTTCAGTCCCAGCGTTCAGACATCCTGTTGCGGTGCGCCCAGCCCGCCCGAGCCGGGCGTTTGCAGACAGATCCGATCACCCTTGTGCAAGACCACCGGAATCTTGTCGGCGATCGGTTCGCCGTTTTTCCAGATGCCACCGGCTTTGCCCGGCAGGCCACCTTGCAGGCCCATAGGCGGGATGGCAAGTTTGCCATGCGAGGCGCGCACGGTCATCGGTGTGTCGGACAGGCACTCATAGAGAAACTCCTGACCGCAGCCACCGTGCCACTTGCCCGCACCGCCCGAATCGCGGCGGATGCGTTTGTGCAGCACACGCACCGGGATGGCCGTTTCCAGTACCTCGACCGGCATGTTTGATGAATTGGCCGGAAAACCGATGCAGTCCAGTCCGTGTCGGCCGGCGCGTGCGCCCATGCCACCCATGATAAACATCGACTCGGCGTAGGGCCGCTGGTCGGCGTGCGTGCCGGCAAACACCGCGACGAACAGATTGCCCGATTCAGCCAGCACACGATTCGGCAGGGCGTCTTTCAGGGCTTCAATGATGGCGTCGGGCACGAAGTGTCCGCTGCTTGACTTCAGCCGCACCGGCGCGGGAAAGCGGGCATTGAGAAAACAGCCTTCCGGGGCCAGCACCTGCATCGGTGCAAAGGTGCCGGCATTGCTCGGCAGGCTCGGGCAAAGCAGCGCCTTGATGATGAAGGTGGCCCACAGATGGGTGTACACCAGCGTCGAGTTGACGCCAAAACTGAGTTGTGGCGAGCTGCCGTCAAAGTCGATCACCAGATCGCCATCATGCACCGTCACCAGGGCTTTGATGTGCAGCAGATTGCCGGCGCCTTCGATCGTGGTTTCTCCGTGGTAGCTGCCGTCGGGGATGTTGTCACGGATGGCGGTGCGCATTACTTCCCGGGAGTAGTGCGTGATCGCGCCGGCCAGTTCGGTCAGATCGGGCAGGCCGGTGTCATCGAGGAAACGCTGCAGTTCGCGTTCCATCACGCGGCAGCCGGCGATCAGGCCGCGCACATCGCCGGCGATCTGCACCGGCACACGCACGTTGGCCTGCAGCAGCGCAAAGAAGGTGGCGTTTTCGCGGCCCGCTTCGAGCACCTTGAGCGGCGGGATGATCAGTCCTTCCTCGTAGAGCTCGCGCGGCGAGGCCGACAGGGTTTCGCCGATGTCGCTCATGTGCGCCATGCATTCGGCAAATCCAACCAGCCGGCCATGATGAAACAGCGGCGCGACCACGGCCACATCATTCAGATGGCCCTTGATCCACCAGGGATTGTTGGTAATGAGCATGTCGCCCGGCACCAGCGTGTCGCGCGGGAAGACCTTGAGCAACTCGCTCACCGCAATCGACTTGGTGCTGATTTTCGAAGCAACACCGGCGTCACAGGCGACCAGTTCGCCATCGGGGTCGAGCAGCAGGGCGCCGAAGTCGCGCGACTCGACCACTACTTTGGAAGTCGAGGTGCGCAGGATCGCATAGGCGCATTCGTCGACAACGGTGATCAGCTGGCTCCACAACACTTCGAGATCGATCGCATCAAAGCCGCTTTGCGCGCTGGTTTTCATGGTGTGCGCTCCGGCAACAAGGGGTGCAGGCTGACTTTCAGTTCGCCGCCGGTGAGGACTGTGGCGCTGGTCGACGCGCCGATGAACACGGTAGATTCGATTTCTTCGATGATGGCCGGCCCGTCAAAACATACCCCGACGGCCAGCGCATAACGGTCGTAGACCGGACAGGAAAGGAAGCGGCCGGCCTCGGGCACGTAGACCGGTCGGTTGTCCTTGCGGGCCGCGGCGGCGTCGCGTTGCGTGGGCGCCAGACGTGGTGGCACCCGTTCATCGGGTGCGCTCACGCGCAGGCGCCAGCGCACCGCTTCGACACGCTCCGGGTCCATGGCGATCTGGTAACGTTTTGAATAACGCGTGGCAAAGAGATCCAGGATGCGTGCGACTTCAGACTGGTCCAGGCGTGCCTTGCCGAGCGGCACATACAATTCAAAACTCTGGCCTTCGTAGCGCAGGGCGACTTCGCGCTTCACGGTCAGTGCCTTGCTGGCCGCACCTAGGCTGCGCCGCACCACGGCCGATGCGTCATTCTGCATGGAGGCCAGCATGTCGTTGAGGTGATCGAGGTCGGCCTTGAGCAAGGTGGTGACGCCGCCGTGCACCAGTTCGAACGAGGGATCGGCGACCAGAAAACCGAAGGCCGACAAGACCCCGGCGCGCGGGGGATAAATGATTTCGCGCACGCCAAGCAGGCGTCCGACGCCACAGGCATGTACCGGGCCGGCGCCGCCGTAGGCGAGCATGTCGAACTGGCGCACGTCCTTGCCGTGCTCGAGGCAGTGCATTTTTGCGGCGCGCGCCATGTTGGCATTGACCACGCGGTAGATGCTGTGTGCGGCCTGCTCGATGGTCTGGCCCAGCGGCACGGCAACGGCCGCCTCGATGGCGGCACGCGCGCGTTCGACGTTCAGGCGCATGGCGCCACCGAGAAACGAATCGGCGGCGAGATAACCCAGCACCAGATCGGCATCGGTCACGGTGGCCGCACTGCCGCCCAAGTCATAACAGGCCGGGCCGGGCGCGGCATTGGTGCTTTGCGGCCCGATCTGCAACATGCCAATGCGGTTCACACCGGCAATGCTGCCGCCACCGGCGCCGATTTCGATCATCTCGATCACCGGGATCTGCAGGGGCAGTCCGCTACCGCGCGCGAAGCGATCGGTGCGGCCAAATTCAAACACATTGGTCGTCAGTGGCTTGCCGGATTCGACGATGCACAGCTTGGCCGTCGTGCCGCCCATGTCGTAAGCAATCAGATTGTTCAGACCGGTGGCCTGACCCAGAAAGGCCGTGGCGATGGCGCCGCCGGCCGGCCCGGATTCGATCAGACGCACCGGAAAGCGGATTGCCGTCTGTGGTTCGACCAGGCCGCCATCGGAGGTCATGATCAGCAGCGTGGCCTGCGGGCACAGGTGTGCGAGCGCGTCCTGCAGGCTGCTGAGGTAGCTTTGCAATACCGGCTGGACGTAGGCGTTGGCAATGGTGGTGCTGGCGCGTTCGTATTCGCGCAGGTCGGGCACGATCTCCGCAGAAATGCAGATCGTCACACCCGGCAGGCGCGCCTGCAGCAGGGTGCGCAGGCGCTGTTCGTGGCGGTCATTGGCGTAAGAGTGCAGCAGGCAGATGCCGATGCTTTGCACGCGCGCACCGCGCAGCGACAGCACCAGCGATTCGACTTCGTCGGTGCTCAGCGGCGTCACCACCTTGCCGCCATGGTCGAGCCGTTCGCTGATTTCGAAGACCATGTCACGCGCCACCAGCGGCACCGGCAGTTCGATGTCGATGTCGTAGACGTTGAAGCGGCTTTCGCGCGCCATGTCGAGCACATCGCCAAAGCCTGCGGTGGTGATCAGGGCAGTGCGCGGGCCACGCCGCTCGAGCAGGCTGTTGGTCACCAGCGTGGTGCCGTGCACCAGTCGCGTGACCGAAGACGCATCAAGGTGGTTGTCGTGGATCACCTTGCGCACGCCGCTGATCACGCCGCGTGCCAGGTCTTCGTAATCGGTCAGTACCTTGGCCGCGTGCAGGACCCCTGTTGTGCCATCAATGGCGACCACGTCGGTGAAGGTGCCACCGATGTCAACGCCGATTTCAATCACGCCTGTGCTTATACTTTTAGTCATACCTGTCGTCATGCCCGGTCTCAGGACGCAATCGCCGAACGGATGCCCTCGGCCGCCTTCTTGTAGGCCGCCGCCAGGGTTTTCAGATCGACCTGATAGACAAACAGCGAGATATTCCTGTCCTTCCAGGCGCGCGCTTCCTCAGGGTCGCGCAGATACATGCCCACGCGCACGCCAGCCGCCTGCGCGATGTCAACGATGCGCTCGACCACCTTGCGTACCTCCGGGTGATTCTGCTGGCCGGCCAGACCCATGGACGTCGACAGGTCACCCGCGCCGGGCATGATGACGTCAACCTTGCATTCGCGCAGGATGGCTTCGAGATTGTCGACCGCCTCAATGTCTTCGATCAGGCCGATGCTGATGACGTCGGCATCGGATTGTTTGGTATAGGTACCGTGGGGGATGAGCGAATAGCGGTTGGCGCGCACCGATCCGCAGCTTGGACGTCGTCCCGCCGGGGCGTAGCGCAACACATCGGCGAAGGCGCGCGAGTCCTCAAGGTCAACGCCGAAGTGCGGGTAGACGATGCCGGCGGCGCCCATGTCGAGAATGCGG
>CANJOT010000305.1 GCA_947475815.1 Burkholderiales bacterium | reverse complement strand
TGTGCAGCTTGAACACCGGTCCGGCCTCGGCCAGCAGCACTGAAGCGCCGGCCTGGAAGGTCATGATGTGCTGGGCCCAGCCGGCCAGCAGCAGCATCATGCTGCCGTCGAGGTGCTGGGCCGACAGCGGGATGGTTGCCAGCCCGAGCACCAGTTGCAGCCAGAGCAGCACTAGCAGCACGATGTCACTGGTTTTTGAATTGATGCGAATGCGCGCGTCAAACAGGCGCCGGTGCAGCAGGATCGACACGCCGATGAATCCAAGCAGGCCAAACAGGCCGCCCGACACCATCGCGAGGAGCTGTTTCGTGCCGGCGCTGATGAAGGACTCGTAGACGAAATGCGGCGTCAGCATGCCCACGGTATGGCCGAAAAAAAGAAACAGCACGCCGACGTGAAACAGATTGCTGCCCCAGCGCAACTGGCCGGCGCGCAGCAACTGCGACGAATCGCTTTTCCAGGTGTATTGATCGCGGTCAAAACGGATCAGGCTGCCGAGCAGAAAGACCGTCAGGCAGATATACGGGTAGATGTCGAAGATCAGATGGTCGATGGTGTTCATGCCCGGGCTCCTGGCGCGGCGTTCCTGCGCACAAAGTGGATGGGTTGCGGCGTGCCTGGCCGTGCCTGGCCTTGGGTGCTGCAACCATCAAAGGCGACCGGCTCCTGCCAGGCTTCGTCGAGGTCCACGTCGGCTTCGATGGGCACGGCTTGCACGCGTTGCCCGGACAGTTCCAGCACGGCGGCGATTAAGGTGGCATACGCACTACCGCGCTGTAGCAAAGCGCTGAAAATTGAACTCAGGATATGCGCCATTTCACCGAGGAACTCCGCCGCCAGTTGCGCCGGCTGGGTCGAGGCGAACTCAAGCACCACACACAGGTGATCGGGCAGTTCATCCGGCCCCAGCAGCAGCCCGGCCTGCTCGTAAGTCTTGATCAGGTCGATCATGGCCGGCCCGCGATCGCGTGAATCGCCATGCACGTGCTCGAACAGATGCAGGGAGCTGGCGCGCCCGCGGTCGAAGGTTTCCACATAAGTGGCCTCGACCTCCATCGGGTCGTGGCGCACCAGCGCATGCGCGAGGCCACGCAACTCGTCGCGGCGCGCCGCTGGCAGGCTGGCTTCTTCGTCGATCGCAGCCAGCAGATCGGGCAGTTGTGCGCGCAGTGCTGCGTCCGGGTAGGACAGCAGTCGCGCCAGAGCGCGCAGTGCGTAGCGGTTGTTTTTCATGTCAGGATCCTCGCCTTCAAAACTTCATTTCTTCAACACTTCATTTGCAACAGCAATCACGACATCAATCACCACACCAATCACAACATCGACTTGATCGGAATGGTGCGTGCCTTCGAACCGCCAAACAGGCTGGTCTCCGAGGCGCCGTCCGAACAGCCATTGCCAAACGAAAAACCGCAGCCGCCGCGCATGTCGAAGGTGTTCTCGGCATACTCGCGATGGGTCGAGGGAATGACAAAGCGGTCCTCGTAGTTGGCGATCGCCATGATCTGGTACATCTCTTCCACCTCGGCGACTGTCAGCCCGGCCTGTTCCAGCACGGCCAGGTTCTGCACACCATCGACGTGCTTGCTGCGCTGGTAGGCGCGCATGGCCAGCATGCGCGACAAAGCGCGGATGACCGGCGCACGATCCCCGGCGGTCAGCAGGTTGGCGAGGTATTGCACCGGAATGCGCATCTGCTCGAGATTCGGAATCTCGCCGTTGATGCCGATGTGGCCGGCGTTGGCGGCCGACGTGATCGGCGACAGCGGCGGCACATACCAGACCATCGGCAGGGTGCGGTACTCCGGGTGCAGGGGCAGGGCGACTTTCCATTGCACCGCCATCTTGTAGACCGGGCTGTTGCGCGCACCCGTCATCCACGCATCGGGAATGCCATCAAGGCGTGCCTGGCGGATGACTTCCGGATCGTGCGGGTTGAGGAAAATATCGAGCTGGGCCTGATACAGGTCCTTTTCGTCGGCCACGCTGGCGGCCTCGGCGATGCGGTCGGCGTCATACAGCACGACGCCCAGATAGCGGATGCGGCCCACACAGGTTTCCGAACAGACGGTAGGCTGGCCGGCTTCGATGCGCGGGTAGCAGAAAATGCACTTCTCGGCCTTGCCGCTTTTCCAGTTGTAATAGATCTTCTTGTAGGGGCAGCCCGATACGCACATGCGCCAGCCGCGGCACTTGTCCTGATCGATCAGCACGATGCCGTCTTCCTCGCGCTTGTAGATCGAGCCAGACGGGCAGGAGGCCACGCAGGCCGGGTTGAGGCAGTGTTCACACAGGCGCGGCAGATACATCATGAAGGTGTTCTCAAACTCGCCAACCATGTCTTTTTGTACCTGGTCAAAGCTGGCGAGGTTGGCGTCCTTGCTGCGCTTGGCGAATTCACCGCCGAGGATTTCTTCCCAGTTCGGACCCCACTCGATTTTTTCCATGCGTTTGCCGGTGATCAGGCTGCGTGGACGCGCCGTCGGCGGCGCCTTGGTTTCAGCGGCCGACTGCAGGTGTTCGTAATCGAAGGTAAAGGGCTCGTAGTAGTCGTCGATCTGCGGCATGTTCGGGTTCGAGAAGATGCGCATGAGCAGCTTCCACTTGCCGCCCTGGCGCGGCTCGATCGAACCGTCGCGATTGCGGATCCAGCCACCGTTCCACTTGTCCTGATTTTCCCATTCCTTCGGGTAGCCGATGCCGGGCTTTGTCTCGACGTTGTTGAACCAGGCGTACTCCATGCCCGGGCGGCTGGTCCAGACGTTCTTGCAGGTCACTGAACAAGTGTGGCAGCCAATGCACTTGTCGAGATTGAGGACCATGGCGATTTGCGCGCGAATTTTCATGCTGTGTTCCCCTCAGGCCTGGATGGTCGCGGCTGCTTCGCCGTCAAGCCAGTCGATCTTGCGCATCTTGCGCACGACGACAAACTCGTCGCGATTGGTGCCGATGGTGCCGTAGTAGTTGAAGCCATAACTGAACTGCGCATAACCGCCGATCATGTGCGTTGGCTTGGTGACGATGCGTGTCACCGAGTTGTGGATGCCGCCGCGTGTGCCAGTAATTTCTGCGCCCGGTGTGTTGATGATTTTTTCCTGAGCGTGATACATCATCACCATGCCCGGCTTGACGCGCTGGCTGACCACGGCGCGTGCCGCAATGGCGCCGTTGGTGTTGAACAGTTCCACCCAGTCGTTGTCGACGATGCCGGCAAGCCGGGCGTCGTCTTCCGAGAGCCAGATTACCGGTCCGCCGCGATTGAGCGTGAGCATCATCAGGTTGTCGGTATAGGTCGAGTGGATGCCCCACTTCTGGTGCGGGGTGATGAAGTTGAGTGAGATCTCGGTGTTGCCATTGGGCTTCTTGCCGATGATGTCGCCGACCGTCTTCAGGTCGACCGGCGGCCGGTAACTCGTCAGGCCTTCACCGAAAGCCAGCATCCACGGATGATCAAGGTAGAAGTGCTGGCGGCCGGTCAGCGTGCGCCACGGGATCAGTTCATGCACATTGGTATAACCGGCGTTGTAGGACACGGTTTCGGATTCAATGCCGCTCCAGGTGGGCGAGCTGATGATCTTGCGCGGCTGGGCCTGGATGTCGCGAAAGCGGATCTTTTCGTCCTCGCGGTGGAGCGCCAGATGCACGTGATCGCGGCCGGTGATCTTGCCGAGCGCCTGCCAGGCCTTGACGGCGACATGGCCATTGGTTTCGGGCGCCAGTTGCAGCACCACTTCGCAGGCATCGATATCGGTTTCGATGCGTGTCATACCCTGCGTGACACCGGCCGCCGTGACCTTGCCATTGAGCTCGCTCAGCTGGCGCACTTCGGTTTTGGTATCCCAGGCGATGCCCTTGCCGCCGTTGCCGGCTTTGTCCATCAGGGGTCCAAGCGCGGTAAAGCGTTTGTAAACGTTCGGGTAGTCGCGTTCAATCACGGCGATCTGTGGCGCGGTCTTGCCGGGGATGAGCTCACACTCGCCGCGCTTCCAGTCCTTGACCTCGAAGGGTTGGGCCAGTTCGGCCGGCGTGTCGTGCATCAGCGGCGTGAGCACGACTTCCTTTTCCTCGCCCAGATGGCCGACACATACCCTGCTGTAGGCCTCAGCGAAACCCTTGTAGATCTCCCAGTCCGAACGGCTCTGCCAAGCCGGATCTACCGCGGTCGAGAGCGGATGGATGAAGGGATGCATGTCGCTGGTATTGAGGTCGTTCTTTTCATACCAGGTGGCGGTGGGTAGCACGATGTCGGAATACAGGCAGGTGGTGCTCATGCGAAAGTCGAGCGTCACCAGCAGGTCCAGCTTGCCCTCAGGCGCCTGCGCGTGCCAGGTCACCTCGGCCGGCCGGGCATCATCGGCACC
>CANJOT010000304.1 GCA_947475815.1 Burkholderiales bacterium | reverse complement strand
GCCAGGAAACCGGCTTCGCTGAGGGTGTCGGCAATCAGGTCGGCATCCCGCTTGGTGGCGGTAAAGACCACGGCCTGATCGACACTGGTGTCACGCAGCACGTGATCGAGCAGACGGTTCTTGTGGGCCAGATCGTCGGCCCAGTGCAGGCGCTGTTCGATGTTTTCGTGACGGGTGGTAGCGCTCGCCACTTCGATGCGACGCGGGTCGCGCATCAGACGCGCGGCCAGCTTGCCGACGGTTCCACCGAGGGTGGCCGAGAACAGCAGGGTCTGGCGCGTCTTCGGCGTGGCTTCGACAATCTTTTCGATGTCTTCGATGAAACCCATGTCGAGCATGCGGTCGGCTTCGTCGAGCACGAGGATTTCAAGGCGTGAAAAATCGATGCGGCCGCTGCTCATGTGGTCCAGCAGGCGACCCGGGGTCGCGACCAGAATGTCGACCGGCTGGCGCAGCAGGCGGTTTTGCACCGGGTAAGGCATGCCACCGAGGATGCTGACCATCTTCACACGGCGCATGTGTTTGCCGTAATTGTCACCGGCCTTGGTCACTTGCAGGGCCAGCTCGCGGGTCGGCGTGAGCACCAGAATACGCGGGCCGATGCTTTTGACGGCAGACGGCTGACCGAGGCGTTGCAGGGCGGGCAGCATGAAGGCTGCAGTCTTGCCGGAACCGGTTTGCGAGGACACCATCAGATCGTGACCGGCGAGGGCCTCGGGGATGGCACGCACCTGCACCGAGGTCGGCGTCAGGTAACCGGCGTCAGCCAGAGCACGGGTGAGCGGCTCGACCAGACCGAGCGCGGTGAACGCCGAGACGGCGGACGGGGCCAGGCTGATCTGGTCAACATGGGTGCTCGACACTTCGCCCGAGGGCAAGGTTTCGTCGGCGGCGGCGGGAGAAAACACTGAATCAAAAGACATAACATTCCTAAGCGAACATGCTGACGCCGGAGCAAATGCTCACGCGCAGGCATGGCACACAGCCCGAAAATTCGGGATGGCGTACAACGTTTGTGAAATCATCGCTCAAACCGATGACCACATTCGCCGCAAAGTGCGCCGGGAATGGAAAGGTGGTGAGAGACGATGGACTGTGCCGTAACAGACCAGCCCGCCAACAACGACACGGGCTATATGGACAATCAGGCCAACCAGAAATAAGGGATACGAGTAAATCGCAGGTTGAAAGCTGAAGTTTTGCTGCATTGCACGGAACGGATCATACCCGCGATTTATGCGGCACTGCAAGATGAATCTGCATTGATATCTTGCGATATCGGGGTTTTCCCGAATTCACCCCATTTGCAACACCGAAGCACCCCTAAACGCTGCCAAAAAACAACAGGGCGGCAGGCTGTTCGCCCGCCGCCCCGCCGGTATCCCTTCTCAAACTGCGCTCAGGACTCGGCTTCGAGCACTTCGGCCGGCGGTGCCGGCGGTGATGCTACACGCTCATCCCCGCCAAAACTGAGCAGGATCTTGTCGTCAGCGCCCACGTCGACCGTGACCTTGCCACCGTTGACCAGCTTGCCGAACAACAGCTCATCGGCCAGTGCACGCCGGATCAGGTCCTGAATCAGGCGGGCCATCGGGCGTGCCCCCATCAGCGGATCGAAACCCTTCTTGCCCAAAAAGGCACGCAAGGCATCGGTGAAGATGGCATCGACCTTCTTTTCGTGCAACTGCTCTTCCAGTTGCATGAGGAACTTGTCGACCACGCGCAGCACGATGGTCTGATCGAGCGCGCGGAAACTGATAATCGCATCAAGGCGGTTGCGGAACTCCGGCGTGAACATGCGCTTGATGTCGGCCATCTCATCACCGGCCTGCTTGACGTTGTCGGAAAAGCCGATGGTATGTTTTTGCAGACCCTCGGCGCCGGCATTCGTCGTCATGATGATAATGACATTGCGGAAATCCGCCTTGCGACCGTTGTTGTCGGTCAGCGTGCCATGGTCCATGACCTGCAACAGCACGTTGAAGACGTCCGGATGCGCTTTCTCGATTTCGTCGAGCAGCAGCACGGCATGCGGTTTCTTGGAGATGGCCTCGGTCAGCAAGCCGCCCTGGTCAAATCCGACATAACCCGGTGGCGCGCCGATCAGACGCGACACGGCGTGACGCTCCATGTATTCCGACATGTCAAAACGGATCAGCTCGATGCCGAGGACGAACGCCAACTGCTTGGCCGCTTCCGTCTTGCCGACACCCGTGGGGCCGGAAAACAGGAAAGCACCGATCGGTTTTTCCGGCCGGCCCAGACCGGAACGCGCCATCTTGATGGCCGCCGCCAGCGCCTCGAGTGCCGGGTCCTGGCCAAACACGGTGGCCTTCAGATCCCGATCCAGCGTCGCCAGCTTGCTGCGGTCATTCGACGAAACATTCTGCGGCGGAATGCGCGCGATCTTGGCAATAATGTCTTCGATCTCGGTCTTGCCGATGGTCTTCTTGCGTTTGCCGACCGGCAGGATGCGTTGCGCCGCGCCGGCTTCGTCGATCACGTCGATGGCTTTGTCGGGCAGATGACGGTCGTTAATGAAACGCGCCGACAGCTCGGCCGCCGTGGTCAGGGCGATGCTCGAATATTTAACGCCGTGATGCTCTTCAAAACGTGACTTCAGGCCGCGCAGGATCTGCACGGTCTGCTCGACCGACGGCTCATTGACATCGATTTTCTGGAATCGCCGCGACAGGGCGTGATCCTTCTCGAAGATGCCGCGATATTCGGTGTAGGTGGTCGCGCCGATGCACTTCAGCTGCCCCGACGACAGCGCCGGCTTGAGCAGGTTGGAAGCGTCCAGCGTGCCACCCGAGGCCGAACCGGCGCCAATCAGGGTGTGAATTTCGTCGATGAACAGCACCGCGTTCGGGTTGTCTTTGATCTGTTTCAGTACCGCCTTCAGGCGCTGCTCAAAGTCACCACGATATTTGGTGCCGGCCAGCAGCGAACCCATGTCCAGCGAAAACACCACGCTTGAGGCGAGGATTTCCGGCACTTCGTTTTGGGTGATGCGCCAGGCAAGGCCCTCGGCGATGGCGGTTTTGCCCACCCCGGCCTCGCCAACCAGCAGCGGGTTGTTCTTGCGCCGGCGGCACAAGACCTGAATGACCCGTTCGACCTCGGCCTCGCGGCCGATCAGCGGGTCAATCTTGCCCTGCTGGGCGAGCACGTTGAGGTTCTGGGCGAACTGATCCAGTGGCGTCTGGCGCTGCTCTTTTTCGGCCTCGTTCTCCGGCTCCTGCGCCTCGGTCGCGCCCGGCTGGGGCTGCGGTGCCTTGGTGATGCCGTGCGCGATGAAATTGACGACGTCCAGACGCGTGATGCCCTGCTGGTGCAGGTAATAAACGGCGTGCGAGTCTTTCTCGCCGAAGATTGCCACCAGCACATTGGCGCCCGTGACTTCCTTCTTGCCGCTGCCGGTGGACTGCACGTGCATCATGGCGCGTTGGATGACCCGCTGGAAGCCGAGCGTCGGTTGGGTATCGATTTCATCGGTACCCGAGACAACCGGCGTATTGTCCTGAATGAAATTGGACAGATTTTTTCGCAAGTCATCAATATTCGCCACGCAGGCCCGCAGAACTGCGGCGGCAGTGGGATTGTCCAGCAGGGCGAGCAGCAAGTGCTCGACCGTGATGAACTCGTGACGCGACTGGCGAGCCTCAACGAACGCCATGTGCAAACTAACTTCCAGTTCCTGCGCGATCATGCTTCCTCCATCACGCACTGCAAAGGATGCTGATGAGTGCGTGAAAATTCAGTGACTTGGTCAACTTTCGTCGCTGCGATGTCATGCGGATACAACCCGCAGACACCCCGGCCATTCCGGTGGACATTCAACATGATCTGTGTTGCCTGCTCCCGCCCCTTGCCAAAAAACTGCTGCAACACCACGACGACAAACTCCATCGGGGTGAAGTCGTCATTCAACAGCATCACTTTATACATCGGCGGCGGCTTTGTCCGCTGCTCCTGCTTCTCCAGCACGGTGGTCTGGTCTGGATTCGGGTTGTGTTGCTGAGCCATCGCTTCGTTTCAGATTCTAATGCCAACGCGCATTCAAGGTCATACATTAACAAAAAAACCGGCGCTGCGACGAACCCTGCCTACCCACAAGCATATTGCAGCAGGAGCCACAAATTCAAGGGCTGATTTTCAGGCCGACAAACGCAGGGCAAGAGTGTAACGCCGCTTGCCTGTTTAGGGGTTTTCCCTCACCGGGGAAGATTTTGTTGCCAAGGTGAAACCGCACGCCATCCAAACGCTTGACTTCGCCAGAATTAACACAAACAATGCAAGAAGTGTTTGCTGTCAAGGGATTTTTTTATTGTTTTTGAAACGCTGTCTTTTTTGCACACGACTTGAAG
>CANJOT010000303.1 GCA_947475815.1 Burkholderiales bacterium | reverse complement strand
CGATTTCTTGTCATCCCGAAACAAACGGTTACAAACATGCGCGTTTGGAGATGTCCCTTGCGCACATCCGGGCGTACCATGGGAAGGTGTCGCGCAGTATCCCCCCGGATGGTCCGGGCGGGCGCTTGCAGGCACGGTGATTGTTCACGATAATCCGCCCATGCGCCCTCCAATGCGTCCCCTCATGTCTGACTTCACACGCCTCATCATGCCTGTTCTGGCAGGTGTTGTGTTGCTTGCTGCGGCCTTGCCGCAGATTGCCGCGGCTCAGGCGCAGGAGGATGGTTCACGGTTTGGCCGCTCGGGCGGCCGGCAGGGCCAATATCAGGGTGCACAGCAGGGCGCACAACAGCAGGGCGCACAGCAGGGCGGCCAGCAGGGCGACCGGCGTGGCGCCGAGCGTGGCCGTAGCGCCCCTGAATCGGCACCCCGTCCGCCGCCGGATGCCGCCGGGTTTCAGCGTATGGGGCAGATGTCGCCGGATGAACGGCGGGCCCTGCGCCGCGAGATTCACGACGTCGGACGCGACGTTTACCGTACGCCACCCAACCGCTGAAGTTTGGCGCTGCGCTGCGTCGCAGCCTGCGCCGGGGCCGCTTCGTTTAGAATTGCATCTGGCCCTCTGCGTGAATGTTCCCCCTTGATCCTGCTTGCCATTGAAACCTCCACCGAGTTTTGCTCGGCCGCGCTGCTCCAGGGCACGCAGGTGCTGGCGCGCCACGAGCATGCCGGCCAGACGCACTCACAACGCATCCTGCCCATGGTCGGCGAATTGCTCGACGAAGCGGGTATTCGATTGGCCGGCTGTCAGGCCATCGTCTATGGCGCCGGCCCGGGTTCGTTCACCGGCCTGCGCATTGCCTGCAGCGTGGTGCAGGGCCTGGCCTGGGGTGCAGCCTTGCCGGTAATTCCGGTGGGCACGCTGGCAGCGCTGGCCGAAGCCCTGCGCGCCAGCCTGCAAGACCCCGCCCATCTGCCTGCCGGTTGCCGGGTGTTGTGTGCTCTGGATGCGCGCATGGCCGAGGTCTATTGGGCGGTGTACGATTGGGACGGGCAGGACTGGCACGAACGGGTCGCACCCAGCCTGTCGCAGCCGGCGCTGCTGGGTCCCTTGCTGTCGCGGCTGCCGGGCGACGCTCCGCTTTGGGGTTGTGGCAACGCCATGCAGATTTTTGCCAGCGATCTGGTGCCACTGGTCACGTGCGTCGGCGCGCCGCAATTGCCCGAGGCGCGTTTCATGCTGCCTCTGGCCGCGCGTGCGGCCGCACAGGGGCGGCTGCAACAGGCGCACCAGGCCGCGCCGCTGTACGTGCGCAACCAGGTCGCCCTGACCACCGATGAACGGGATCTGGCCAGACGGCAAAAGGAGCTGGGTTTGGCGCGCGCGCAACAGCTGGTGCCGGCGCTGGTCGAACCGGCTACACCGCTTTGACGAGGACAGTGACCATGGCCGCACTGACCAATGAATTGCTCAGCCCGATGTCTGAGGCCGACCTCGACGAGGTGGCGGCGCTGGAGCGCACCCTGTACGTGCATCCGTGGACGCGCGGCAATTTTGCCGATTCCCTCGCCGCCGGTTATCCCATGCGGCTCTTGCGGCGCGATGCCGAACTGGTTGCCTATTTTGTCTTGCTCATTGGTATCGACGAAGGTCACCTGCTCAATGTGAGCGTCGCCCGTCCGTGGCAGCGCCATGGTTATGGCGCCCGGCTGATTGACTACGCCAGCGCGATCTGCCGCGAATATCACGTGGGCAATCTCCTGCTCGAGGTTCGGCCCTCCAATCTGCCGGCGCAGTCGCTCTACAACCGGCACGGTTTTCGTCAGGTGGGGGTGCGCCGGGGGTATTATCCCAAAGGTGACATCGACCAGACGCACCGTGAAGATGCGCTCGTCATGATGTTGGCGCTGTGAACAGGAACCCCGCATGAGCCGCTTTCGCGATCTGGCCTTGAAGGAAATGGGCTTGACGCCGCTCTGGGTCCCGCGTCAGGCGGCCGCGGCGCTCCCCGAGGTGTCGCATGCTGTGCTGCCTCTTGCAGAGGTGCTGCCTGTACCGGCCGCGCTTGTGGCGGCGCCCCTTGCGCAACGTCGCCAGTCCGTCCCGCACCTTCCCCTGCATCTGCTGACGCACGATGCCTTGCGTGACGCGGTCGCCGCCTGCACTCAATGTGGTTTGTGTGACAGCCGCCGCCAGACCGTGTTTGGCAGCGGCCCTCTGCCGGTTCCCTGGATGTTTGTCGGTGACGGCCCGGGTGAGGGTGACGAGGACGAGGGCCGGCCCTTTACCGGCGTGCCCGGCCGTCTTCTTGATAACATGCTTGCCGAACTCGATCTGCGGCGCGGCCGTGATGTCTATGTCAGCAATGCAGTCAAGTGCCGCACCCCGGGCACAGGCCGCCCCGAGGCGAGCTCGGTGCTCGCCTGCCGCGACTGGCTGATGCGTGAAATCGCGCTGGTGCAGCCACGCCTGATTGTGGCGCTTGGCGCGGTCGCGGCGCAGCTTTTGCTTGATACCGATGCGCCGGTAGGGAGTTTGCGCGGTCAGGTGCACCGGCGCGTGTTTGACGGGCGCGCGGTGGATATCGTTGTTACCTGGCATCCGGCTTACGTGTTGCGCAAGCTTTCGGAGAAGGCGCGTTCCTGGGATGATCTCTGCCTGGCGCGTGAGCTACTCTCGGGTACTTCTGTAGCCCAGACTCTGCCGGTTTGACGCGGCGGCGTGCTCAGTGCGTGCTTTTGCCGATCAGGGCGACGCTGTCGAAGTCCCTCTGGTTGGCGGCGTGCCGGCGCATTATCATGATCATCGCGCCTGCGACTGAAACACCAAAAAAGACAATCACGAAGCGGATGTCACAGTTATAGCGGATCAGTACGGCATAGAGGCACAACATTGCCAGCACACTCAGGTTTTCATTGAAGTTCTGCACGGCGATGGAATGGCCGGCGCTCATGAGCACGTGGCCGCGATGCTGCAGCAGCGCATTCATGGGCACAACAAAGAACCCGGCCAGACCGCCGATGATCACCAGAAAGACATTGGCGATGATCATATGCAGCGGCATATAGATACCAAACAGGGTCAGGCCGACATCCGGTATGAAGCTGCGGTCATAAAACGCCAGTGCCAGCACCAGCAGGCCCATGGCCACGCCGTAGGGCAGGATGCTGAGCGATTTTTTCAGCGGAATGCGCGTGGCCGCCAGAATCGCGCCGATGGCCACGCCCAGAGCGACCACGGCCTGAAGAATGGCGCCTTTGGACAGGTCAAGGCCGAGGGCGTGTTCGGCCCATTTGAGTACGATGAATTGCAGGGTGGCGCCCGCACCCCAGAACAGGGTGGTGACGGCCAGCGAAATCTGGCCGAGCCTGTCGCGCCAGAGGGTGCGAAAACATTGTGCGAAATCGACAATCAGGCGTAGCGGATTGCGCTCCTGATGCGGATAATGCGCGCCGGTATCCGGGATGTGCAGATTGAACAGCGCGGCAATCAGGTAGCCACCGGCGATAATCAGGATGGCGGCTTCCGGCGAGGTATCGACGCCGGTGTCAATCATGGGAAAGTCAAACGCCAGCAGGGCGCCCGACACGTGCGGGTTGATCAGCGCGCCGCCGAGTACTGTGCCGAGGATGATTGAGCCGACCGTCAGTCCTTCGATCCAGCCATTGGCGGCGACCAGTTTTTCCGGCGGCAGCAACTCGGTCAGGATGCCGTATTTTGCGGGCGAGTAGGCCGCCGCGCCAAAGCCGACAATGGCGTAGGCGAGCAGCGGATGCATGCCAAACAGCATGGAAACGCAGCCGACGATCTTGATGGTGTTGGTGATCAGCATCACCTTGCCCTTGGGCATGGAGTCGGCAAAAGCGCCGACAAAGGCCGCCAGCACGACATACGAAAGCACGAAAAAAAGCTTGAGCAATGGCGTCATCCAGTCCGGGGCATGGAGCTGGGTTAGCAAAGCGATGGCGGCAATGAGCAGGGCGTTGTCAGCGAGTGACGAAAAAAACTGCGCCGCCATGATCGTGTAAAAGCCTGGTTTCATCCGGTCTTTCCGTGCTGCTGCGCAGGGCTGATGCGACATTTGATCAGGGGTTACGAACCCGGTCCAGAAACCTTCGGATGTCTCGCCGAATGCTCTGGATCATCATTGGAATACTCTGCGTGCGCTGCTTTATATCATGAATTTTGGCTTGCAAGCCGGTTTTTCCATGCTGCGTTGCGTGCGCCGCTTGGGGTGGCTTGCCGGCGGGCATTAGAATACAGGCAATCATGCCGGGATGGCGCGCGGTCGCACCATCGGCAAACCTCCTCTTATCTTGGCTAAAGTTAAATCCGTTTACGTGTGTGGCGAGTGCGGCGGGCAGTCGCCCAAGTGG
>CANJOT010000302.1 GCA_947475815.1 Burkholderiales bacterium | reverse complement strand
TGGTACTGGGCCTTGCCGTTGGCAAAGCGCACCGCATGCAGCATGCCGTCGCCGTCAAACCAGTGGTAGCGGCCGGGCGCCTCGAAGCGGCGGTTGGGGCCGTTGCGCACGTACATGCCGGTCAGGTCTTTCGGGATTTCACCCTCGATGTCAGTCAGGTCGAGCGTCAGCTCGTGGTCGATCGGCGCAAAGCCGCCGTTCAGGACCGGGATCTCGTTATAGCCCATGGCTGATTCCTTTACTTGGAGTTAACGGTGGCGTCGACCCGGGCAGGCCGACGCGATTGGGTGACGCAGAAGCGGTTGGCCACAAAGGCCAGGTGCGTCAGGGCGGCATTGCCGGCCGGGTTCAGGCCGGTGACGTGGTAGTCGCTGTAGGCTGCCGCAAAATTGAGCGGCATGGCGCCGGTCAGGTTGATGGTGAGTTGCGCGCCGGCGCGGGCGTAGGCGTCCTGCGCCTGGGCAATGTAGGCCTCGTCGGTGGCATACACAAAAGCCGTGAGGCCGCCGAACTCGCGTGCATCGCGCGTGGCCTGGGCCAGCGCATCGGCGGCGTCGTCGCAGGCGATCACAAAACTGATCGGGCCAAAGCGCTCCTCGCCATAGAGGTCGCGCTCGGCTTTGCTCACCCGCAGCATCAGTGGCGTGCTGGTGCGCGCGGCCGGCCAGTCCGGGTGCGGGTAGGCCTGCGGCGCCAACAACACGGTGCCGCGCTGGGCCCCCTGGCTTTGCATCTCGGCGAGCAGCGCCAGCGTTTGCGACGACTGCACCGTGGCCAGGATCATGGCGGCCTTTTTCGGGTCCCGCGTCAATGCCGCGACGGCATCGGCCAAGCGCTGCGCCACCTCGTTAAAACTGACCAGACCATGGGGGGTTTGCACCCCGCCGGCCGGCACATAGATGTTTTGCGGGCTGGTGCACATCTGGGCGCTGAACAGGCACAGTGTGGTGGCCAGGCTGCGCAGCACCGCATCCAGATCGGTGACCGCGGCCAACACCACGGTGTTGCAGCCGGCGGTCTCGGTGAAGCTCAGCGCCGGGTGGGCGTTCTGCTCCACCCACTGGCCAAAGCGCACGCTGCCGGTGAAGTCCACCATGGCCGTGGCCGGATGCTTGACCAGACGCTTGCCGATCGGCTCGGCCTGGCTGTCCAGCGCCAGCGTGACCAAGTTGGGGTCGAAGCCGGCGGCCTGCAACACCTGGCGAAACACCCGCACCGTCAAGGCCATCGGCAGCACCGTGGCTGGGTGCGGCTTGACGATGACGGCATTGCCGGTGGCCAGGCTGGCCATCATCGACGGCCAGGCGTTCCAGGTCGGGAAGCTGGCGCAAGAAAAGCACACCGCCACGCCGCGCGGCACCAGCCGGTAGGTTTTGTCCAGCACGATGGTGGACGGGCCAAACTGTCGCTCCCAGCGCGCCCGTGGCGCCACCGCGTGCTGCGCCTGATGCGCGTAGACCAGGGCCTCGATCGCGCGGTCCAGCGCGTTCACGCCCGAGCCGGCATAGGCCATGTTGAAACTCTGGCCGGCGGTGTGCATCACTGCATGCACGATGTCAAACAGATGCTCGCGGTAGAGCGTGTCGACCACCTCCAGCAGCAGGCCGATGCGCTCGTCGATCGGTGCCCGGGCCCAGTCGGTCATGGCTTTGTTTGCCGCCGAGAACAACTGGTCCGGATCCGCCTGCGGGTACAGGATGCCGAGTGGGTGCTGCGTGTAGGGTGAGATTTCTTCGCCCAGGGCGCCCACGGTGCCGGGCTGGTCGAGGTCAAAGTGGTGGGGCTGGTCATGACCGAGTCGGGCCTTGAAGGTCGCCAGACCTTTGGCTTGTGCGGTTTCGGCGTCCGGGTATTTGCCGGGCAGTTCAGGGAAGGGGCTCCAGCAGTCGCGCTGTTGGCAGGCGGCCTGCGCCCGCTCGAAGCGGGCCCGGTGGGTTTCGAAGTGCGTGCTTGTCATGGTTGGGGGCCGCGTTGCCACAGCAGCCGGTGATGACGGGCCACCGCCGTGCCAGGCACGGTGTCAGAGGCCGACAGGGCCAGCTGGTCCTGGGCCGGCCAGTCGATCCAGCGCGTCTGCTCGGTGCCGACAAAATTGGGGTTGAGGGACTGGGTCACGCTGTGTACCACCTGCAGGCGGCCATCCTGGCGCTGGATGCGGTAGCGGCCTGCGTATTGAAAAAAGCTCTCGAAGGCGGCCAAGCGCTCGTCAACCGGGGCGCTGCGCACGCTGTCGGACGACAGTTTGGCTCGGCCGGCCTGGGCAATGCAGGCGCTCATGCTGCCGTCGTGGGTGTAGAGGATCAGCCCGGTGGCCGCGGCGCCAAAGGGCAGCGTCGGCGCGCGGCCATCGCCGTACCTGATGTCCCAGCGCACCAAATGCCATGTCCCGACCAAGGGGTTACCCGTATCGTCCACCTGTGTCTCCATACTACTTTCTTAGTTGGACTGATGTTAAGCGGTTTCAGGGCGCTTTGACAAGCGCCCCGAGCACTCCTGCCGGGATTAAATGAGCTGTCCCGTTTTTAGCAAGTAATCTGTTCGGTTTGAGGAGGCGCGATGCTACAACCCCCATAAGCCGGGCCTGCGACGCGCAGAGGATCTGTAAGATGAAACTTCATGCAGGCCGCGATGGATGCCGCGAGGGGCCTCTGCGGAAGGTTGCGGTAGCCCTCTTGCTGGGCCGATGCGAGTGCAGATCTGGCCGCCACATTGAGCGTTTCGAGGCTGATGGGCTGGAGGGGCAGCTAGATAAGCTATTGGGCCGCCATCTAAGCGTCGTGCCAGTGGGTTCGAAGTCGAACACGTTGCGCCCTTGAACAAAAGCGGCTCTGCGGGCTGGAACGCAGCGAACTTTCACCGCAAGTAAAAGGCCTAGTTTGCTGGCACGGGCGAAAATCAAGGTCAGAATCCGGCAACTCACACGTCGTCCTTGTGGTCGCAGCATGTATCAAGTGGTTGTAAAACCTCGGCCCTGTCTGTTGGGTTCGAAGGTGTACTTCGGACTAGCGCTACCGCCTTTTGTCCTGCACGATTTGGAAGGATTGCGTCGTTGAATGAGAGCAATACAACTCATGCACTTGTGACGGTAAAAGGTGTTGTTAAACAGTTGGCGGTAAGTAGCCGTCGCTCGGAGCATGGCGCAACAGCGCCAAGTTGCTTAATTGCGGGTTGATCATTGCTAACTTCGATAGCCTGGGCGGACCCGCCTCCGATGACCTCACACTCGCAAATCGCCCGCTGCTGACCCGCATGCCAAGTGGTGTTATCGGGGTGCAGTCAATAACGACTGCACCATTTTCCGATGCGCGCCTAGCACGGGCGCATTCTTACAGGTACAAGTTCCGTCGTAAGTTGATCAATTGCAAATAGTTGTGGTTCCAATTTGATAACAAGTACGAGACCCACTCGGGCCGTTTATCAGGGTTGTGTTTCCGATTCGGTTTGCAGTGGTCCCATCAGACCCGATGGTCGTATTACCAATCTGGTTGTACGTCCTACCGTCGTTCGTTATCGTTGTGTTGCCAATTCGGTTGTAAGTGCTGCCGTCTGAGCCGATGGTTGTATTGCCGATTCGATTGTAGGTAGTGCCGTCTGAACTAATGATCGTGTTGCCAATCTTGTTGTAAGTCTGGCCAATTGCAGGGGCGGTGAAGCTGAAAACACCAATAAATAACAAACTGACGATTGATTTCATTATTACTCCCATTTTTTAACGATTGTGCCGCATTAATATGCAGCTAACTCCACTGTATGCTCATTTTCGATTGTCGTCAATGGCTAAAAATGCACACATTTCATGGGGATTTATGCAGACATTTCTTGGTATAAAAATTTATTATTTCCATTTATTTCATCTCTTTATTATTTGAGCAACCAAATTTCTCGGCATGGGCCTGCAAGCTGTTAAGATAATTCAAAAAATTAATGTTAGATTGATTAACCACCTCGACAGGCAATTGGACTGTTTTATCTGTGCCCAGCTCAGAATTAGCCTCTCTAGCTATATCTTTTCCGAGTCGTTCAGCCCCAATCATGCCGCGGTTGTGATTTATGGCTAATTTTTGGGCCAAAACAAATTTACATCCATATTTTTCATAATAAAATTTTCCTTTATCACTCGGTAAGCCATTGGGTGTTATATATATTACACTTTCCATGTCTGCCCAATTTGAATCTGCAGCCCTCGGCAACCATTGGGGTTTGATATCGGTAAAAAACCAATCAACACATAAGAAAAAAATTAAAAATGACAAATTAAAACCTACGTTAGGGAACCTCTGCAAAACCCCCAGCTAAGCCTTGTAGGAACTCCTCTATTGCTATAAAATACATAGCATGAAACAAGCCTCCTTACCCCTGAGTCTAAACGTCAAGAAAACCCGCAAAG
>CANJOT010000301.1 GCA_947475815.1 Burkholderiales bacterium | reverse complement strand
TTTACCCAGCACGAACCCCTGCTTGCGCGGGTGCGCAAACGGCTGCGCGCCGCGCACGGTTTTTCGCGCCACATCAAGACGCCCTTTGGCATCGACGCGGTGTATTCCGAAGAGCCACTGATCTATCCGGCGCAGGCCTGCGAGGCCGACGCCGGGCAGGGGGTCAGCGGCCTCAACTGCGACGGATTTGGTTCGGTGGTGGCAGTCACCGGCGTGTTTGGTTTTGTCGCGGCGGCGCATGTCCTGCGCGCCCTGGCGCGCAGCGTGCAGGCGAGTGCCAGCGCAAGCGTACCGTCCGCGTCAGCCTGAAGCCGGAAGGGCAGATCTCAGCGCAGCATCTGCGCCGAAGCGCTGACCGTCCAGCTGAGCGTGACACGGCCGCCTTTTAGTGGCGCGCCGGTACGCTGCTGGGCAGCGGGATTGAGGCACAGGCCCGGCATCAGGCTGGCCAAAGTGGTTCTTCGTCCATCAGGGCAATCTGTTCGCGCAACTCGAGCACGCGGTCCTGCCAGTAACGCTGCGTGTTGAACCACGGGAAGGCGGCCGGGAAGGCGGGATCATGCCAGCGCCGTGCCAGCCAGGCCGAATAATGCAGCAGCCGCAAGGTGCGCAGGGCCTCGATCAGATGCAGTTCGCGCGGATCAAAATCGTTAAAGTCTTCGTAACCGGCGAGCAGGTCTGATAACTGTCGCACCATGTCGGCGCGATCGCCGGAGAGCAGCATCCAGAGGTCCTGAATGGCCGGGCCGGAACGGCTGTCGTCGAAATCGACAAAATGCGGTCCGTGGCTCGACGCGCTGTCCGTCCACATGATATTACCGGCGTGACAATCGCCATGCAGGCGCAGGCTGCTGACTTTGCCAGCCCGCTCGAAACAGCGTCGGACGCCGGCGAGCGCCTGCAACGTGACGCCTTGCCAGACTTCATTGATGTCGGCCGGAATGAACTGGTTGGCCAGCAGCCAGGCGCGCGGCTCGTCTCCAAAACTGGCAATGTCGAGCACCGGCCGTTCGTGGAACTTGCGGGTCGCACCAACGGCATGGATGCGGCCGATAAACCGCCCGATCCACTCGAGCGTGGCCGGATTGCCGAGTTCCGGCGTGCGGCCGCCGCGATTGGCGAAGACCGCAAAGCGGAATTTATTGTAGTGATGCAGGGTTTTGTGGTCGGGTCCGACCATCGCCGGCACGGCCGGAATTTCCAGATCGGCCAGCTCCTGTACGAAAGCGTGTTCCTCGAGGATGGCGGCATCGGTCCAGCGCTCGGGCCGATAGAATTTGGCCACCACGGTGGTGTCGTCTTCGAGACTGACCTGATAGACACGGTTTTCGTAACTGTTCAGGCCCAACAGGCGGCCATCGCCGCGCAGGCCGATGCTCTCAAGCGCGTCGAGCACGCAGTCAGGTGTCAGGCGCGAGTAAGGATGCAGAAGAGGGTGCGGATTGTCGGATGCGGAATTCATGGCATATTGTGCACCCAACGCCCGGGATTGACCTGCGGCCTTGTGTTGCGGAGAAATTCCTGATCATGCAAGCCGGTATCGTTTATGCCGTTCTGGCGTATGCCAGCTGGGGATTGTTCCCTCTGTACATGCACGCGCTGGCCGATGTGGCCTCGACTGAAATTCTGATTCATCGCATGCTCTGGTCGATGCTGTTTCTGGGGATCGTGCTGAGCGTGCGGCGGCAGTGGTCCTGGCTGGGCCAGGTGTGGCATCAGCCGCGCCTGCTGCTCGGTTTTTGCGCCAGTGCGACCATCCTTGCGTTCAACTGGCTGACCTTCATCTGGGCGATCAATAATGGCCATGTGGTCGATTCCAGTCTGGGATATTTCATCAATCCGCTGGTCAATGTGCTGCTCGGCTGTCTGCTGCTCAAAGAGCGTCTGCGCGCCATGCAGTGGGGCGCCATTGCTCTGGCAGCGCTGGGTGTGGCCTGGCTCACCTGGCAGGCGGGCCAGCCGCCCTGGATCGGTCTGGCGCTGGCCCTGACCTTTGCTTCGTATGGCCTGTTGCGCAAGACCGCCCAGCTCGGCGCAATCGAGGGTCTGGCACTCGAGACCCTATTGCTGCTGCCGTTCGCTCTGGCTTATTTTGTCTGGCTGGTCAGTCAGGACGCGAGCCGGTTTGTCTCCGGCCCGACGAGCACGCAGTTGCTGCTGATGTGTGCCGGGCCGATCACTTCGATCCCGCTGATCTGGTTTGCCGCCGGGGCGCGGCGGCTGCCGTTTTCATTGCTCGGTTTGCTGCAGTACATTGGCCCGAGCCTGCAACTGGGCTTGGGCATCTGGGTCTTTCACGAAGCGTTTGAGCCCGCCAAACTGGCCGGTTACGCAGTCATCTGGCTGGCCTTGGCGCTGTACTCGGCCGAATCCCTGTGGACTGCCCGTCTGGCCCGGCGCACGGCTCAGCCAGCCTGACGGCTGGCTGAGCGCGGTCAGAGCGACTCAGCGGCCGCGTGCGCCGCTGCGACGTGCTGCTGGCTTGCCACCGGTCGAGGGACGGGCACCGCCGGGCGCGCCACCAGGCCGGCCACCACCACCTGCCGGCCGGCCGCGGCCACCCTGCGGACGATGGCCGGGCGAGCGCAACTGGATCGGCTGTGCACGGGCATGCGGATCGGGTTCGAAACCGGCGATGATTTCCTTGGGCAACTGCTTGCGCGTGAGGCGTTCAATGTCGGTCAGCATGTCGTCTTCATCGACGCACACCAGCGAAATCGCTTCACCACCGGCGCCGGCACGGCCGGTGCGGCCGATGCGGTGCACATAGTCTTCCGCCACGTTGGGCAGATCGTAATTGACCACGTGAGGCAACTGGTCGATGTCGATGCCGCGCGCCGCGATGTCGGTGGCGACCAGCACGTGCAGACGGCCTTCCTTGAATTCACTCAGGGCGCGTGTACGTGCGCTCTGGCTCTTGTTGCCGTGGATCGCCATGGCGGTGATGCCATCCTTGCCGAGTTGTTCGGCCAGGCGGTTGGCGCCGTGTTTGGTGCGTGTAAAGACCAGAATCTGCGTCCACTTCCTGGTGGTGATCAGGTGGGTGAGCATCTCGCGTTTTTTGTCGCGATCCACCGCATAGACTCGTTGCTGGATGGCTTCGACCGTGGCATTGCGGCGCGCCACTTCGATGGTTGCCGGATGGTTCAGCAGACTGTCGGCCAGGGTTTTGATTTCTTCCGAGAACGTGGCCGAAAACAGCAGGTTCTGGCGTTTCTTCGGCAGCAGCGCGAGGACGCGTTTGATGTCCTTGAGAAAACCCATGTCGAGCATGCGGTCGGCTTCGTCGAGCACGAGAATTTCGATACGCGACAGATCGATGGTGCCCTGGCCCACGTGGTCGAGCAGACGACCCGGTGTGGCGACGAGAATGTCGACACCGCGCCTGAGGCCGTCGATCTGCGGGTGGATGCCAACACCACCAAACATCACCATTGATTTGATCTTGACGTACTTGCCGTAGGTGCGCACGCTTTCTTCAACCTGCGCGGCGAGTTCACGGGTTGGCGTGAGAATCAGGGTGCGCAGGGGCAGGCGGCCATTGGCGTTGCCCGGCACCTTGACGGTGGTCAGGTGTTGCAGAATGGGCAGCACGAAGCCGGCCGTTTTGCCGGTACCGGTCTGTGCGCCGGCGAGCAGGTCGCCCCCGGCAAGCACGGCCGGAATGGCCTGGGCCTGGATGGGCGTGGGAGTGGTATAGCCGTGCTCGGTGACCGCACGGACGAGTTCCTCGGACAGGCCGAGAGCTGAAAAAGACATGAGTGATTTGATCTATTGATGATCGGCTCGTCGCCCAGCGGCGAGAAAGCAGCCGGGGCCAGTCATGACCGAGCGGATCGGGTCGAGAAACGTCAGGAGACTGCGGCAAGGGGACTGGGCAAACGCCGCGCACGCATAGTACACCAAAATCAGGATTGCGCCCGAACGGGGGTGCGGGCAAAAAAAGCCCGGCGCGCGGCCGGGCTGAAGTGGGAGATCAGAGGAGACACACAAACAGCACTACACGTACAACAGGTAAACCGAAGACAACCAGGTCAACAGGCAGGCCATGGCGACAGCATTGCGGCAATTCAACTGGTGCGCCAGCCGCAGGCTTGTCGTGGCGAAACAGTGACTGGAGTTTAGGCGGGGAAAATACGTAGTGGGATCAGTGCGCTGCCGTTGTCACAATTTTTCACAAATTGGAGCTTGCAGACCTCTCAGCGCACATCGCGGGCCAGACGGATGCCACTGAATTGCCAGCGCGTCTGCGGCGGAAAGAAATTGCGATAACTTGGCCGTGTGTGATCGCGTGGCGTGACGCAGGAGGCACCACGCAAGATCATTTGGTTGATCATGAACTTGCCGTTGTATTCGCCGACCGCGCCTGGCGCGGTGCGAAAGCCCGGGTAAGGCAGATACGCGCTTTGTGTCCACTGCCA
>CANJOT010000300.1 GCA_947475815.1 Burkholderiales bacterium | reverse complement strand
TAGCCGGAGACAAAACCGGCTGTGTTCAGGCCGGCGGCGAGGTCACGCTGGCGCTGCAACATCAGCAGGCGCACCAGCGCCTGCGTGCCGTTGAGATAAATCCGGCCACGCTCCTGCGTGAACTTGTCTTCCAGCGTCACCGTGCCCAGCGCTTTACGCAGCGCGGGGGATAAAGGCTCGTTCATTCAATCTCCTCAACATTCAATGCTCCGGAGGAGCCTGACTTTGCGCCGCATTGCGCTGATCTGCAAAAGCAATTTCACGTTAACAGAAATACCGCTGCGCTTCAAACAACCGCCAACTTTCATGAACCTGTGCAAATTTGTATCGAAACGTAAAGCCGCTTAGGCCAGGCACAAGACAGGCATACATTGATCTTGCAAGCTAAAACATAAGTACCGGCCTCAAATTTAAACATATCCGACACGGAGAACATTGATCATGAAAACCAGGATCGTTCTGATATCAGCCCTTCTTGCCAGCACGCTGGCGTTTGCGCAGGGAACGCCCCCCGCGCCCGCCGGCGCAACGGCTCCTGGCGGCCCCGGCGGCTCAGGGCGGCCGATGCAGGGCATGCACCACCACGGCGGCCCGGGCGACCTGTTCAGGGGCGCCGACGCCAACAAGGATGGCGCGGTCAGTCGCGAAGAAGCGCAGAACATGTTCAACCAGCATTTCAATGCCGTGGACCTGAACAAAGATGGCAAGCTCACGCCCGAAGAAATGCGCTCGGCCCGCGAAGCACAACGCAAGAACCGGACCGGCCACTTCCAGGCCGCCATGGACGAGCGCTTCAAGAAGGCCGATGCAAACAGCGACGGCAGTCTGAGCCGGGAAGAAGCCACGGCCTCGATGCCCCAACTGGCACGTGACTTCGACCGCCTCGATGCCAACAAGGATGGCAAGCTCACCAAGGAAGAGCTGCAGAACGCAGCGCACCGTCGCGGCCCTCAGGAGGGCCGTCCGGGCATGATGCCGCCGCGCAGCTGAGCACAGGCGTCAGGCAGGCCTGCGGCGCATCACGGCGCGTAAAAGCTGCACAGGTTCCTCGCAGGTTTTTGCAATCGGCTCTGCAGTGACCCGTCTCAAGCAGGCTGATCTGGGCCGCGACCACGCGCCACCGTTCGGACCATGGCCACACCGGCCTGTTCCAGCGCCGCAGCTGCCGCCAGGCAAAGGTCTTCACGCCAGGGCGCGGCAATCAGCTGCACGGCAATGGGTAACGCACCCGGGCCGCGCCCCGCCGGCCACATGGGTGCCACCGCCACAGGCAGGCCGATGCAGGATATCGGTTGCGTCAGCAATCCCATGTTTGGCCGCGCCGGCAGGATCTTCCCATTGAGTTCGAAGGTCTCGGTACCGACCGGCCAGGCCTGCACCGGCGTGGCGGCGGCGATCAGGACGTCATGATGTTCAAACAGCCGCAGGGCTTCCAGATAAGCGCGCCGGCGCACACCTTGCGCCTGCGCCAGCCACGCGGCCGGAATCAGGCTACCCGCCACCAGCCGGTCGCGCGACAGGGGTTCGTATTCAGCATACCGCTCGATCAGACGCCGGCGATGCAGCGCGCCACCCTCGGCCGCAGTAATGATGAACGCGGCACTGCGCGCCTGGGCGGCGGCGTCGAATTGAAGCGTATCCCGCGCGCCGAGCGTGGCCGCGGCTTGGGCAACGGCAGCGCGCGCCACCGGACCGGCCCATTCATTGAAATAACCACCCAGCACACCGATACGCGTGCCCGCCGGCAATGCCAGCGTGCTGACAGCTTCTTTCGGCCGCGTACTGCAGGCCGGGTCGGCGGCATCGGGCCCCTGCAGCGCGTTGTAGATCAGCGCCAGATCGGCTGCACTGGTGGCGAACGGGCCGAGATGATCGAGGCTGTGCACGAAGGGAAACGAGCCCGAGCGTCCCAGCCGGCCATAGGTCGGCTTGAGGCCGAACACGCCACACAGCGACGCCGGCACGCGAATCGAGCCATTGGTGTCCGAGCCTAGCGCAAAGGGCACCAGCCCTGCCGCAACGGCCGCGCCGCAACCTCCCGATGACCCCCCGACGATGCAACGCACATCGTGCGGATTGAGTGTCGCGCCGTAATGGGAATTTTCCGTCGTGAAACCGTATGCGTGTTCATCCATATTGAGACACCCGACCAGCACGGCGCCGGCCGCCGACATGCGCTGCACCAGGACCGCATCCGCCGTCGCGGGCGCATTGCCGGCATTCACCTTACCGCCGCTCAGGGTGACCTGGCCGGCAACATCAAACAGGTTCTTGACCGCGTAGGGCACGCCCGCCAGCGGCGGCAAGGCGGCACCGGCGGCACGCAAGGCATCAATGCTGGCGGCCTGGGCGCGTGCGCGCTCCACCGTCAGGCCGGTGAAGGCACGGTACTGCGGGTTACGCTCGGCGATGTCCTGCAGGGTCTGCTCGAGAATGCTGGCGGCGCTGCGTTCGCCCGCGGCGACCTGGCGGGCGATTTCAAGGGCGCTGCTGCCCAAGGCCGTGGTACTCATGGTCGGAACACCGGCGCCGGTTCGTCCTCAAGCGCCAGCGCTACGGCCAGACAGGGCGCGGCATTGACGCGGATCAGATTGAACTGCGTAATGACACGCTCGACCTGCGCCTCGTCGCAGTCGTACCCTTGCAGATGCAAGGCGGCACGCACGTAGGCGTTGAGGTCTTCGGGAGAAACAGCGAGGTCCATGGCAGCTCCGGTTCAGGTAAGGCTGGCGAGGTCAGCGCGCCAGCCGCCAAAGGCGCTGATGTCGCGCGCGTCCCTGACTGCCGCATGCTCGCACAAAAAGCCCTGCACAATGCTTCATTGTTGTTCATGTGCGCCGCGTACCAGGCACCACAAAGGCAAACCGGTCGGGCAAATCCCCGCGTGGCCATGAGCGCATACAATGGCACGTTCAAGCCGGGTGGCCTTGCGGCCAGACTGCCCGAACAGATTGGCGATATGGCGCAAGCACGGGAGACCACCATGCAACAACGAACTCTGGGCAAATCCAGCCTGCGGGTCACACCGCTGGCTTTTGGCGGCAACGTCTTCGGCTGGACCGTCGATGAAAAAACCGCCTTTGCCCTGCTTGATCGCTGCGTGGCGGCAGGCCTCAACCTGATCGACACCGCCGATGTCTATTCGCGCTGGGTCCCCGGCAATCAGGGCGGGGAATCGGAAACCCTCATCGGCAGGTGGCTGCGGCACAGCGGCAAACGCAACCAGGTCGTGATCGCCACCAAGGTCGGACTCGACATGGGCGGTGAACGCACCGGTCTGTCGGCCGCGCACATTGAGCGCAGCGTCGATGAATCGCTGGTGCGCTTGCAGACGGACTGCATCGATCTCTATCAGGCCCACCGCGATGATCCCGCCACCCCGCTCGAAGAGACCCTTGAGGCTTTCGCGCGCCTGATCAAGGCCGGCAAGGTGCGCTGCATCGGCGCCTCCAACTACAGCGGTGCGCGCCTTGAGCAGGCGCTCGGCGTGAGCGAACGCCTTGGCCTGCCACGTTTCGAAACCCTGCAGCCACTCTACAATTTGCTCGACCGCACCGGTTACGAGGAAGATCTCGAGCCGGTCATCCTGCGACATCAGGTTGGCGTGATCAGCTACTACGGTCTGGCACGCGGCTTTCTCACAGGCAAATACCGCAGCAGTGCCGACTTCAGCAAAAGTCCGCGCGGCCAATTGGCCGGGGCTTATCTCAACGAGCGCGGCAAACGCGTGCTCGCCGCCCTCGATGAAGTGGCGGCCGAACACCAGGCCACGCCCGGACAGATCGCGCTGGCCTGGCTGATGGCGCGGCCCGGCATGACGGCGCCGATCGCCAGCGCCTCGTCGCTGGCACAACTCGACGAGATGCTGGGCGCACTGTCCATCACCCTCACCGCCAGCGCCGTCACACGCCTCAATGAGGCCAGCCGGCCCTGATCAGATGACGCAGACCTGCCGGCTTTTCTCAATGACATGAATACCCGGCGTACGCAATGCCTGCTCGCCGACGCCAGCGAACCCGCGCACGGTCCGCTGGCGCGCCTCATCCTGCCCCACCGCATCCCGGCTGGCACACCTGCCTGCCGGGTCGAGGGCGATCACATCGCCGGTGAAAACCGCGATCCACATTACCGACCCTGAAACCATGACCCAGCTCGTCCTGCTCCCCGGCCTGAACAATACCCACGCGGTATTTGACGACCTGCTCGCGGCCCTGCCCGCCAGCTTCGCCACGACAGCGCTCGATAACCCGACCCTGACCTCGGTCGAGGCGACTGCCCGGGCGCTGCTGCCCTTGCTTCCCGAGAAGTTCTGGCTGGCCGGATTTTCCCTGGGCGGCTACATCGCCCTGGCGATGCTCGAACTGGCGCCGGAGCGCATCGAAGGCCTGGCACTGATCTGCTCCGGACCCCTTGCCGATACGCCGGCG
>CANJOT010000299.1 GCA_947475815.1 Burkholderiales bacterium | reverse complement strand
ACGCGCGGTTTGCCCATGCGGCGCGCCATCAGCGCCTGGCCCATGGTGTTGTTGATCTTGTGCGCACCGGTGTGATTGAGGTCTTCGCGCTTGAGGTAGATCTGCGCACCGCCGAGCATTTCACTCCAGCGGCGGGCGTGATAGATCGGGCTGGGACGGCCAACGAAATGTTTCAGTTCGCTGTTAAGTTCGGCGATGAATTCAGGATCGACGCTGTAGCGCGCATAGGCGCCCTGCAGTTCATCGAGGGCGTGGATCAGGGTTTCGGAGACGAAGCGGCCACCGTAGGGGCCGAAATGGCCACGGGCATCGGGTTGATCGTAGGCCGAGGGTGCCGGCGTCGCCGCGCTTGCCGGTGTTTTAGGTAGGGTCGGGGTCATGATTTTCTAAAATGGGTGTTGCGGTTCAAGCCGTTCTGTTCAGGTCGGCCTCGCGCACGGCGGCAACGAAGGCAGACATCCGGTCGACATCCTTGATACCCCGGGCAAGTTCAACGCCGCTTGAGACGTCGACTGCAACGGGGCCTACACGCAGCAACGCCTCAGCGACGTTTTGCGCGTTCAACCCACCACTCAAAACGACTCGAGGTGCGAGCTCTTTTGGGATGACTGACCAATCGAAGACTTTCCCGCCCCCACCATAACCTTCTACAAATGCGTCCAGCAGGATTGCCTTGGCACCGGGGTAGCGCAAGGCAAATTCTACCAAATCAAGGCCCGGCTGCACACGGGCAGCCTTCATCCAGGGCAAACCATGGCCGGCGCAGTCGGCCGGACTCTCGTCACCATGAAACTGCAGCAGGGTGAGCGGCACTTGCGCGCACACCTCGGCCACCTCAAGACGGCTGGCATTGACGAACAAACCGACCGCCGTGACGAAGGGCGGCAGCCGGCGCGCCAGCGCGGCCGCCTGTGCCGGCGCGACATAGCGCGGGCTGGGCGGATAAAACACAAAGCCGATGGCGTCGGCGCCCAGTGCCACGGCGGCATCGACATCTTCGGCGCGGGTCAGCCCGCAAATCTTGATGCGGGTGCGCAACTGTTTGTTCATGTCACCATCAATCCTGGAAATACGGCGTCAAAACCGGGGGGCTCGGGCAATCCAAAGCCGTCAGGATACTGCACCGCCGTCAAATACAGGCCGTCAGCCATGAAAGTGGGCGCGGCGCGGCTGCGGTCCCGAGCGGCCAGCACCGCGTCCAGCCAGGTCACAGACTGTTTGCCATTGCCCACCGCCACCAGCGATCCGATCAGGTTGCGCACCATGTGGTGCAAAAAGGCATTGGCGCGCAGCGTGAACACAAACATCGGCCCCTGCTGAACAATGTCGAGGCTGACCATGTGCCGCACCGGACTCTTGGCCTGACACTCGGCACTGCGAAAGGCGCTGAAATCGTGGGTGCCAATCAGGCAGGCGGCGGCCTGCTGCATCAGGGCCAGATCCAGCGGCGCATGCGTCCAGCCGGCACGATGGTGCCAGTGGGGCGAGCGCACGGCATGGTTGTAGAGCAGATAGTCGTAGCGGCGCTGGCGGGCAGAAAAACGCGCGTGAAACTCCACATCCACCACGCGCGCCCAGGTGACCGCAATCGATCTGGGCAGCAGCGCATTGACCCCGCGCACCCAGCCTTGCAGGACCCGTTCGGCTGCCGACTCAAAATGAACCACCTGCCCGACGGCGTGTACGCCGGCGTCAGTGCGCCCGGCACACACCACACGGATGGGCGAAGCGGCGAAGGCCGACAGGGCCGCTTCCAACTGGTCCTGCACTGTCTGCCGGCCAGGCTGGCTTTGCCAGCCATGCCAGTCGCTGCCGCAATAGGAAATGCCGAGTGCGTAGCGGGTCACGGCAAGCTCAGGGCGAGTTCCAGGCGGTCAGGGCCCCGGCCCGCCGTCGCGATGCGGCTCAGCTCAGGGCCTGACGCAGATTGCTGGCTTTTTCCACCTGATCGGCAGTGCCGCCGCGAATCACCTCATCGAGCAACTCACGCGCGCCGTCCATGTCACCGATGTCGCGATAAGCCACGGCCAGATCAAGCTTGGTGGTCATTTCCTGATCACGCTGGCTCGACGCCGCACCGCTGGTTTCACCCGTGTCGAGGTCCAGCGAAATGCCGGCCAGAGGTGACACGGCCATGTTGGCGAGCAGAGATGGCGGCTCGGATGGGGCACCGTCCTGAGCCGGCTTGCCGTCCCCAAACGCGGGCAGGACAAACTCGAAATCCACGGTGTGTTCGGCATCGGCGGCCGACATCGGGGCCGGCGCGGCAGCAGTTTCGGGTTCGGGCGCGTGCGGGCCATCCAGATGCGCCTCAGCGGGCGTGAACGCCAAGTCGGCCATCATGCTGGCCACCGGTTCCGGCGGCGCAACAGGCTCCGGTGCGGGCACCGCTGCGCTACTAAGATCAAGATCAAACTCGAGCACAGGCGATGCCTCGGCAACGGGTGCCGCCGGTGCGGCCGGTGCCGTCACGGCGACAGGCGCAGACTCGGGAACGCTGGAAACGGCGCTCGTATCAAGGTCGAAGTCGAGGTCAAAGGCCGGTGACGTACTGCCAGCGGCGTCGGCGGCCGGTGACGGCGAGGTCAGATCGATATCCAGATCAGGCAGGGGCGTGGTCACCGGCGCGGGGGCGTTGGACACGGCGGGGGCCACAGCCGGCCCCGCGACCGGGCCGCCGCCGCTTGCCGCACCAGTCTGGGCATCGGCGAACTTGTAGAGCGGATTGCCAGGCGCGAATTGCTGGCCCATTTCGACTGCGCGTTTCCAGTCGGCACCTTCACCATTGGTACGCGCGAACAGGTCGAGCGCCACGGCTTCGAAGGCGAGTGCCTCCTTGCGTTTGGCATACACCTCCAGCAGCTTGAGGCGCACAGCGCTGCGATCAGGCTGGTTGCGCAGGGCTTCCTTGAGGATTTCCTCGGCCTGGGCATCACGCCCGTAAGCGATGTACACATCGGCTTCGGCGACCGGATCAACCTCGTTGGCATCGACCGCTTCGCTGCCCTGAGGCACGAAATTGGAATTGAAGCCGGTATTGGTGGTATCCACCGATGCACCGCCAGCGGCGCCAAACAGCGAGTTGGCGTGGATATCACCGCCACCGGGCAACAGACTGTCGTCAAAACGAGCCATGCCACGCTTGCGGCGTTGACTGATGAGCACATAACCAGCAAGCAGAACAGCCAGTGCGCCACCGCCTGCGATGGCGATCGGATTGTCGGCAAGATCACCCGCCAGCCCCATGGCCGTGTCGATCAGGGTTTCGTCTTTCCTGTCTTGTTTCGCGGGTGCCGCCACGACGGCCGGAGCAGCCACGCCACCGGCTGCGGGCAGGGTGGATGCGCCGTCGGCCCGCGCTAAAGGCATGCTCTTGCCCTGAATCTGAGCCTGTTTCTGCAATTCCTGCAGACTCTGGTTTTTCAGGTCGATGAGCTTTTGCAGGTCGGCGACGGTTTTTTCAAGCAGGGCAACGCGGCTGTCGGCTTCCTTGAGTGCGCGTTCACGCAGGGCGGCGTCTTCGCTGGCCGTGCCGGGTGCGCCCGGGGTGGCTTGCGGCGCCGGGCGCGACAGTTTCAACTGGTCGCTCTTGCCATCGGCCGGAGCGCGCTTGTCGTCAACCCGTGCGGTGATCTTGCCGGCGGCTTCGCGGCTGGCATCGGTGGCGTTGCCGAGCGGCACACTGGTGCTCGCGGCCAGCGAGCGGCGATAGGCGGAGAAATCGACGCTCTGGGCGGTGACGATGCGGCTGGCCTCGGCCGGCGCGCGCGCGCTGAGGGTTTGGTTATCCGGCACACGCAGGATGGTGCCGGCACGCAGGCGGTTCATGTTGGCGCCGTCAAACGCATTCTGGTTGGCGTTGAACAGGCCGACCAGCATCTGCTCGAGCGTGATGCCCGGGGGCTGCAGATTATGGGCAACCTTGAACAGGGTGTCGCCACGCTGCACACGATAACTGTCGCTGCGCGGCGCGGCTGCGGCTGCGGCTGCGGGTGCCGGTGCAGCTGCGGGCGCGGGCGCGGGTGCCGGCGCAGGCCGCACGATTTGCGCAGCCGGTGCTGGCGCTGGCGCCGCAGCGACCGGGACAGCCGGTTCAGCGCGGCCAAGCCGCAACTCGGGCGGATCGAGCAGGAAGGTGTACTCGCGCATCAGGCGCCCCCCCCCGCCGTTGAGTTCGATGAGCAGATCAAGGAAAGGCTCATTGATCGACACCGTTGAAAACACACGCACCACGCGCGTGCCGTTGGCCTTGGTGTCGATGGCCAGGCGGATGAATGTAAGCGCCGGCGCGAATTCAATTTTGGCCTGGGCGAAGGCCGCTGCCGGCGCGATGCGCACGGTGAGATTGTCCGCCTCTTCGGGCGTGACCGAGGTCAACTCGATCTCGGCACGCAGCGGCTGGCCCAGGCCGGACAGGACACTGAGCCGGCCCAGGCTGGCGGCCTG
>CANJOT010000298.1 GCA_947475815.1 Burkholderiales bacterium | reverse complement strand
GTGCGCGAGCGCATCCTCGCGGGCGGTGTCGATTTTTTTCTGGATGTGCACGGCGACGAAGCCCTGCCTTACGTGTTTGTCGCCGGTGGCGAGATGTTGCCCGGCTTCACGCCGGCGCAGGCGCGCGCGCAAACCCGCTTCATTGAAGATTTCAAAGCCGCCAGTCCGGACTTTCAGGACGAGTTTGGCTATGCCGCCGGCAAGTACAACGCCGATGCGCTGCAACTGGCCTCGAAATGGGTCGGTGAGCGCTTTGGCTGTCTGTCGCTGACTCTGGAGATGCCGTTCAAGGACAACGCCAATCTGCCCGATGCCGGCGCCGGCTGGAGTGCCGCGCGCAGCAAGCGGCTGGGCGCGGCGCTGCTCACGCCCTTGCTGGCCCATCTGATGCGGCTCGAGTCCTGAGCCGGACCGGCCGCACGTAGCCGCCTGCCCGCGCCCGCTGCGGCCTCAGTGCAGGTGTGCGCTGGGTGTGGCGGCGTCTTCCGGCAGTTCGGCATGCACCAGTTCGCCCAGAGCATCGGCGTACAGGGGCGCGCCACAGTCCTCGCAGAATTCTGGCGGGAACAGTTCCTCGAGCACCACCACCTCGGTGACTCCCGCCTTGCGCAGCAGGTCTTCAATCTGCTCGAGCGGGCCGCCCGGCTCCGGACCCTGTTCGCCACCATAGAGCGGCCAGACCAGGCCGTGAGCCAAATCGCCGCTGTTGCGCAGGCCCAGGCCAACGCGGTATTCCTCGATGGCTTCTGTGCCAAACGGCGCGATGATGGCGCGGACCTGCGCCGGCGTCGCCTGCAGGGCGGCCTCCAGCAGGCTCAGGGCCGCCGGGATGCCGTAAGGACGAATCTGGCGGTCCGCTTCGCGGCAGCTGACATGAAAGCCATCGGGCAGCAGGACTTCGAGCACGCAGCCACTCATGGCCGTGGTGATATTGGGCTGGCCCTGGCTGCGCCAGGCGGCCAGCGTTTCATCCCGGCTCTGCACCAGCTTGCCGCCCTCGAAGTCCTGCCAGCGAAACAGGGCTTGTCCCGCTGGGGCAACCAGAACGGCCAGCAGGTAACGGGTGTCCGACAGCAGTGGCGCGGTTTCGGCCAGCTTGACGCTTGCCGGACCGGTGCCCGTGCCCAGCGCCTGCTCGGCGAGTTTGCGCGTCATGCCACGCAGGCCGGCAAAGCCGCGCGGCAACTGGTCGATCGAATAGAGGACGGGCGCCATGGCCAGGCGGGCGCCGGCGGCCGCCACGTGTGCGCTCAGTTGTACCCGCAGGGCGTCATTCACCTCGGTGCGCAGCGGCCCCGACGGAATGGCGTATTTCGACCAGGCCAGCACCGGCGCGGCGATCAGCAGGGCCTGATGGGATTGCCCATCGTGTTCGAATTCGAGTGATTCCGAGACGTTTTCGATCAGCTCGATCAAGGCCTCATAGGCCGGCGGGATCGGGTGCAGGGTGTCGAGCGCGGCATCGATGAGGGCGTCGGCGCCGGCCTCGAGCAGGCGGATCAGTTCGGGCGTCAGGCGCTGCTCCCAGAACGTGTCTTCAAGCCGGCTGCCGGACGCACCGAGGGCCGTTGCGCCACTGACCAACCTTTCGGCGTCGCGGGGCAGGCGGGGATGGGCGGGTTTGGAGCGGCGGGTTCTCATCGGGCAGGCACAGTGGAAGGGCGTTGGTGTCAAAAAGATCTTGGGGGATGCGTATTCTACCGTTTGCCGTGATCGCACGTGCGCCCGTCGTGCCTCGGGCAAGCCACGGTCATGCGGGGCTTGCCGGTCGGTGGACAACACGGCATGATGCCGAGTGTTTTGTGATGATCTCTTTTGGGTGCTGCCTTGCGGCAGCGTATGTCCACAACGAAGACCAGAGACTGCCTGCTTGAGCCCCCGCCTGAACCTCCTGATGCGCATTCTGCCCGTCCTGCTGCTGGTGCTGTGCCTGCTCGCCGCCGGCGCGCGCGCAGCCGGCCCGGGGCTGCCGGTGCACGCGCTGGCGACCTTTGGCGAACCGCTTTATCCAGCCGGCTTTCACCACTTCAACTACGTCAATCCGGATGCGCCCAAAGGCGGCACACTGTATCTGGGCAATCCGGACCGGCGTACGACCTTTGACAAGTTCAATCCCTTCACCCTCAAGGGCAATGCACCAGCCGGCATGAGTTTGTTCATGTTCGAAACCATGGCCATCCTCGGTGGTGACGAACCGTCCAGCATGTATGGCCTGCTGGCCGACCAGATGAGCATTGCGCCGGACAATACCGCCATCACCTTTCGCCTCAATGACCTGGCGCGTTTTTCCAACGGTGACGCGGTGACCGCCGAGGATGTCCGACACACCTTCGAGCTGTTGCGCAGCAAGAAGGCCGCGCCGGCCTATCAGACCCTGCTGGCCGAGGTGAAGGCGGCCGTGGTGGTGGATGCGCGCACCATCCGCTTCGAGTTGGCGCAACCCAATCGCGACCTGCTGTTCAATCTGGGCATCGGCCTGCCGGTGGTGTCGCGCAAGTGGGGTCTGGGGCCGGACGGCAAACAAAAGCCGCTCGATGAAATCATCACCGATTATCCGATTGCCAGCGGACCCTATACTATCGCCAAGGCCGAATCGGGGCGTCGTCTTGAACTGGTGCGCAAACGCGACTACTGGGCGCGCGATCTCAACGTGCGGCGCGGATTTTTCAATTTTGACCGGGTCATCTATCGCTATTATCAGGACCGTGCCATCAGCCTCGAAGCCTTCAAGGCCGGCGAGTTCGATATCCTGGTCGAGTATTCGGCGCGCCGCTGGATGCGCCAGCACGAGGGGCCGAAGTATCGCGATGGCCGCATTATCAAGGGTGATTTTGTCAACGGCACCGGCGCTGGTCTGCAGGCCTATTACCTCAATCAGCGCCGGGCGATCTTTCAGGACGCACGTGTGCGCGAGGCGCTCAACTGGTCCTATGATTTTGAATGGTCGAACCGTCAGGCCTACAACCAGTATCAGCGTGCCTACAGCGTATTTTCCAATTCTGATTTTGCCGCCCGCGGGCTGCCTGCCGATGGTGAACTGAAGCTGCTGGAGGGCCAGCGCGCTCACCTGGATGCCCGCGTATTCGGACCGGCCTGGGTCAATCCGCGCACCGACAGCGAGCCCGACGGCCTGCGTCGCAATCTGCTGCGCGCGCGCGATCTGCTGGCCGCTGCGGGCTGGACCATTGCCGCCGATGGCGTGCTGCGCAATGCCCGCGGCGAGCCCTTTGAAATCGAATACCTGAGCGCTGACGCCGGCAGCGAACGTTCGCTCGCGCCCTGGCAGCGCAACCTCGACAAGCTGGGCATCAAGATGAAGTTGCGTGCCGTCGACTTTGCCATCTACCGCAAGCGTCTCGAGCAGTTTGATTACGACCTGACGACCATCCGCAGCACCGATTTCACCCTGCCATCGGGCACCGATCTGCTCGACGCCTACGGCAGCAAGAACGCTGACGTGCCCGGCTCGAACAATCTGCTCGGTCTGAAAAATCCGGCGCTCGATGCCGTGATCGAGCGCATCGTTGCCGCCCGAACCATGGAAGAATTGCGCGACGGCGCGCGCGCCTTTGACCGCATCTTCATGCGCGGCCACTATGTGATTCCCGATCTTTACTCGGGCAAACACCGCGCTTCCTATTGGAATAAATTTGGCCGGCCGGCCCAACTGCCGAAGTACTACACCATCGAAAGCACGCTCGACGCCATGCCGGCCTGGGCGGTGACGACGTGGTGGATGAAGGATCGCTGACCATGCTGGCCTACCTCGTCAAACGCCTGCTGCTGATGATTCCGACCCTGCTCGGCGTGCTCACCATCACCTTCGTCGTGATGCAGTTCGTGCCCGGCGGGCCGGTCGATCAGCTGGTGGCCGAAACCCGCGCCGCGCAGCGCGGCGAGGGCGGGGCGGGTGCCGGTTATCGCGGCCGGCGCGATCTGGACGCCAAGCAGATTGAGGAGATCAAGAAGCTGTATGGTTTTGACAAGCCGCCGCTTGAACGCTACGTCGACATGCTCGGAAATTTCGCGCGCTTCGATCTGGGCCGCAGTTTCATGCACAACAAGGATGTCTGGCAACTGATCAAGGAAAAGCTGCCAGTGTCGATCAGCCTGGGTCTGTGGACTTTTCTGCTGTCCTACCTCATCTCGGTACCGCTGGGTATCGCCAAGGCGATGCACGAGGGCTCGCGCTTTGATGCCGCCAGTACGCTGCTGGTGCTGGTCGGTTATGCCATTCCGGGTTTTGTGCTCGGCGTTTTTCTGATCGTGCTGTTTGCCGGGGGCTCGTTTCTCGACTGGTTTCCGCTGCGCGGCCTGACTTCGGACAACTGGGACGAACTGAGCTGGCCGGCGCGCATTGCCGATTATTTCTGGCATCTGACCCTGCCGCTGATCTGCATCACCATCGGCAACTTCGCCGTGCTCACCATGCTGGTGAAAAACACCTTTGTCGAAGAAATCCG
>CANJOT010000297.1 GCA_947475815.1 Burkholderiales bacterium | reverse complement strand
TGCGAGCACGGGCGCGGTGATGTCTAAGGTGGGGCCGAATTTGACTAAATTATTATTTGTACTGATGTCCGTGTTGCTTGGCCTGGCAAGTGTGCTCAGGCCAGCTGCCGCCGCGGATTCTCTGAATCTGGGCGAGGCATTTCGGCTGGCGCTCGACGGGCATCCGCTGGTGGAACTGAAGCGCGGTGGCATCGAGGCGGCACAGGAAGACGTGGAAGGTGCCAAATGGAAGCGCTTTCCCAGCGTCACGGTGGAGAACGGCCGATTCCTCGGGCAACAGAGTGTGATACAGACGAACTCCCGACCGAATACGTCGACCTGGCGTGTGCAGCAGCCCTTGTGGACAGGGGGCAAGATTGATACCGAGATCGACGGCATGGGCTTGCGCAAGCAGGTCGCCGAGTCGTCTCTGCTTGAGGTGGAGCAGGATTTACTGATGAGAGTGGCACAGTCTTATAGCGATTTGGTGCGCTTGCAGGAGCGCATGCAGATCGCGGTCGAGAACCTTGCCGAACATCAGCGTCTGTTTGATCAAATCCGGCGGCGCACCGATCAGCAGGTGAGTGCGGAGGTGGATGTTGCCTTGGCGCAGGCACGGTTGCGACAGACACAGACCGAGTTGATTACGATGCGTGCCGCTGCCTCGAACGCACGCTCCACGCTTGAACAATTGGTGGGCAAACCAGTGGCCAGCGTCGAGCGCGTGAGCGCGCCGGTAGTGCCGTTGCGCGATATCGCCGAGGTACTGACTGCTGCGCGGGCCCACGCGCCCATGCTCAAGCGATTGGAGCGGGAGCGCGATGTCGCGAAAAACGATGTCGAGACGCGTCGCGCGCAGATCTACCCCAACGTCTCCCTGCGCTACGAGAAATTCAGTGGTGCTGCCACAGTGGTTCCGTTTGACCGCATGATGGTGGTTCTCGAATATCAGACGGGCGCCGGCTTGTCGTCGATGTCGGCGATTGAAGCGGCATTTAAGCGGGCAGGCATGGCTTCCAGCGCCATTGATTCGGGAATGCGGGAAGTGACCGAGAAGACCCTCAATCAATACAGCGAAGCGCGCGCTTTTGTCGATCAGATCGAGTCCTCAAAAGCTTATGCGATCGCTGCCAGCGCGGTCATGGCTTCTTACCTGCGTCAATACACCACGGGCCGCAAGAGCTGGCTCGACGTGATGAACGCGCAGCGCGAAAAAAATCTGGCGCTTTATTCTGACGTGGATGTGGCCGCCGGCGTGCTGCTCTCGTCTCTCAAACTCGACATTCTGATCGGACGCCTGAACCGCGCCAGTCTGTCCGAATATGGTCAAGCACGCAGAGAAGTGAAGGTGTTACCGCAATGAGCCAACATTTCCAGCCGGAAACCCGAAAGCCGCGCGCAATCAGTCAGTTCACGCGCGCGATCTTCAAGCATCGCCGGATTTTTTTCGAAGCGATGGTGGGGACTTTTGTGGTGAACATGATCGGCCTGGCCACCGCCATGTACAGCATGACGGTCTACGACCGGGTGATTCCAAACAGCGGCTATGACACATTATGGGTACTCACCGTCGGCGTTCTGATCGCGGTGATCCTCGAACTTATTTTGAAGCAGGTACGTGCCACCATGGTGGATCGCGCCTGCAAGGCCATTGATATCGAGTTGTCCGATTTCTTTTTTACGCGTGCGCTCAACATCCGCATGGATGCGCGCCCGCGTTCGATCGGCACTTTTGCCGCACAGGTGCGCATGTTCGAGTCGGTGCGCGCGTTCATGACTTCGACCACGCTGTTTGTGCTTGCCGACATTCCGTTTGCGGTGTTGTTTGTCGGCGTTATTGCCCTGATTGCCGGGCCGGTCGCGCTAGTGCCCTTGCTTCTGCTGCCGGTATCAGTGGCCACTGGCATGATCTTCATCAGGCCGATCGAGCGCATGACCAATACGAACGTGATGGAGTCGAATCTGAAAAACGGCTTGTTGATTGAATCGATCGACGGCATTGAAACCATCAAGGCCCTGGGAGCAGAAAAAAGTTTTCGGGCGCGCTGGCTCGCCTTGACCTTAAAAATGGCCGACAACGAGCTGGACTTGAAATCGCTGTCCGGCTTGTCGAACAACCTCACTTCGGTCATCCAGCAGCTCTCTTATGTGGGCATGATCGCTGTCGGTGTCTATGGTATTGCGTCGGGCAATGTGACGATCGGCGGCTTGATCGCCTGCTCCATCATCAGTGGACGTGCTCTGGGGCCATTTTCGCAAATCGCCGGATTGCTGGTGCAGTGGCAACATTCGAAGGCTGCCTTGAAGGGCCTTGACGGGATTATGCGCTCCCCCATTGATGGCGAAGTGGAAGACGGTCAGGTCATCAGTCCCGAAACCTGCAATCTGGAGCTGCGCTTGGAGGAGGTTCATTTCTCCTACGAGCAGCAACACGAGGCGATCGATATTGCGGCACTGACCGTGAGGCCCGGGGACCGCATTGCCGTTATCGGCGCAATTGGATCGGGTAAATCCACGCTGCTGAAATTGCTCTCAGGCCTCTATCGCCCATCGCAGGGACGCGTCTTTCTCGATGGTGTCGATTGCGCGCACCTGAGCCCTGAGTATCTGCGGCGCAACATTCATTACCTCCCGCAGGATGCGCGCCTGTTCAACGGCAGCTTGCGCGAGAATCTGATCATCGGTATGCAAGACCCGGGTGATGAATTGATCCTGACCGCAGCGCGTGCCACCGGACTGGACCGTGTGATCGGTGCCCACCCGAAGGGTCTTCACCTTCACATCAGCGAAGGCGGTCTCGGTTTGTCCGGGGGGCAGCGGCAGTTGGTCACACTGACCCGTTTGCTGATGTCGAAGCGGGGTATTTTGCTGCTCGATGAACCGACATCGTCGATTGACGGCCCGCTTGAAGAGCAGGTCACGGCATTGCTGATTGGCGCGGTGGCGCCGGGCGATGTGTTGGTCATGGTGACGCACAAGAACAACCTGCTGCGTCATGTGAACCGCATCATTTTGATGGATCGCGGCAAGATCGCGATGGATGGCCCGCGTGATGCGGTGTTGGCCAAATTAATGCAAAACAAGGAGGCCGTGCAGTCCACGCCAACCGTGTCACGCGCGCAGGCGGAGGCGGCATGAGTGAACACGTTGAGGTCGGCGGCCACCGCCGCATTTTGTGGGTGAGCATTTTTTCCATACTGGTCTTTATCGCGTGGGCGTGGCAGGCCGAACTCGCTCGCATCACCCGTGGCAGTGGCCAGGTGATCTCCAGCAGTCGCAGCCAGGTGGTGCAAACCTTTGACGGTGGCGTGGTCGAGAAGTTGATGGTTAGACAGGGGGATATCGTCACCAAGGGCCAGTTGCTGGCGGTGCTCGAGCGTACGCGATCACAGGCGGCCTATCTTGAAACACGCGCTAAGGCATTTGCCCTGAAGGCACAGGTGGCGCGCTTGCGCGCTGAAATCACCGACAAGCCGCTGAAGTTCCCTCCCGAGATTGCGGAATACCCCGACTTGATGACCGTGCAGGAAGCCTTGTATTCAAAACGCCGCACTGCTTTGCATGAGGATTTGAAGGCGCTGCAAAAAACGCTAGGTCTGGTCAAGAAAGAACTGGCGATGAACGAGCCCTTGCTGGCGGCGGGGGATATCAGTGCAACCGATATCTTGCGACTGCAACGTCAGGTTGCCGAGATTGAGTCGCAAGTGATCAGCCGTGGCAATAAGTATTTTCAGGACGCACAGGCCGAACTCGCGCAGGCCGAGGGCGAGTTGGGGAGTGTGATGCAAACCATGACCGGGCGTAAGGATGCGCTGGATCATACCGAGTTGCGTGCACCCATGGCCGGTACGGTAAAAAACGTGCGCGTCACCACCGTGGGCGCGTCGTTGAAGCCCGGCGAGGAGTTGCTTGAACTGGTGCCGGCGGAAGATGACCTGATCGTTGAGGTGAGAATTCGTCCGCAGGATGTTGGCTATCTGCGCCCCGACTTGCCGGTCACGGTGAAGATCGATGCCTATGATTACACCATCTACGGCACGCTCGACGGCACACTGAGCTATCTGAGTCCCGATACGCTCAACGAAGATATTAAGCCGAACGAGCAGCCTTATTACCGTGCACAGGTGCGCATCAACAGCCGCCATTTTAGCAGCCGACCCAACGAGAAAATTGCGTTGCAGCCGGGCATGACCGCAACTGCGGAAATCCGTACCGGCACCAATACCGTACTCAAGTATTTGACCAAGCCAGTGATCAAGACGCTGTCGGAGGCGATGCGCGAACGATGAGCTCGGCCATCCGCCGTTGGATGAGAGTTGATCGCTGAGGTTGACGCAAACAGATTGATCGAACGAATTTTTGTAATTCAAAATATTGACGTGCTTTTTCCAGGGCAGCAAATGAAGAAAATATCCAAACCCGTTAGTGGCTTGCGCAAACAGATCAAGCAGATCAAGAAACCGCAGGCCCTCATTGACGAGGTTTTGCAGCCG